>CBDUBW010000089.1:0-10039 GCA_965365485.1 uncultured Aquisediminimonas sp.
CTGCGCGGTGCGTTCGCGCTTGCCATCGCCTTCCGCTCGCATCCCGATCTGCTGATCGGCGCGCGGCTCGGTTCGCCGCTGGTGGTGGGCTATGGCGAGGGTGAGACCTATCTCGGCTCGGACGCACTGGCGCTCGCCCCGCTCACCCAGCGCATTGCTTATCTCGATGAGGGCGACTGGGTGATTATCACCCGCAACGGCGCCGAAATATTCGACAAGAGTAACGCGTCCGTGACCCGCGAGATCACGACCTCGGGCGTCTCCGCCGCGGCGATCGAAAAGGGCAATTACCGCCACTACATGCAAAAGGAGATCTGGGAGCAGCCGACCGTCGTCGCCCAGACGCTCAGCTCTTACATTCGCCCGCTCGAGCAGCAGGTCGCACTGCCGCAGATGGACTTCGATCTGGGCGGTATCAATCGCATTACCATCGTCGCCTGCGGCACAAGCTTCTACGCCGGAATGGTCGCCAAATACTGGTTCGAACGCTTTGCCCGCGTTCCCGTCGATCTCGATGTCGCGAGCGAGTTTCGCTATCGCGATCCGGTTTACGAACCCGGCGGGCTGGCGCTGTTCATCAGCCAGTCGGGCGAGACGGCGGACACGCTCGCCGCGCTGCGCCACGCGCGCGAAGGCGGGCAGAAGATCGCGGTCGTCGTAAACGTCCCCACCAGCAGCATGGCGCGCGAGGCCGATCTGTTGCTCCCCACCCATGCTGGGCCAGAAATCGGCGTCGCCAGCACCAAGGCGTTCACCTGCCAGCTTGCGGTGCTCGCCGCGCTCGCTGCGCACCTCGCGGTCAAGAAGGGCCGGATGACGCGCAAAGAGGAACAGGATGTCGTCGCGCATCTTACCGAGGCGCCCGCCGCGCTAAACGCCGCGCTCGCGCATGACGAAGATATTGCCAGACACGCGCATCTGATCGCCCCTGCGCGTGACGTGCTCTATCTCGGCCGCGGCCCCGATTATCCGCTCGCGCTCGAAGGCGCGCTCAAATTGAAGGAGATCAGCTACATTCACGCCGAGGGCTATGCCTCGGGCGAGATGAAGCACGGGCCGATCGCGCTGATCGACGAGGCGGTGCCGGTCATCGTCCTTGCGCCATCGGGCCCATTGTTCGAGAAGACCGTCAGCAACATGCAGGAAGTCCGCGCTCGCGGGGGTAAGATCCTGCTGATCTCAGACGCGGAAGGGATAGCCGAGGCGGGGGAAGGCTGCCTCGCGACGATCGAAATGCCCAAGGTGCATCCGCTGATCGCGCCGCTCGTCTACGCGGTGCCGGTGCAGCTGCTGGCGTATCATGTCGCCTGCGCCAAGGGCACCGACGTCGATCAGCCGCGCAACCTGGCCAAGAGCGTCACCGTGGAGTGATCGGGGCGGGCGGGCCGCCCCGATCAACACGCCGATCATTTTGTTGCGATCGCCACCTGGGTACCATCACGATCGCGCTGCTGACGCAATGCCGCGAGGCTGGCGCTTGCCTGCGCGTCGCTTTTGGTTGCCTTCATGCAGCGCCGCGCCTTCGCCAACGCGACCCACCCGTCACCCGGCGCAACACCGCAAACCGATCGCACGGCTGAATGGATTTTACGGTCGAAGACCTTTCGGCCAGCGTCGGTCGACAGATCAAGACCGGCGTAGCTGACGATCACGCTGCGGGGCGTGCCGATCGGGGAGGCCGCGAGAACCGGCGTGGCGATCGCGGCGGCGCAGAAAAACATGACAGATTTGTTGAACATGATAGCCTCCATTATTTCGGCCACCTGTTGTGACCGTGAGTGGAGTTATGCGCCTTGAAGGCGGACGCATCCTTGGGCACACGCTGAAAAGAAGCTGAAGCTTTTCTGAAGGGGTTTCGGGCGGGGGACATGACGAGCTACCGGATCGGCAATCTTGTCCTGCAGCCGCGGCGACAATTGCTCGAGGACGGCGCGCCCGTCCCAATCGGTGGCAAGGCGCTGGAAATTCTTTCGGTGCTCGCAGAGGCAGAAGGCGCCGTCGTCACCAAGGACGAATTGATGGCCGCGGTCTGGCCGGGCGTCATCGTCGAGGAAAATGCGATCCAGGTCCATGTCGCGGCGCTCCGAAAGGCGCTTGGCCCCGCATCGAGCGCGGTAACGACCGTTCGAGGACTGGGCTACCGGCTGCAGGCGGAGCGTGCGGTTCAGGTGCCCCGCCCCAACCCGCCCAAATCGGTGGCCGTGCTGCCTTTCGCGGATCTTACCGGCGATCCCTCCTTCGGCCGCATGGGCGAGGGCCTGGCCGAAGA
This sequence comes from uncultured Aquisediminimonas sp., assembly GCA_965365485.1. GTDB lineage: Bacteria > Pseudomonadota > Alphaproteobacteria > Sphingomonadales > Sphingomonadaceae > Aquisediminimonas. The sequence goes on from CBDUBW010000089.1 coordinate 2,270, forward strand.
ACTGATCAACACATTGGCGCGCACCGATAGCATTAAGATCCCGTCGCGAACCTCGAGCTTTGCCTATCGTGGTCGCGACATCGACATCCGTCAGATCGCTCGCGAGCTTGCTGTCGAGGCGGTGCTCGAGGGCAGCGTTCGGGCAGGCGGCGACCGGCTGCGCATAACCGCCCAGTTGATCGACGCAACGAATGGCTTTCACATCTGGTCGGAAAATTTTGATCGGGCGGAAGGTGATTTGCTCGATTTGCAGGACGATCTCGCCACGGCGATAGCGGCTGCACTTGGCACGCGTATCGGTGTTCGCGCGCGCGATACGGAGAATGTAGAAGCAAAACGGCTTCAGCTTCAGGCAGCAACAATTGCCAGCCAGTTGAGTGACGGATCGCTCCCGAACGCCGTTGCGCTTCAGCGCCGCGCCATCGCGCTCGACCCGCATTTTGCCCGTGCGCACGAAGGTCTTGCCGGAACGCTGCTCACAACCGGTGTTGCCGACTTGATGCAGCGCGGGGTGTTCAAGGAGGCACGAGCGGAAGCGGAAAGGGCGCTAGAACTTGATCCGAGTCTAGCCGGGGCAACCGGCATATTGGGATGCCTCGATGCCATGGAGGGACGGTGGGTCAGCGCAAATGCGCACTTCCGCGCGGCGATAAGGCTCGATGGCGATAATTCGCTCGTGCACGAAGCCTACGCCTTCTACGTGTTGGCGCCGACGGGCTTTCATGCCCTTGCGCGCGAACATGCGGCGCGGGCTCTGGAGCTGGCCCCGGCGCGGCCGATGGCGGCGTGGATCAACGCCGTTTGCGCAGGCTTTACAGGTGATTTTCCGGCGATGTCGCAATATCTCGAGCTGGCAGGGATGCTCGGGATGACCCGCGGCGGCATCTATCGCGCGCTGAACGCCAACCGTATCTGGTTTCAAGGTGACGTCGAAGCGGCTGCGATTGAACTCAACGGCGCTATCTCCGAAGTGGCTCAAGCAGCGAGCGGCCCGCAACTGTTCGCGCTTGTTTTCGGTGCGCTTGGCGGGCAGCGCGATCCTGCCGTGGCGAGCCGCGCACTCGTCAAACTCTATCAAGTCTGCAAGACGGAGGAGCGCTTTTGGGCCGACCCGGTGTTGCCCACCCTTCTTATCACTTGGCAAACTATTTTCAGCAACCTCGATGCCGCATTCGACGTTGCGCACGGCTTCGTGGAACGGCATCGCCTCGGTCGACATGTGTCGATGGTCAGTCTCGGCGGATTATGGTGGCCCGGCCTGCGCCCACTTCACTGCGATGATCGCTTTCAGGAGATAGTCGAGGGGCTGGGCCTAATCGAGTATTGGAAAACATGCGGGCCGCCAGACGGACTGGAATTGACCGACACAGGACTTGTGGGGAGGGCCTGAATGGACGCAATCACTGCGATACGAACACGCCGTTCCATTCGCGATTACGCGCCCGAAACCCCGCCGCGCGCACTGATTACCGAGGTGTTGCGCGACGCGGTTCATGCGCCGTGGACGCCGGGCAGCCCGCCCGACACGGTATTATTCACGGTCATCGAAGGCACGCAACGCATCGCCGATCTCGGCGCGCGCGCTCTTGCCTATACCCGCGCCAGCAGGCCCTCGGTCGAGAGGTACGGCTGGGCTGACCGCCCCGATTTCAGCGTTTTCTATAATGCGTCCATGCTCGTGATTATTTCAGGTAATGCGGGCAACCCGCTCGCGCTCGAAGAATGTACGCGGATCGGCCAGGTTTTCAGCATCGCTGCGCATGCGCGAGGCGTCGGTAGCTGCTGGGTGGGATCCCCCAATCTCTGGCTTTCGCAGGAAGCTGTCCGGCGCGAGCTTGGAATCATCGAGCCATATCGGCCGCTGGCGGTATTTACTGTCGGCTTTCCCGCGGCCACGCCCCCGGCGCCGGCAGCATTCGATCCGCAAATTGTCTTTGTTTGAGAGGCAGCGCCATGGACTGGTTTCTGATTCTGTTCATCGCATGGATCGCCTTTGTGTTCTGGCTGGGACGCAGGCATAGTCGGTCCCGGAGACGCCATAGCGATAGCGGCAGCGGAAGTGATCCTTCGCATGGCTATTCCGGTTCGGACAGCTCCGCGGGCGGCACGGCAGCCGCCGGAGGGGCGGCTTATATTGCAGGCGGCGGCGATTTCGACGGCGGCGGCGCGAGCGGGGACTGGGGCGGCGACTCGGGTGGAGATTCGGGCGGCGGCGGAGATGGCGGCGGCGGGGGCGACTAGCGGAGCCTTTTGCCGTGCTGGCGCGTTGTTCTGCGCGAAGGAGAACCGCGATGACCGACACCCCCAACAAGTCTATCGATAATCAGCCCAAGGGCAGCGCGCGCAGCCCCAGCGAAACGCTCGATCGTAACGTCGGTGACAGCCGCCGTGTAACCCGGCCGGATCTGCAGGACGAAGCGCTCGCGGAGGCAGGTGCGCGCGAGCCCGTCAAGCGCGAGGAAAATCTCGAGCAGGATCGTCGCGAGGCCCGCGAAGGCCTCAAGCCCGGAACGGGTTGATCCGCCTCAACCTGTCGTTCGTCGAAAAAAATTTGACCATATGACTAACCCCGCTGTATTGTGCTCCTAACACAGCAAGGAGCCTATCGATGCGCATCGCCGCCGTAATTCTGCCTTTGATCGCCGTGGCCTGTTCCGGGGCCAATGCCTCTCAGGACGATAACAGTCCGATGGGTTCGCGCAGTTTCTCCGCATCGGGATTCGAGCGCGTCAAACTTGCCGGGTCGGACAACGTCCGGGTCATCGCGGGCGAGGGCTTCGCGGTCGAGGCGACGGGGCCGCAAAGCGTGCTCGATCGGCTCGACATTCGCGTCGAGGGTGACACGCTTCATGTGGGGCGCGAGAAGCGCGAAGGCTGGAACTGGAGCTCGGGCAAAGGCGCGGTCATCACCGTGACCATGCCAGTGGTGCGCGGCGCGACGCTTGCGGGATCGGGCGATCTCAGCGTCGCCGCCACGGCGGACGATCGGTTCGAAGGCCGCCTCGCGGGTTCGGGCGATCTCGACATCGCTGACGTGCGCGCTGCGGAAACGAAATTCTCGCTGGCGGGCTCGGGCGATATCCGCGCCAAGGGCAAGGCGCGCGCGGCGGATTACAGCGTGGCCGGATCAGGCAACATCGAAGCGCCGCAGCTGCTCAGCGAAAGCTTGGCTGTCTCGGTCGCGGGATCGGGCAATGTCAACGCGCATACCAGCGGCCAGGCGAACGTGCGCATCGCCGGATCGGGCGATGTGACGATTGCGGGAACCAAGGATTGCGTGACTCGCAAGGTCGGCTCGGGCGAGGTCCGCTGCGTCTGACTTGCGCGCCTTCGCGCTTCGCCCCTAAAGCGGCGGACGAAGCGCGGGGAGAGCGATGGCGTCAAATGTTGCAGCGTCCGAAGGGGTGATCGATCCAAAGCGCGATCGGTTGGTGATTACCGCATCGTCGCTTGGCACCGTCTTCGAATGGTATGATTTTTTCGTTTATGGCATCTTGGGCGCGCTGATCGGAAGGCTTTTCTTTCCGAGCGACAATCCTACCGCGGCGACGCTCGCCAGCCTCGCGGTGTTCGGCGCGGGGTTCGGGGTGCGGCCGCTGGGGGCGATCATATTCGGCTATCTCGGCGATCGGATCGGGCGGAAATACACCTTTCTCGTCACCATCTCGCTGATGGGCGGCGCGACCGCGGCGATCGGCTTCCTGCCGACCTTCGCGCAGGCCGGCGTCTGGGCAGCGGGCTTGCTGCTGCTGATGCGCTGCCTTCAGGGACTGGCACTGGGCGGCGAATATGGCGGCGCTGCGATCTACGTCGCCGAGCACGCGCCTGTGGGCAAGCGCGGACAATATACCAGCTGGATCCAGGCCTCGGTCGCGGGGGGCTTCCTGCTCGCGGTGGTCGTCGTGCTGGCGACGCGGACGGTGATGAGCACCGAGGATTTCGAAGCCTGGGGTTGGCGCGTGCCCTTCCTGATCTCGATCCTGCTGCTCGCCATCTCGTTGTGGATCCGGCTCAAACTGTCGGAGAGCCCGGTCTTCGCGGCGATGAAGGCGGCGGGGACGACGTCGAAGAACCCCTTTGTCGATAGCATCAAATATCCCGGCAACATCAAGCGCATCTTCGTCGCGATGTTCGGGGTCGCCGCGGGTCTGACCGTCATCTACTACACCTCCCAATTCTATACGCTCTACTTCCTCACCGGCACCGCGCGCGTGCCGGAGACCGACGCGCTGCTCTACATGGCGGCGGGAGCGACGATCGCGGCACCCTTCTATGTCATCTTCGGCTGGGCGTCGGACCGCTTCGGGCGAAAGCGGCTGCTGCTGATCGGCTATGCGCTGTCGATGCTCGCGACCTTCCCGCTCTTCTACATGATGGCCGATGCCGCTAACCCGGCACTGTCGCGCGCGACCGCGGCCTCCCCCGTCACGCTTGTCGCGCCGGAATGCGACTTCAACGTTTTCGCAAGCAAGCAGGAAAGCAAATGCGGCAAAGCGTACAACTTCCTTTCAAAGCGCGGGATCAGCTACGCCAAGGCGGAGGGTTCGGAGGTGGTGTTGCGCGTCGGCACGACCGAAGTGCGCGGCTTCGACGAGGCGGCCTATGTCGCAACGCTTGAAGCTGCGGGCTATCCCGACAAGTCCGATCGTGCTGATCGCAACCCGTTGCTCATCATCCTCGCGGTGGCGCTGCTCGTCATGCTCTCCGCGATGACCTATGGCCAGGTGGCGGCAATTCTCGTCGAGATGTTTCCGGCCAAGATTCGATACACGTCGATGTCGATCCCCTATCATATCGGCACCGGCTATTTCGGCGGCTTCCTGCCCTTCATCTCGCAATATATCGTCGTGAAGACGGGCGGGGCGTTCAACGGACTGTGGTACGGCATCGGGGTGACCGCGATCGCCTTTATCGTCAGCGCGATCTGGCTGCCCGAGAATCGCAACGCCGAACTCGACTGATGGCTTCGCCGTTGCGGCTTCGTCTCGATGGCGAGGCACTCGTTTCCAACTGGCGCTGGCTCGCGAAGATGAGCGGGCGCGCGGTATGCGGCGCGGCGGTCAAGGCCGATGGCTACGGCCTCGGCGCGCGCGAAGTGGCGGCGCGGTTGGCGGCAGCGGGATGCCGGAACTTCTTCGTCGCGACCTGGGACGAGGCCGAAGCGCTCGGGGCCTTGCCTGATGACTGCGCGCTTTCGGTGCTCCACGGCGTGCGCGAGGAGGATATGCGTGACGCGGTCACATCGCCTGCGCGACCGGTGCTCAATACGCTCGCTCAGGTCGCGCGGTGGCGCGAGACGGGGCAGCCGTGCGACGTGATGGTCGACACCGGCATGAACCGGCTCGGGCTTTCGGCCGAAGACGTCGCGAGCGGCGCGCTCGACGGCTTGGCAATCGATACGCTGATGAGCCACCTCGCCTCCGCCGACAGCGATGCTGCAAGCAATGCTGCGCAGCAATCGGCGCTTCTCGCATTGGCTGGCACGACATCGGCCAAACGCCTCAGCCTCGCCAACAGCGCGGGCATCTGCCTTGGCGCAGACTATGCGTTCGACCTGACGCGCCCTGGCCTCGCCCTCTATGGCGGTATTCCTCGCTCAGAGGCAGAGGGCCATATCGCGCAAGTCGCGACACCCGAGGCGCTAATCCTCCAACGCCGAACTCTGCGCGCCGGATACAGCATCGGCTATGAAGCGACCTTCACCGCCGAGCGCGACATCGAGGTCGCGATCCTCAACATCGGCTATGCTGATGGTTATCTGCGCGCGTTTTCAAGCCGCGGAAGTGCGGGCGGAGGACGCTTCCCGGTGCTCGGCCGCGTGTCGATGGACCTGACCGCGATCGCAGTCGAAGCCGCGCCGGAACTGCAAGAAGGTGATTGGATCGTAATCGATTATTCGCTGCAGCATGCTGCGAGCCAATCGGGGCTGTCGCAATACGAGTTGCTGACGGGGTTGGGACAGCGCTTCGATCGTCATTGGGGATAGCTTCGATGTTGCGCTGCAACGCAAACGCGCGTAATCTTTGTGCGGCTGCGAAAAGGATCGAGAATGGCGAAGGCATCGCGCGACGGCGAGGGGCGCGTCGTCATCAAGAAATACGCAAATCGACGGCTCTATAACACCGATACGTCGTCATACATTACGCTCGACGATCTGGCGAAGATGACGCGCGAGCAGCGCGATTTCGTCGTGCTCGATGCCAAGACCGACGAAGACATCACGCACAGCGTGCTGACGCAGATCATCATGGACAGTGAATCGCGCGGACAAACGATGCTCCCCGCCAATTTCCTGCGTCAGCTGATCTCGATGTACGGCGATTCGATGCAGGCGATGGTGCCGCAATATCTCGAAGCTTCGATGGAGTCGTTCCGCCGTAACCAAAGCCAGTTCCGTGAAGCCGTCGAAGGCGCGCTCGCCAAGAGTCCGTTTGGCGAAATTGCCAAGCGCAACATGGAAATGTTCGAAGCCGCGACCAGCGCCTTCCGCCCGAAGCCGAGCGAAGGCAGCAAGGACGCCGAGATCGCCGCTCTGAAAGAAGAGATGGCGAAGCTTCAGGCGCGGCTCGAAAAACTGGGCTGAGCAGGGTGCGGGTCGAGCCTAGCGGACAAGCCTGCGGCGCGACAGTCACCGACGTAGACCTAACCCAGCCGCTCGATGCGACGACCGTCGCCGACATCCGTACGGCCTGGCTCGAACATCATGTCCTCGCCTTTCCCGATCAGGCGATGGACGACGACGATCTCGAGCGGTTCACGCTGGCGTTCGGCGGCTTCGGGCACGATCCGTTCATCGCGCCGATCCCCGGTCGCGATCACGTCATTGCGGTCGAGCGCCGCGCCGATGAGCGATCGCCGTTGTTCGCTGAGAACTGGCATAGCGACTGGAGCTTCCAGGCACGGCCCCCTGCCGGGACGTGCCTGTACGGCATCACCATTCCACCTGTCGGCGGCGACACGCTGTTCGCCAACCAGCACGCCGCGCTTGATGCCATGCCCGATGCGATGCGCGCGAAGCTCGAGGGCAAGATGGCGATCCATTCCGCAAAGCGCGCTTATGCCCCCGACGGCTTCTATGGCGAGGGCGACAAAGCCGAACGGTCGATGGACATCCGGCCGTCACGCGACGCGGAGGCGACGCAGCTTCATCCGCTGATCCGCAAACATCCGGAAACCGGCCGCGAGGGCCTGTTCAGTTGCTTCGGCTATATCATCGGTATCGAAGGAATGGACGATGCCGAGGCGCTTCCGCTGCTGATCGAGCTATATCAATGGCAAGGGCGCGAAGAGTTCCAATATCGCCACAAATGGCAGCCGGACATGCTGCTGATGTGGGACAATCGCTCAGTCCTCCACGCCGCGACCGGGGGGTATGACGGGCACGACCGGCTGCTCCACCGGACCACCATCGCCGCTGCGTGACGCCTTTCGCTTGCGCAGATTGTCGCGCAGTGCCGCGGCCAATCTTTTCTCGCGCTCCTCATTCCTGGCCATGACAGACAGCTAACCGCGCTTGCCTTGACCGGTCCAGCGCTATTCGCCATAGGCGCGCGCCTTACCGACACGCTGCCGTAGCTCAGTGGTAGAGCACTCCCTTGGTAAGGGAGAGGTCGTGAGTTCAATCCTCACCGGCAGCACCACAGCATCTTTGAGGCGGTCCGCGATGCGCTTCTTCTCGGACAATGCCGCGCCTGCCCATCCCGCCGTCATCGAGGCGATGGTGAAGGCGGCGGCGCAGGATACCGCTTACGACGGGGATGCGCTGACCGC
>CBDUBW010000090.1:0-9830 GCA_965365485.1 uncultured Aquisediminimonas sp.
AGGGCGTAGTTGGCGAGTATGTCGAGCGGATACCCGGCCTGGTGCTGCGCGAGCCGCATCAAGGCGCGCCATGATCCGCCGACGAGGTGAATATGAAGGCCGCGCTCAATCTCGAAGCCCTTGAGGGCGCTCCGCAAAGCCTCCGCCAGATCAAGACCACGCGATGTCATTTCCGCGAGCCTCAGCGTCCCGAAGGGAACCGACGTGCGGTTAGTCAGCTTGCGTCGTGATACACGCACGAGTTCAAGGCTGCCGCCACCCAGGTCGGCGACATAACCTTCTGCCCATGGTGCGTCGCAGAGCACGCCCATCCCCGCCGCCAGCGCTTCCTCGTCTCCGCTGAGAAGCTCGATGACATGTCCGCGCTCGGCCGCGTCCGCGATGAAGTCGACGCCGTTCGGCGCCTCCCGAACCGCGGCGGTTGCGACGACATGGACGCGTTCCACGCCCATCATTTGCGCAAGCGCCGCAAATCGATCGAGCGCAGCCAAGGCCTCGGTCATGTCCGCGCGATCGAGCAGGCCGTCGCGCGCCAATCCGCGCCCGAGCGAGACCTGCGCTTTCTCGTTATAAACGGGCACCGGCCCGCGCGGCGCGCCGCCATAGGCGACGTAGCGAACCGCATTCGATCCGATGTCGATCACTGCGCGATTGGCAAGACTTTCGCTCACTGATCGCGGATCAGGCTTAGCCTCGGCACGTCGCGTCCATCGGCGAGCGCACCGCCGCGCCCGGACAGCGAGGGATTGGTCATGAAATAGCGATGAAGGTTGAAGCTCGTTTCACCGGGCTCGACACGATCATAGCGGCCATCGGCGCGGAGCATCCAGCTCTGTTCATTGTCGAGAAGGTTGGCGACCATCACCTGATCGAGAACCTGATCGTGCACCGTTGGGTTCTCGATTGGCAGCATATATTCCACGCGACGGTCAAAGTTGCGCTGCATCCAATCGGCGGAAGAAATAAAGAGTTTCGCCTGAGGATTGGGCAAGGCAGCGCCGCCGCCGAACGCCCATATACGGCTATGTTCGAGAAAGCGCCCGACGATCGATTTGACGCAGATGCGCGATGACATGCCGGGTACGCCCGGCCTCAAACAGCAAATGCCGCGGATGATCAGGTCGATTTCGACCCCCGCCTCGCTCGCTTCGTAAAGTTTCTCGATCATTTCGGGATCGACGAGCGAGTTCATCTTCGCCCAGATCGCGCCTGGCTGCCCCGCGCGAACATGCGCGATTTCCTCATCGACCAGTGCGATGATGCGGTCGCGCAGCCCCAGCGGGCTCATCGTCAACACCTGCAGATCCTGAGGCTCGATATAGCCGGTGATATAGTTGAAGACCTGCCCCGCGTCGCGCGCGAGCACGGGATCGGCGGTAAAATAGCTGAGATCGGTGTAGATGCGCGCGGTCACCGGGTGATAATTTCCGGTGCCGAAGTGGCAATAGCTGCGCAATTCATTGCCTTCGCGCCGCACCACCATCGAAATCTTGGCGTGCGTCTTCATGTCGACAAAGCCGTAAATGACCTGCACGCCCGCATTTTCGAGCTGCGACGCCCAAAGCAAATTCTGCTCCTCATCGAAGCGCGCCTTGAGCTCGACGACAGCGGTCACCGATTTGCCGCCCTCGGCTGCCTCGCAAAGCGCCCGAATGACGTTGGATTGCTTGCCCGCGCGATAGAGCGTCTGCTTGATCGCGACGACGTTGGGATCGTTGACCGCCTGCTCAAGGAAAGCGAGAACGACGTCGAAGCTTTCATAGGGGTGGTGGACGACGATGTCCTTCTGCCTGATCGCGGCAAAACAATCGCCGTCATGCTCGCGGATGCGTTCAGGGAAGCGCGGCGCGAACGCCGGGAATTTAAGCGCCGGGGCATCCTCCTCGACAACCTGCGAGAGATCGCCGATGCCGAGAATGCCGTCGGATTCAGCGATGATCGCGCCACCCGCGCCGACTTCGTTGCGGATGAGCTGTGACAGCGACGTCGGCAGGCAATCCTCGATCTCGAGCCGGATGACGCGTCCGCGGCGGCGGCGTTTGATGGCAGTGCGGAAATAACGGATGAGGTCTTCGGCCTCTTCCTCAACCTCGATATCGCTATCGCGGATCACCCGGAAAGCGCCCGAGGCGATCAGTTCGTGCCCAGGGACGAGGTGGCCGACGAAGCGCTGAATGAGCGATTCCATCGAGACATAGGTCGCCGCCGGCCCCGGCACGCGCACGAAACGCATCAGCTTGGAAGGCAGCATCACGATCTGACGGACGAGCTCGTTATCCGATAACCGCCGCATCTCGAGAATAAGACTAAGGCCGAGATTGGGAATGAAGGGAAAGGGGTGCGCGGGATCGAGCGCCTGCGGGGTCAGCACCGGCAGGATCTGATCGTGGAAATGGGCTTCGAGCTGCTTGGCCGACCTCTTGTCGAGTTCGGAGGCCGAGAGAATGCGGACTTCGGCCTTGGCAAGACTCTTGCGCAGCTGACGCCAGAGCCGCTGCTGCTCGACCATCAAGGCATCGGCATCCCGCGTAATTGCGGCGAGCTGTTCGGAGGGCAGAAGACCATCTACCGAGCGCTGTTCGAGCTTTCGCAACTGCTGGCCGCGCAGCCCCGCAACGCGCACCATGAAAAACTCGTCAAGGTTCGTGCCGGAAATCGAAAGAAAGCGCAGCCGCTCGAGCAGCGGGTGCGACGGATTTGCCGCTTCCTCGAGAACACGGCCGTTGAAAGCGAGCCAGGACAGTTCACGATTGAAGAAGCGCTCGTTGCGCGAACCAAGCGCGCGCGCCGCTAGATCAGGATTGTCGGCTTCAGCCATGTCTTCCGGTACCGACACTGGGAAACGGTAAAAGCCCTGTATGACGATTTTGTTGCACAGTCGCGATCACGGCAGCGCAACGCCCGCATGATCGAGCGCCATTGCCGCCGATCGGTCGCACATGGTGAGAAACATCGTATCGCCGCGATCGGTCTGGCCGACAACCATCGATGCGGTCACGCCCATCAGAAAGCCCGAGAACGCAGCGGCGCGGTAATCGTCCCAGACCTGGCCGAGATCTCCCTGCGGCACGCCGGCGGCCGACAGACCCCGGCAGTAGCGATCGACAAGATTTCGCTCCTCGCGAGCGCGCGTCGGGGGATCGAGCGCGGTTCCCATGAAATAGCCGAGATCGCCCGCGCCATTGCCGACCCCCACCGTCTGCCAATCGACGACCACGACCGGGCGCGATTGGTCGCCAAGATCGAACAACATGTTGTCAGGCCGGAAGTCATTATGCGTCAGGCATCGCGGGCCGCTTCGCGCATCGACCCAAGGCTTGAGCTTCCCCGCGAAGGCATCGCCGACCTTGGTCATGTCAGCAGTGACGCGATTGCCGTAGCGCTGGCGGAAGGCCGGCCAGAACATCGCGTAGAGCGCTTCGATATCGAGCGGCGGCGGCACCGCCTTGGAGCCGTTGAGCCAATCGAGGGTGTCGAGCATAGGATCGCCCCACCAGCCGGCATGGATCGCCGCAGCAGCGTCAATGGCATGCCCGGCTTCCTCGTGTGTGGGCACGGCGAGCTGATTACCCGCAACGTGACGCGGCAGATCGCGCATGACCAGCGCGAAATCATGGCTATCGTCATCGAAAGCGATGAAAAGATGCTCCGGCACAGGCAACGGCTTTCGCCCCGCGAAAGTCTGGTAGAAGCGCGCTTCTCGCAGATAGGTGAGGTGCGATTTGCCCGTGGCGCGGCTGGTCGGGTCGTTCGATGGCAGCTTCGCGATCAGGGTGGCCGGGCCGGTGCCGCGCGAATAATCGAGCGCCAGCCGATAAGTTGCACCGACCTGGCCGGTTCCAATTGCACGCGCACTGACGCTGCCAATTTCGCAATCGTGACCTTTGTCGCGCAGCAGCGTTGTCAACCATTCGGCCGTCAGGTCGGCGAGCGTCGGAATAGGCGTCATGCGGCCGCGCCATCGTTGAGACCCGCAAAGCCGCTCGGCGCGTGTGGGCCGATCACCAGCTGTTCGACGATGCCGATGCCGTCAGATGCGGTGCCGCCCCCCTCGTGCCGCGCCGTAGCGATGGCCTGGATGTGAAGGTGCGAGAGATCGAGCGGATCGAGCTGGTCGGGACGCATATCTTCACGCTCGACCGCGAGCTCGCCCTTCCAGCCGCCGTGCGTCCATTGGGGATGGCCATATCCGATGCCCTTCATCATGAAGATCTGCTGCGGCTGCCAGGTGACGAGATGATCGCGGCCCGACGGATCGCGGACTTCGAGCTTTGCCGCGGCGGCATGACGCTTGCCCTGTTGCCAGTCGATGACGAAGCGATCGTCGTGGAGGTGAAGCGCTTCGCCCTGCCCTGCCCCATCCATCATCAGGCTCGCCCGGCGATTCCACGGGGCGCCGCTGCCGTCTTCATTGACGTGCGCATAGAGCGACAGGTTTGGGAAGTTGGTCGGGGCCCAAAGCCAGTAGAATTGCGGGATCGACTGCGGGACGGCGGGTTGCGGGTCGGCCGCGCCGATCTGGCGGATGCCCCAGCTGCGGTCGCGCGTGCCAAGCGCGTGGTCATAGCTTTCGCGCCTGCCATCGACCTCTACCCAGCCGGTGACGCGGCAGTTCACGGTGAAGCGCGTCAGATCCATGAACAGCCGTGGCCCGCTTCGCCTCGTGAAGCGCGGTTCCTGCAACGGTTCTGACCGGCTTTCGAAAAGCAGATCGGCGCTAATGCCCTCATGATTGTCGACGATGAGCCGTACCTTGGCGAGCGGCTCGACAATCTCGATACGGATCGGCCCGACATGCGTATCCATCCGCTCCATCCCCAGAAGCCGCGAAGCGTGAAGGCAGTGCTGGACGCCGTCGCGGATCACGGAAAAATGCGCGTCGGCGACGTTAAGATGCGGATAGACGCCGAAGGCTCCGGCACAATAGCCGCCGCCATCGGGCTGGTAAGCGCAGAAAAAGTAGCGATCGTAGAAATTGCGGTCGGTGCCGGAAAAAGCGATCGGCTCAGGCGTCTGGTGGATCGGATAGTCGTCGCCCTTGCTCAGCATCGCCGCTCTCCTGCTTTTTCAGATGTTGTTGCAGGAAGGCCGTGGCTTCCGCAAGCACCGGCGCGCGCCCGCGGAAGGGCTTCGAGAGTGCCATCGCGATATCTTCATGACCCAGATCGTTATAGGCGCGAAACTCGACAGTCGCGCCCAGCCGTCTCAGCTTCTGCGCAAGCAGGATCGCATTGCGGGGCTTGACGGTATCGTCCGATGCGCCCGTCACGACCATGATCGGCGGGGCATCGGCGCGGGCATAGGCGATCGGCTGCGTCTCGATCGGGCGCGGCCAAGCGCGCATCGCCGCGATAGAGCGGCGCGAGTCGAACGGGATGAAATCGTACGGACCCGAAAGGCCGACCGTGGCGCGGACGAAGCCAGGCGCAACGCCGGCCTTGGCGAGCCACGAATGATCGAGCGTGAGCAGCATGGCGATATGGGCGCCAGCGGAATGGCCGGACAGTCCGACCCGCCCCGGGTCGCCGCCATGTTTTGCGATATTATCCTGCACCCAGCGCAGCGCCTTCGCGCCGTCCTGAACGAAGGCCGGAAAGCGGACCGACGGCACCTTGCGGTAGTCGGGCATGACGACGACGAAGCCTTTCGCGGCGAACGCCTTGGCGACGAAACCATAATGATCGCGTTGGCCATGCGCCCAGCCGCCGCCATAGAAAAAGACCAGCACTGGCCTGCCGTCCCCGGCTTTCGTTCCCTCCGGCGCCCAGACGTCGAGCTTGAGGCCGGTCGCCTCATCGAACACGGCGCCATCGACGACGCGCGAGACGCCGCCGTCCCCCGGCCACAGCGCGTTGAGCAAGTCGAGCTGATTGGGCGGCGGCGTTGACTGAGTGAATGCAAGAAGGGCGAGGAGGATTGCGCCGAGGCCCGCCGCAATCCTCTTCATAGCTTAGCTCAGAACCCCTTGCGCAGGGTAACGCCGTAGGTGCGCGGCTGATTGGTCTGGAAACCAAGCCGTGCCCGCCCGCCGCGTTCACGATCGAATGAAAGCAACGCATTCTCGTCGAACACATTGTTGACGTAGACAGTGAGGCCCAGCTCGTTCGGGAGCTCGACACCTGCGCTCAGATTGACCAGCTGATAATCGGGAAGCTTGAGATCGACCGTGGTTGAGGCCGTTGCCGGCGCCCCGCCAAAAGGAAGCCCGGTCACGAAAGTGCGCGGGTTGTTTTCCTGATCGGCCGGCTGGGTGTAGCGCGATCCGACATGCTGGAAGGTCGCATTGATAAAGGCCTCGCTCTCGTCGCCGATCGGGAAGCTGTAGGTGCCCGATGCGGAGATCTGGAACTTGGGCACGGTGGGAAGCCGGTTGCCGTCGCGAATGCCGGTCGCCGTCGCGAGAACGCCCGGTAGCGTCGTATCGAATTCGGCTTCGACATAGCTTCCCGAAACCGAGAAATCCAAGCCTTCGGTCGGCGTCAGCGTAAACTCGGCCTCGACGCCAGCGGCATGCGCCTTGTCGACGTTGAAAACGACGCGCGAGGAACAGGAACCGGCATCGAGCGTAACCTGGAGATCCTTGATATCGTTGTAAAACGCGGCGGCATTGAATGTGAAGCCGCGCCCGCCGGTCTTGATGCCAAGTTCGTAGTTCCAGAGCGTCTCATCATCATAATCCTGGAAACCGCCGAACAATGCGGCGTCGGCGGGGTTGCACAGCGGAAGGTTGAGCGGATCGTTGACGCCGCCCAAGCGAAAGCCCTTCGACGCTTGCGCGTTGATTGTGACGTTTTCCGAGGCTTCGTAGCTCAGCAGCAAGCGCGGGCTGAAGCCTTCCGACGAGGTCTTGTCGAAGCGGTTATCACCGTTCGAGAAGAGACCGCCAGAGATAAAGCGGCGCTCTTCATCGAATGCGTAATAGCGGCCGCCGAGCGTAGCTTTGAAGGCATCGGTGATTTCGTAGCTCGCCTCTCCGAAAATCGCGACCTGCTTCAGACTGTACGGCAGTCGGGCATTATAGGGCGAGTCGGGGCCAAAGCCATTGGCGACCGCGGCCGAAGTGCCCGCACCTAGCGTCGCATCGGTGAAGGCGTCATAGCCAGGGGTCGGCAGGAGCTGCTGATATCTGCGTTTAACGTCGGCGTAATAGCCGCCGAATAGCCATTGAAACGGCCCTTCACCGACCGAAGAGAGCCGTAGTTCCTGCGTATATTGCCGCACCTTGGTCGTGTCCTGCAGGTTCGACGGCAGCAGCACCCCAGCCGCCGGGAAACCGAGATCGACCGAGACGCTGCCCGTCAACGCGCTGGCGTCACGGCTGACGAGAATGTCGCGATCAATCGCCGAAGTCACCGACGTCACACCGAAACTGTCGCCTTCATAGGCGATAGTGAGGTCAGCGAGCTTGAATTCGTCGTCGAACCCTTCGGTCAGGAGCAGGAACTGTTCGCGCTCATCGAAAACCACGCGCGGACGGGTGGTGGTAAAGTTGTTCGCGTAGAGGTTGTAGATTTCCTGACGGTTGAAGCCGTCGACCTCGATTTTCTGATAAACGAGACGCGGGGTGATCGAGAGACCCGCGGCGGGCTGCCACAGAATCGAAACGCGGCCACCGTAGCGCTCGCCGTCGTTAATATCCTCCACGCGCCTGCCACCCTCGGTCAACGCGTCGATGAAACCACCATAGCGCGTCGAGTAGCCGACGATGCGGATTGCGGCGTTGTCAGCAATCGGCAGATTGAATGCGCCTTTGACGTGCCCGCCCCAATCATCGCCATCGACGAGGTTGGCATTGACCTCAAACTTTCCCGACGCCTCGGAAATGTCCGGCTGGTTGGTAATATAGCGTAGCGTGCCGCCCACCGAGCCTGAGCCGAACAGTGTCCCTTGCGGTCCGCGCAACGTTTCAACACGATTGAGATCGAACAGGTCTAGGTCAGGCGTGAACAGCGAGAGCGAAACAACCGATTCATCGAGATAGACGCCGACCTGTTCCTTGACGCCCGGCTGATCGCGAACGACCTGGCCCGCCGAGACGCCGCGCACCGAAACCTGGCTCTGCCCCGGCCCGAGATTCTGAATGGTCAGGCCGGCGACGTTACGCGAAATATCTTCGACGGTGCTTGCGTTCAGCCGCTGGATATCGGCTTCCGTCTGCGCGTTGATCGAGAAGGGCACATCCTGCAGCGTGGTGCCGCGCTTGGTCGCGGTTACGATGATTTCATTGCCTTCGACCTCGTCTGCGGCATCCTGGGCAAGCGCCGGTCCGGTGAGGACCGACAGCGCTGCGAAGGCGACGCCGGTGCGAAGTTTAGTGGCGGAAATGCGGGTCATTCGAGCCTCCCGATAAAATATTCTTATCGTGAGATAATGGCTTGTCCCCAGAAGCCGCGCAATCGCCGGGCGGCGATTTCAGCCCGATTGTGACAAAGCCGCAACAGGCATTTCGTTAACTAGAATGCCTCGACCGGCATCGCCATCATCGATTCCGAACCCGTCTCGATCTTGCGGCGGAGCGCGCTCGTGTCGGGCATGATCTTTTCCGCGAAAAAGCGCGCGGTGGTGAGTTTCGCGTTCATGAATTCGGGATCGGCGTCGCGGTTCGCCGAGGCGGCCGTCGCCATGCGTAGCCACATCAAGCCGAGCGCGACATTGCCCATCAAATGCATATAGGGCGTCGATGCCGCGCCGGCATTGTCGGGATTGGCGAGACCGTTCGCCATCAGCCACATGGTCGAGGCCTGAAGGTCGGCGAGGCTCGCTTCGAGCGCCGCCGCAACCACCGCCAATTCAGAAGTGCCTTTCGCAGCCGCGGCTTCCTCGGCGACGAGTTTGAAAAAGGCCTGAATGCCGCGCCCGCCATTCGCGGCGAGCTTGCGGCCGACGAGATCAAGCGCCTGGATGCCGTTCGCGCCTTCGTAGATTTGCGTTATCCGGGCGTCGCGAACGAACTGGCTCATCCCCCATTCTTCGATATAGCCGTGCCCGCCATAGATTTGCTGCATGTCGGTCGCGACCTTGTAGCCCATGTCGGTGCCGTAACCCTTCATCACCGGGGTCAGCAGCGACAGCAGGTCGTCCGCCGCCTGACGCTCCTCTTCGCTCGTCGCGGCGTGGACGAGGTCGGATTGCAGCGCTCCCCAGAGACAGAGCGCGCGCAACCCTTCGGTCAAAGCCTTGGCTTCCATCAACATCCGCCGGATATCCGGATGGACGATGATCGGATCGGCCTTGG
Source organism: uncultured Aquisediminimonas sp. (assembly GCA_965365485.1). Classification (GTDB taxonomy): domain Bacteria; phylum Pseudomonadota; class Alphaproteobacteria; order Sphingomonadales; family Sphingomonadaceae; genus Aquisediminimonas. The sequence goes on from CBDUBW010000090.1 coordinate 9,236, forward strand.
CGTTCGCATCTTTCGCGCCGGTCAGTGAGCGGCCCTGGCGACGATCTTTCGCGTATTGCAACCCGTTCTGGTAGGCGATGTCGCCCTGGCTGAGCCCCTGGATCGCGACCCCGACGCGCGCGGCGTTCATCATGATGAACATCGCGGCGAGGCCCTTATTCTCCTCGCCAACCATGTAGCCTGTCGCACCGTCATAGTTCATCACGCAGGTGGCCTGCGCGCGGATGCCCATCTTATGCTCGATCGACCCGCACGAGACGGCGTTGCGCTCGCCGAGATTGCCATCGTCATCGACCATCACCTTGGGGACGATGAACAGCGAGATGCCCTTGGTGCTGTCGGGCGCGCCAGGCGTCTTGGCGAGAACGAGGTGGACGATGTTCTCGGTCAAATCCTGCTCGCCGCCCGAAATGAAAATCTTGGTGCCAGTAATGGCATAGGAGCCATCGGCCTGCGGCTCGGCCTTGGTGCGGATCATGCCGAGATCGGTGCCGCAATGCGGTTCGGTCAGGTTCATCGTCCCAGCCCATTCGCCGCTGAGCATTTTGGGCACCCATTTCGCCTGCTGCTCGGGACTGCCTTTCGCCATGATCGA
>CBDUBW010000091.1:0-9792 GCA_965365485.1 uncultured Aquisediminimonas sp.
CCGCCCCGGTGATGCTCGGTGCCCTGTTGACGCCGTTGGAATGGCAGCGGGTGATACCACGGCTCGCGCCACACGCCCGCGCTCTGTTGCGGCAGCGACGTGATCTCCCGCATGAAGCGCGCGATGCACTGCTGGGTTTCGGCCACAGCGATTTCGCGATCGCATCATCGGATGACGCAGGCAAGGCGACGAATGAGAACACCCAGATTCGCGACTTGATGGCGCGTATCGCCAATTGGCGTGAGCAGCGCGATCAAACTTCGACAGTTGAAACCGCCGAGCCTTTTCTGAGCGGATCGTTCCGCTTTGAAGCCGATGCCAGCGGGTCAATAACTTGGACCGATTGGCCCAATCGCGCGCAGTTGATTGGCATGCCGCTCGCGGAAACGCATGGCCCGCGCGAATTCGGGTTCGATGCGCATGCAGCAGGTGCGTTCGCGAAACGAACGTCATTCCGCCACGCCCGGCTGACATTGCCCGAGGCACGGACGTGGAGCGTGGCGGGCGATCCCATCTTTCGCATGAGTGACGGGCGCTTCCTCGGTTATCGCTGTGTCGCGGGCGCCTTTATCGCCGCTGCACCTGTAGAGGCGGTGCATTCGAGCGGCGATGACACCTTTCGGCAGGTCGCGCACGAACTGCGCACTCCCCTCAATGCGGTGCACGGCTTTGCCGCAATGATCGAGGCGCAGTTGCTCGGACCCGTCGGTGAAAGCTACCGGCGGCGCGCGCTCGAGATCAATCGCGACGCGGTGCGTGTGCTCACGGTCATCGACGATCTCGATGGATGGAGTCGTGATGTCGATGCGGGCGGCGGAGCGACGGATCTCGCCGCTGTGGTGGCTTCGGTTTCGGAAAATTGCCGCGCGATTGAGGCGGAGCGTGGGGCAAAGCTGCACTTCCGGCTGAGCCACGACTTGTCGCCGCTTGCGGTCGGTGAAGCGACGGCGTCGCGCCTGATCTACGCACTGGCGCGCGTCTCGTTATCGGCGGCAAGGCAGGGTGAGGCATTGATTTGCGAAATTCGCGACGGGGCGAATGCGATTGTGAGCTTCGTCAAACCGGCGGCGCTGCATGAAGTCGATCCCGATGAACTCGTCTCCGATGCGGCTGATGTGGGGGACGATGCCGAGAATGTTCTGCCGCTGGGCCTCGGTTTCACATTGCGAATGGTCAAGGCGCAGGCGCAAGCCGCCGGCGGGTCGCTCGATATGACAGGCGAGGCGCTGGTCTTGCGCCTGCCGGTTGCAGCGGATAGCGCGGTGGGAGCCAGCGAGAGTAGATAGCGCCTTGCCAGAGCCTGGACTGCCGTCAGACCGCCGCCAGCGCAACCAGGGCCGTCTCGATCACCCCGCGCGCAGCGACAATTTGGCGCGCTTCCCATCGGGGTTCGGCCGCAGGTTTATGGTCTTCGTCGATACCGAGGAAGAATTTGATTGGTCGCAACCGCGCTCACGCGATTCGACCGCGACCAGCGCGGTGCGCCATCTGCCCGAATTCCAGAGGCTGATGGAAGCGCACGGCGCAGAGCCTTGCTACCTGATTGATTACCCGGTTGCCGACAACGCCGAATCGGGGGCGGTGATGCGCGATCTTCACGCTGCCGGGCGCTGCTCGGTCGGTACGCAGCTCCATCCCTGGGTGAGTCCTCCGTTCGACGAGGACGTGACGACCGTCAACAGTTTCGCCGGCAACCTCCCGATCGAACTTGAACGCGCCAAGCTCGAGCGCCTGACGGCACGGATCGAGGACGTGGTCGGAAGGCGACCGACAGTTTACCGCGCGGGCCGATACGGCATCGGCGAAAATACTGCGGCGCTGCTCGAGGATCTGGGCTACCGCGCCGATACCTCGGTGCGGCCAACCTTCGATTACGCACATGAAGGCGGGCCGAGCTTCATACGCCACGGTGTGCGGCCCTATTGGGCGGGGCCGACCGGGGCGCTGCTGGAGCTGCCTCTGGGCGCGACCTATACCGGCCAGTTGCGTCGCTATGGCCGCTGGCTGATCGGCGACGGCCGGCGTAACCCCCGCCGCATCGCCGCACTCGCGCGCTTCGGCATGCTCGCCCGGGTGGCGCTAACCCCAGAGGACATGCCGTTCGAAGATGTCGCTCGCGCGGTTCGCTGGATGCTGCGCGACGGGGTGCTGCTATTCAGCTTCTCGTTTCATTCGCCGTCGCTTGCCCCCGGGCACACGCCCTATGTCCGCAACTCAGGTGAACTGAATGCCTTCTACCGCTGGTGGGAGCAGCTGCTGTCGTTGCTCGAAAAGTTCGAAATCGCGCCGATCTCGGTTGATGACGCGATCGATGCTGCTTGGGAGGCGCGACTTGGCAGCCCGGCCAAGCACCGCTAACGCGAGCCCGTCGCTTGTGGGGCCTGTAGCTCAGTTGGTTAGAGCTGGCCGCTCATAACGGCTTGGTCGCGGGTTCGAGTCCTGCCGGGCCCACCATGCGACCCAGCATTCAAACCGCGGCGAAGCGACGAGATCGCTCAAGCTGCTCTTCCGGGCAGCGCTTGGCTGCCGTTCAAACAGCTTCGCTAATCGTATCGAAAACCAAGCCGTGGTCGGGGAGACAGGATTCGAACCTGCGACCCTCTGCTCCCAAAGCAGATGCGCTACCAGGCTGCGCCACTCCCCGAACCGGAGCGGCGCGATAGCCCAGCCGAAGTAAACATTCAACGTTGCGCTTATTCGGTCGCGTTGGCGGGCACAGTCTGCGCCTCTACCTCCACCTCTGCCGCGATATCCGCGTTCGATTGCGCTTCGATCTCGGCAATCAGCTGATCGGTCGATGCGTCCGCGGCGCGTTCCAAGGTTTCAGCACGATTGGCGATCGCTTCGTTGCTGGCGTCGTCGGGGCCGGCGCCACACGCCGCGAGCAGAAGCAGCGCCGCCAAACCCCTCATTTGGGCCCTGCCAGCAGATCCTCCGGCGCGTTCGCGACCGCGTCGAGCATGATCGTCCAAGCCGCGACGTTCTGGTCGAGCTGCGCGGGATCGATCTTGTCGAGCGTGTCATTGGGGGTGTGGTGAAGATCGAAATAGCGAGTGCCGTCCTGCTGCAGATCGATGGCATTGACGCCCGCGCCGACCAGCTCTCCGATATCGGGGCCGCCACCGGCGGGCTGGGTGCCGCGGGCGATGTCGAGCGGTGCGAGCGCGACGGCGATGCGATCGGCGAGCGGCTTGGCGCTGTCGGGCAAGCGGAAATCGACCCGCCAGACGCGGTCGGCGCCAAAATCGCTTTCGGCGGCAAGCGCGTGAGGCTCTTGCCTGTGCTTCTGGAAATAGGCCGAGCCGCCGAACAGACCGACCTCTTCCGATCCCCACCAGACGAGGCGGATCGTCCGCCGCGGCGCGCGACCCTTGTCCATGATTGCCTTGGCGGCGGCAGCGGTGATGGCGACGCCCGCGGCATCGTCGAACGCGCCGGTGCCCAAATCCCAACTGTCGAGATGGCCGCCGAGCACGACCAGCCCGGCCCGGGGGTCGCGCCCCGGCACTTCCGCGATGACGTTGCCCGAAGTCCCCATGCCAGTCTGTCGCGGAGTCAGCACCAGCTTCATCGTCACGCGCTTACTGCGATCGAGGATCCGCTCTAGTTGCTCGGCATCGAGAGTCGAGAGCGCGGCGGCGGGGATCGGCGTCACGCCCTGTGGGAAGCTCGTTCCGCCGGTGTGCGGATGGCGCTCGCGATCGGTGCCCGCCGAGCGGATGACGATCGCGACCGCGCCTTTGCGTGAGGCGAGGGCAGGGCCCTGCCGCCGCGGAATGCCGCCCGGGCCGTATTGGCTGCCATCCTGTGTCCGCGTCATGCTGTGGCTGACGAACGCGATCTTGCCACGCACATCGCGCTCCGGCGCGGCCTCAAGATCGGCGAAGGTGGGGAAATAGGCGATCTCTGCGGTCAGACCCCCGGGCGGAGTCGCTCCGCTATTGCCGAGCGCGGTCAGCGCCAGCTTCTGCGGAAACGGCGAGACGATCTCTGCCGTCTCGACCCCGCGTTCCCACACCGGCAGCGGGAACTCCTCGACGCGGACGTTGGCAAAACCCATCGCTTTCAACCGCTTGACTGCCCACGCTCGCGCCCGCGCCTCGGCCTCGCTCCCCGCCAGCCGCGGCCCGATCTCGGTCGTCAGGTCTTCGATGATGTCATAGGCGACGCTTTTCTCCGGGGCGGCTTGGGCAGCGGAAGCGAACAGGGCAACAGCCCCCAAAACCAGTCTTTTCATCGCACCGCTCTAACCGATTTCGCACCGCCCTCAAGAGCGGCGCAATGCCTTCTGTGCTTCCCGCCTTTGGGTGAACCTTGCACAGACTGTCACCCGAAGCACCAAAGCGCCCGAAGCGAGCGAGGGCTTCACATCCGTTAGCGGCTTCACTACGAGCGGCAGCGAAAATCTTCTCCAGCTCTGATCGAAAGACCCGACCTCATGGCCGCGCAATATGCCTATGTGATGAAGGGGATGACCAAGACCTTCCCCGGCGCCCCAAAGCCGATCCTCAAGGACATTAGCCTGCAATTCTACCAGGATGCCAAGATCGGCATCGTCGGCCCGAACGGCGTAGGCAAATCGACGCTCATCAAGATCATGGCGGGCATCGACAAGGATTTCACCGGCGAAGCCTGGCCGGGTGAGAACATCACCGTTGGTTATCTCGAGCAGGAGCCGCAGCTCGATACCAGCAAGACTGTGCTCGAAAACGTCAAGGATGGTGCGCGCGAAACGGCCAATATGGTCGATCGTTTCAACGAGATCAGCGCGCTGATGGCGGAGCCCGACGCCGATTTCGATGCGCTGATGGAAGAAATGGGTACGCTCCAGGAAAAGATCGACGCTGTCGATGGCTGGACGCTCGACAACCAGCTTGAAATCGCGATGGAAGCGCTGCGCTGCCCGCCTGGAGACTGGCCGGTCGACAGCCTTTCGGGGGGTGAGAAGCGCCGCATCGCGCTCACTCGCCTGCTGATCCAGAAACCTTCGATTCTGCTGCTCGACGAGCCGACCAACCATCTCGATGCCGAAAGCGTCCAGTGGCTCGAAAACCATCTCAAGGAATATCCCGGCAACGTGCTGATGATCACGCACGATCGCTACTTCCTCGACAACGTCGTCAACTGGATCCTCGAGCTCGATCGCGGCCGCTATTTTCCGTACGAGGGAAATTATTCGACCTATCTCGAAAAGAAGGCCAAGCGGCTCGAGCAGGAAGAGCGCGAGGACGCCGGCAAGCAAAAGGCGATCAACGAGGAGCTGCAATGGATCAGGCAGGGCGCCAAGGCCCGCCAAACCAAGAGCAAGGCGCGTATCGCCAAGTTCGAGGAGCTCGTCGCCAGCCAGGAAAACCGCACCCCCGGCAAGGCGCAGATCGTCATCCAGGTGCCCGAGCGGCTGGGCGGCAAGGTCATCGAGGCGACCAATCTCAGCAAGGCCTATGGCGACAAGCTGCTGTTCGAGGATCTAAGCTTCACGCTGCCGCCCGGCGGCATCGTCGGCGTGATCGGGCCCAACGGCGCGGGTAAATCGACGCTGTTCAAGCTGATTACCGGCCAGGAAGAGCCTGACACCGGCACGATCGTAAAAGGTGAAACGGTGCGGCTCGGCTATGTCGACCAATCGCGCGATGATCTCGATCCGAAGAAGAACGTGTGGGAAGAAGTTTCGGATGGGCTCGATTACGTCAAGGTCAACGGCCATGACATGAGCACGAGGGCCTATGTCGGCGCGTTCAACTTCAAGGGCCAGGATCAGCAGAAGAACGTCGGCAAGCTTTCGGGCGGCGAACGCAACCGCGTCCACATCGCCAAGATGCTGAAAAAGGGAGGCAACGTCCTCCTGCTCGACGAGCCGACCAACGATCTCGACGTCGAAACGCTGCGGGCCTTGGAAGACGCTTTGGAGAATTTCGCCGGGTGCGCCGTGGTCATAAGCCACGACCGCTTCTTCCTCGACAGGCTGGCGACGCACATCCTGGCGTTCGAAGGCGATAGCCATGTCGAGTGGTTCGAGGGCAATTTCGAAGCGTATGAAGAGGATAAACGGCGGCGATTGGGTGACGCCGCGGATCGACCGACTAGACTGGCTTACAAGAAGTTGACGCGATAAAAATCTCGCCTGCTCAATACGCTTCAGATCGCGCACGATTATCTTGACTTTCGTATCGGTTTTGTTCCATAAATCTGGCTGTTTTGTCGGGGCCAAGGAGGGCGTTGATTGCGCACGTTGGCAAGCTCGGTACGATATGGGGAAGACGGGACGAAATCTGTCGTCGATGGGCTGAACTTCATGAACTTTGACGCGGTTCGGCGACGCATTATTGTCGGCTTTATCGCTCTATTTTGTGCGCTTGCAGGCACGACCGTTGCCGCACGTACCCGTCCGGTTGCGCTTGCCGATGCGAAGGTTGGTCAATTCGTCGATCTCACGCCTGAATTCGTTTCATTCGCGCAAGCTCACGGCGCTTCCACCGATGCTGAACTTATCGCTGCCTTTCACGCCCGGTTCGATCGACTGCTGCCCGGTTTCTACGATGGCCGCGGAGATCGGCAGGCCAGGTTCGATTCGCGGATCGTTCAGGAAATGCGCGCACTTGCAGTAGACAGTGCAAACATTGGGAAGGTTGGCGTCTCCTTCGCCAAGCAGCTTCGGATAGGCGAGAAGCGCTTTCGCCGCGCCTTTCCCGATTATAAGCCGGCGGTGCCCATTTATCTCACCCATTCGATACGCATGATGGATGGCGGGACGCGCAAGCTCGCCGATCGCTTCGTGTTGATCTTCGGCGCGGACGTTATCGCGCGCGAACATGATGCGAGCACGATGGGGCCGTTTTTCGTTCACGAACTCTTTCACGTCTATCACGCTGCCGCCTTCGATCCGTCGTGTGAGCAGCTTTGGTGCGCGCTTTGGACGGAAGGGCTGGCGACCTACGCGGCTGCCGAGCTTACCCCGGGCGCGACCGACCGGCAGTTGCTGCTCGATCTGCCGCAGATGATCCGTTCGGAGGTCGAGCCGCGCCTCGGCGAAGCAATGTGTCGCATCCGTGCGAACTTCGATTCAGCTGAGGAAGCGCCGAACGGAGAAGCGTTTCTCGGCCGGCCTTCTGCCGGGCCGTTTCCGCCGCGCTACGGCTATTTTGTCGGCTATCGCCTCGCGCAGGATTTGGGTCAGATCATTCCGCTGGCCAAGCTCGCCAAAATGCCCGCGGCAGAGGTCAAACCGTTGCTCATTGCGGCGATGGACAAATATGGTTGCGGTCAGACAACCTCGAAGTCGCCGGTTTCCTGATTAAGCACGTACAGCCGCCCTTCCTCGAGCGCGAACCACGCGCCGTGGAGAGTGATCGTCCCGGCGGCCAGCCGCTCCTGCATGCAGGGAAAGGTCTTGAGGTTCTCAAGGCTGACGCGGACGGCGCAATGCTCCATCGCCCGCTGCGCCTCGGGGCTGTCGGGGTCGGGGTGCGAAGCCGCAACCTCCGCGCGCGCCTCGTCCAGCATCGAGATCCAGCGCGAGATGAAGCCGCCTTCGCCCGGCGCCGCATCCTTGAAATTCTGAAGCAGCGCCGCGCGGCAGCCGCCACATTGGCCGTGCCCCATCACCACGATTTCGGGCACTTCCAATTGCGTGACCGCGAATTCGAGCGCCGCCGAAACGCCGTGGCGCCCCTTGCCCAGCTCGAATGGCGGAACGAGGTTGGCAACGTTGCGCACCACGAACATCTCGCCCGGCGAGGCGTCGAAGATCGTCGCAGGGTCGACGCGGCTGTCCGAACAGGCAACCACCATCACCTTGGGCGACTGGCCCTGCGCCAGTTCAGCCCAGCGTTCGCGCTGCCGCCCCATCCCCTCGGATCGGAAGCGGCGATAGCCTAGTATCATGTCGGCAAAATCGGTCATGGCTCAGAACCGCTCCCCACGGACAACTTCGACATCGCTTATCGTCAGAAGCAATCCATAGCTGTCGAGCACCGGCGCGAGTGCGTCGACAACGCGTGCGGCATTGGCTTGTGAGGCGATCGCGAGCACCAGTGTCTTCGCGGCGGCGCCAGTGACGTCGTCATGCTGCCACTCGCCATGGCGGCCGCCACCCGAATCCACATGAAGAACGCTCCAGCCGGAAATGCCCGCCTCGCGCAGTTTCGTCACGACCCGACCGACGAGCGGGGTGTCGCAGAGTATTTCGATACGCTTGCGGGTGACGGTCTCGCCCATGGTTCAACTCAACATCTGCGCCAACGTGGCGAACAGCGTAATGCCGAAGACGACGTTGAAGGGAAAGGTTATGCCGAGCGACATCGAAAGATAGACGCCGGGATCGGCTTCAGGAAGCGCCATGCGCATCGCCGCCGGCACCGCGATATAGGAAGCACTTGCGGAGAGGATTCCCAGAATGGCGGCCGTGCCGACGTCGAGACCGATAGCGGTGCCGACTAGCGTCCCGATCGTGCCGTTGATCAGGGGCATTCCGATCGCGAGCGCCGCCAGGCGCAGGTTGAGCGCGCGCGACTGGATGATCCGCCGCGCCGCCACCAGCCCCATATCGAGCAGAAAGAGACAAAGAATCCCGCGGTAACCGGTATCGAAGACAGGCTTGACTGGCGCAAAGCCATCGCTTCCGGCGACCACCCCGATGATGAAGGCGCCGACGAGGAGCACGACCGATCCATTCAGGAAGACTTCGTGCCAGAACCCGCCGCTTTCGTTGGACGTGCGCCCGCGACGGGCAAGATATAGGCCCGTGATAATCGCGGGCGTCTCCATCAGTGCGAGTACCGCGACCATGTAGCCAGCCGGCATCAGTCCCGCGCCTTCGAGCATTTCCTTGGCCGTGACGAAGGTGACAAGGCTGACCGAGCCATAATGCGCGGCGACCGCACCCGCGTCGATCTGGCTTAGCCGCCCCGGGCGAATCAGCAAGACAAAGGCAAGAAAGGGCAAGGTGAAGCTCAACGCCACGCCTGCCAGCGCGGCCGACCCAAGCTCGGCGGTAAAACCCGAATCGGCGACCGAGACCCCGCCCTTCAGCCCGATCGCTGCCATCAGGTAGATCGACATCGCCTTGGCAATCGCTTCGGGGATTGCAAGATCGCTTCTGGCCAGCGCGGCCAGAAAACCCAGAGCGAAGAAGAGGATGATTGGCGATGTCAAAGTATCGACGATCATCGCACCACCCCCCATTGATCGCTCCCGTTACCGATGCCGTCGGCGTTGGCAAGCGACCGCTCAGTCGCTATCTGCGCATCATGGCATCCGCACCTTTGATAGCGCGCGCGCGTAAACCGGATTGGATCCGCGTCAAGGCCCCGACCTCGACCGGCTTCGCCGAAACCCGTGCGCTCATGCGCCGGCTCAACCTTGCGACGGTGTGCGAAGAAGCAGCCTGTCCGAACATCGGGGAGTGCTGGACCAAGAAGCACGCGACGGTTATGATTTTGGGCGACACGTGCACGCGCGCCTGCGCCTTCTGCAACGTCAAGACGGGGATGCCCCGCGCTGTCGATACGCTCGAGCCTCAGCATGTCGCCGATGCCGCGGCCGAACTCGGGCTGCAGCATATCGTGGTCACCAGCGTCGACCGCGACGACTTGCCCGATGGCGGCGCCTCGCAATTCGTCAAGGTGATCGAAGCGCTGCGTGCGAGCACACCCAGCACAACGATTGAGATCCTGACTCCCGATTTCCGCAATAAGGCGGAAGCGGCGATCGAAGCGATCGTCGCGGCGCGGCCGGATGTTTATAATCACAATCTCGAAACCGTGCCGCGTCTGTATCCCACGATCCGGCCGGGCG
>CBDUBW010000092.1:0-9717 GCA_965365485.1 uncultured Aquisediminimonas sp.
GGCGGCTCGCGCCGATGCTCCCGCCGCGATCCTCGTCGCGCTCGCCGATATGCCGCTTGTTCCACCAGCACATTTTGCCGCGCTGCTCGATCGATACGATCCCGCCCTCGCCAAGGTTGCGACCGCGGGGCAGGGCGGGCGTGCGATGGTGCCCGCAGTGTTCGGATTCACTTGGTTCGATGCGCTCGCGCGTCTCGACGGCGATCGCGGCGCGCAAGCCCTTCTGACCGACGCACCGCTCGTCGCCAATGATCCGGCGCTTCTTCTCGATATCGACCGGCCTGCCGATCTCACCGCCGCCGCCACCCAGCTCGGCTGATCCGCGTCATTGCCGCGGGGCGGCGATTGCGCCACTTGCCCTAGAATGACTGCGCTTTCCCCGCTTCTGCAAGTCCGCGCGCTCGCCAAGTCGGTGCCGGGGCCGCGACGGCTGTTCCAAGGCCTTGATCTCGATGTTGCAGGCGGCGAACTCGTTGCGATCACGGGTGAATCGGGGGTCGGCAAATCGACCTTGCTCAATATTTTGGCGGGGCTCGATGACGCCGACGAGGGCTCGGTCGCAATCGATGGCCTCGCGCTCGAAGGCCTCGATGAGGATTCTCGCACCGCGCTACGGCGGACGCGGATCGGTTTCGTCTTCCAGGCCTTCCACATCCTCCCTTATCTGACGCTGCGCCAGAATGTTGCGCTGCCGCTGGCGCTGACATCGTCAACTGATGATACGCGCGCCGATGAAATGCTCGATGCGGTCGGCTTGGGTGATCGTGGTGATGGCTATGCCCGCGATCTTTCGGGCGGCGAGCTGCAGCGCGTTGCGATCGCCCGCGCGCTTGTCCACCGCCCCGCGCTGATCCTCGCCGATGAGCCGACCGGCAATCTCGATCCGCAGACCGCCGCGCGCGTTATTGCGTTGTTCGCCGACGCGGTGCGCGCCAATGGCGCGGCAGGGGTGATGGTGACCCATTCGGAAGCAAGCGCGGGCGTCGCCGATCGGGTGCTGACGCTGTGCGAAGACGGTCTGGTCGAGGCGCGTGGCCGCTGACGTCGGCTTTTGGCAGGAGCGGCGCGCGCTCGGCTGGCTGATCGGCGGAGAGTGGCGCTTCCACCCGGCGCGTTTCTTGCTGACTGCAGTCGCCATCGCGGTCGGCGTGGCGCTCGGCTTCGCGGTCCATCTCGTCAACGGCTCGGCGCTTGCGGCGTTCGGCGGGGCCATGCGCGGCATCAATGGCAGTGCCGAGCTGCAAGTGCGCGCGACGAGCCCGCTGGGGTTCGACGAACTCCTCTATCCCAAGGTCGCGCGCGCGGCGGGTGTCGGCGATGTCAGCCCGGTCGTGCGTTTGCAGGCTCGCATCGCCGAGACGCGGCTCGACCTGCTTGGCGTAGATGTCATCCGCGCCGCCTCGGTTACGCCGTCGCTGGTCGGCTTCCGCCCCGGCGGCCCCGGCGGCGACGCGATGTTCGATGAAAGCGCGCTCTTCCTGTCGCGGGCGGCGATGACGCAGGCGCGACTCCAGGTCGGCGCGCGGGTCGAGGTGAGCGCCAACGGCCAAGTCGTGCCGCTGCGCGTTGCGGGCACCTTGCCCAACGCCAGTGAAACGAGCGCGATCGGTGTGATCGACATCGCCACCGCGCAGTGGCGGTTCGACAAGCTCGGGCGGATCGATCGCATCGATCTCGCGCTCTCCGATCGCGCGGCGGCGGAAGCTTCGCTGACGGACCTGCTCCCCTCCGATGCCGTGCTTTCCTCACCCGAAACGCAAGGCCAGCAAGGCGATGCCCTGTCGCGCGCTTATCGAGTCAATCTTGACATGCTCGCGCTGGTCGCACTGCTGACCGGCGGGTTCCTCGTCTATTCGGCGCAGTCGCTATCGGTCGTGCGGAGGCAGCGCGCTTTCGCCTTGCTTCGGACTCTCGGGATGCCGCGTGGCGGTGTGGTCGCGGCGGTCGTGGTCGAAGGGCTGGCGATAGGGCTTGTCGGGGCGACGGTCGGACTAGCGGCCGGTTATGGCCTCGCCTGGGCAGCGCTCACCTGGTTCGGCGGCGATCTCGGCGCGGGCTATTTCGGTGGCTCTGCGCGGCAGCTCGTCTTCCAGCCCGCCGCGGCAACCGGCTTCTTCCTGCTCGGGCTGGCGGCGGCTTGTCTAGGCAGCGCGCTGCCCGCGCGTACCGCCGCCCGCGCCGCCCCCGCGGCCGCGCTCAAGAATTCGGGGGATATGCTCGATCCGCGCCGGCGTGTCGCATGGTGGCCGGCCGCCGCGCTGCTCACCGCTGGCGGAATCGTGTCATTGCTGCCCCCGATCGAAGAGCTGCCGCTGTTCGGCTTTGCGGGGATGGCATTGATGCTGGCAGGCGGCGTCGCGGGGATGCCGTGGTTCGCGCGCGTACTTCTGACACCGCTGGCGGAGAAATTGCGCGCGAGCGTCCCATTGACGCTTGCGATCCGCCACCTTCACGGAGCGCCCGGGGAGGCCGCGACCGCTTTGTGCGGGATCGTCGCCTCCACCGCGCTGATGATCGCGATGGCGACGATGGTGACGAGTTTTCGTGGCGCGGTCGATGAATGGCTCGATCAGGTGCTCGGTGCCGATCTCTACCTTCGCACCACCGCGGGCGCGAGCTTCGATCCCGAAACGCGCGATCGGCTTGCCGAAACACCCGGCGTGAAGAGCGTGGCCTTCAGCCGCGTGCTGCCTCTGACGGTTGCGCCCGATCGTCCCCCGCTCAGCCTTATCGCCCGCTCGCAATGGCGCGGCCGCGATCCGCTGCTGGTGGTGATCGAAAGCGTCCCGGCTCTGCCCGCAAACGCGCGCCCGGTTTGGGTGTCGGAACCAGCGCAACGCCTTTATGGCTGGAACCCGGGAGACAGCATCACTCTGCCCATCGCCAAAGACGCGCGTTTCGTGGTCAAAGGCATTTGGCGCGATTATGGCCGCCAAGCCGGCGCCGTCGTCATTTCGGAAGACGACTATCAACGCCTGACGGGCGACACTGGCCGCGACGAGGTCTCGGTGCTCCTCGCTCCTGATCAGGATATCGATCGGGTCGAGCGCCAGCTCCGCGAGAGTCTGCCGGAAGAATTGCGCGACCGAGTCGAGATCGCGCGCCCTGCCGCGCTGCGCGCTCTTGCCTTGACGCTCTTCGACCGCAGCTTCGCGGTCACCTATCTGCTTGAGGCTGTCGCGATCTTGGTCGGGCTTGCCGGCGTCGCCGCGACCATGTCAGCACAGACCATCGCCCGCGAGCGCGAATTCGGCATGCTCCGCCATCTCGGCTTGTCGCGAAACCAGCTGACCAAGATGCTGGCGAGCGAAGGCGCGATCGTCGGCCTGGTCGGGGCGCTTGCGGGAATATTACTCGGGCTCCTGCTCGCGCAGGTGCTGATCCATGTCATCAATCCTCAATCGTTCAACTGGACAATGACGACGCGCATTCCGGTCGGCACTTTGTTGAGCGTTGCCGCGGCGTTGACCGCAGCCGCGGCGGTCACCGCAGTATTCGCAGGGCGGCGGGCCACATCGCGAAGCGCGGTCCAATCGGTGCGCGAGGATTGGTGATGATCAGGCTTGCAACCTGCTTCGCCGCTGCGCTCGCAACCGCGATCGCCGCTGCACCTGCCGTCACGCCCTATCCCATTGTCCGGGAAGGCGTCACGCTGCGTTTCCCCGCCGATCATGGTGCGCACCCCGCCTTCCGGACCGAGTGGTGGTATGTCACAGGTTGGCTGCGAACCGAGACAGGCGAGCGGCTCGGTTTCCAGGTCACCTTCTTCCGCACCCGGCCGCGAATCGACGAGCGCAACCCCAGCCGCTTCGCGCCGCGACAGATACTTTTTGCACACGCCGCCTTGTCCGATCCTCGCGCGCGCCGCCTGCTTCACGGGGAACGCGCCGCGCGCTCCGGTTTCGGAATAGCGCAGGCCGCGACAGGAGACGCAAATGTTGCGATCGGTGACTGGAGCCTCCGCCGATCGACGACAGGCCGCTGGATCACCGAAGTCGCGGCCGAAGACTTTGCGCTGTCACTCGCCTTCGTCCCAACCCAGCCTCCGCTGCTGCAAGGGCAGGGCGGATACAGCCGCAAGGGGCCGAGGCCAGAGCAGGCGAGCTATTACTATTCGATGCCGCATCTGCGCGTCGCGGGGCAGGTTCGGCGCGGAGGACGAGATATCGCGGTCACCGGCGAAGCCTGGCTCGATCGCGAATGGTCCTCCGATGTGCTCGCACCCGACGCGCAAGGGTGGGACTGGACCGGGATCAATTTCGACGACGGATCTGCGCTGACGGCGTTCCGGGTGCGCCGCAAGGGCGGCGGCACCGTGTGGGCTGGCGGTTCGCTGCGCCAGCGCGACGGCACCACCATCACCTTCGGCCCGAACGATGTGGCCTTTCGCACGCTCGCGACATGGCGCAGCCGCGCGACAGGTGCCGTCTATCCAGTCGCACAAGAGGTGAGCATTCGCACCGGCGGGTCCATCAGGCGCTGGCGCTTGCAGCCGATGTTCGCCGCGCAGGAACTCGACGCGCGGCGAAGCGGCCTGCCCGTCTATTGGGAAGGCGCGGTCGAGACCCAGGGAGGTCGCGGCTATCTCGAACTCACCGGCTACCACCGCGCGATCGAGATGTGAGGCGGAACCGACAGGCCCGCCGCCTTGTTGTCCTTTTCCAAAAGGGGATTTTCGATGCACGACGTAGCACGCCTGACCACGCTGACACGGCTGGGCTTCGCTGCCCGCGGCTTGCTCTATCTCGTCATCGCGACCCTGGTCCTCACCACCGGCCGAACCGAAGATCCGGCAGGGGCACTGCGGTATCTGGGCCAGGGCGGCGGGCGCATCCTTCTCATCCTCATGGCTCTCGGTCTGCTCGCCTATGGCCTCTGGCGCTTGTCCGATGCAGTGTTCGATATCGAACGCCACGGACAGGGTGGACAGGGTCTTGCCGAACGGGCCGGCGCGGCAGTGAGCGGGATCGTGCATCTGTTGCTTGCCTGGCAAGCTGTCAGGCTCATGCGAGGCGCCGGCTCGGCGAGCGCGGATGCAAAATCGGGTGCCGCATCGGTACTTGAGCTCCCGGGTGGCTCGCTGCTGCTGATCGTCGCGGGCGTCGCGATTGCTGCGACCGGCATATATCAGATGATCAAGGCGGCCAAGGGCAGCTATCTCGAACATCTCGAACCGAGAGCTGCCGGCGCTGCCTGGGTCCAGTGGGCGGGGCGGCTCGGCTACGCGGCCCGCGGCCTGATCTTTCTGATCGCCGGCGTCTTTCTCGTCGGCGCTGGGACTGATGAGCGGGCGAGCGATGCGGCAGGAATGGCCGAAGTTCTTGGCTGGCTCAGCAGCCCGTTGGACCTCATCATCGCAGCCGGGCTATTCGGGTTCGGTCTGTTCAGTCTGGTCGAAGCCCGGTTTCGGGTTCTGCATAACGTGGAGGCGGGGGGCATCGCACACCGTATCGGCGCGAAGTTCAGGTGACCAATTCACCGAACGTTGCGGATGCCCTTCCTCCAGCGAGCGCGATCACGCCAACGCAACGGTCGCGGGGGCTGAGGCGGCGTTTGCAGGCGTGACGGCCGTGACGGCGCCGCCGAGGCAGGCTGCGCTGACGAAGATCGAGAGGATCGCGGCGAAGACATTGTTGCGGGCTTTGTAGCTGTTGGTCATTTCGTATCTCCCTTGAGAAATCTTAGGTTCAGTCCGCCACCGTGGCGGCTTGTCCCATGCTCTGCAGAGGGTGTGCCAAATTTCAGATATTGGCGGAAAACCGTCATTCCCGGTCAATGGTCGTTTTCTCGTGCATTTTGAGGATGCCAATATTTGGCAAATCGCGCCGACATCTGGTGCGGCTAGAAGGGCTTCAGATAATCACGACAAAGATATTGGCGCCATCGTCCGCACTTTGCGCCTCGATCGTGCCCTGGTGCGCGAGGATGATCTGGCGGACGAGACTCAGCCCGACGCCGGTTCCCGCCTTCTTGGTCGTGAAAAAGGGCAGGAAGATATCGTGCCGTAATGCGTCGGGGATGCCGGGACCGTTATCGGCAATGGTAAGACGCGTTCGCCCGGCGCGCATGCCTTCGATAGAGAGAGAAACGAACGGTGCGTCGCTGTGCGGGATCGCCGCTTCGGCGGCGTTACGCAGCAGATTGATGATCGCCTGCGCCAGCAGATCGGGATCGGCATCGATCAAATGACCGTCGGGGGAAACCGCCACCTCGATGCGGACAGGTGTATCGGCGAAGTCGGCTTCGAACAGCCGGATCAGCTCATCGGCGAACGGTCCTGCGGCGAAGCTCTTGCGGTGGAGCGCGGGCGGCCTCGTGATCGCGCGGTAGCTTTCAACGAAGTGGAGTAGCCCTTCGGCGCGGCGGGCGACGGTTTCGGCGGCGACGCGCGCATCGGCGATCGTCCGGTCGCCATTGACATCGGCATCGGCGATCAACTGAGCGGCGGTACGCGCGAGCGATGTTACCGGCGTGATCGAATTCATGATCTCGTGAGTAAGCACCCGGATGAGATCGCTCTGCGCGGCGACCTCGACGGCGTTTAGCGCTTCCTGTATGACCTGGACAGAAATCACGCGGACTGTCCCGCCGAGCCGTGCCAGGGTCGCCGCGTGGGCGATCGCGCGTTGCGGCCCGAGATCGGAGGACAGGATGATCGTGCTGCGGCTTCCCGGCGCGAGATCGGTCAGCACTCCGGCCAAATGCCCGCCATAAATGTCGAAATCAGCCACCGACACGCCGGTGTGGCGGTTGAACAATTTGCGCGCCGCCTTGTTGGCGGTCTCGACACGACCTTCCTGATCGACCGTCAGAAGCGCGATCGGCGCGTCATCGACCAAGGCCTCGAAAAAGCGCGAGGCTTCGGAAAGCCTCACTCGTTCGTTGCGCAGCGTGCGCATGCCCTCGTCGAGAGCGCGACCGAGCTCTTCGAAACCGCTGCCCGCTTCGGGCCTCGCGAAGCGCGCTTGCATATCCCCGAAGCGCACCGCTTCGATGAAGCGCGCAACTTCGCGATTGGTACGCTGAATGTAACTCCATAGCGAAAACGTTCCGATGATCGCGAACAGCAGCGCGACCAGCCGGACGACCATCAGTCCGGGCGTCGCGACAGCCGCTGCGAAGGCGATCAACCCGGCAAGCGCAACGATGAGCCGAAAAGCCAAGCCAAGGGCGAAGCGGCGGTCAAAGGCCATGCTTTTCCATGCGCCGATAGAGCGAAGCACGCGTCAAGCCGAGCTCTCCGGCGGCGTTCGAGATATTGTAGCCATGCTTCTTCAGCGCGCTTTCGATCAAACGGCGTTCGGCGCGATCGAGATTGAGATCGTCGCCCACGCGCGTCGGTTCGATAATCGCCGCAGGCGCAACGCGCAGCGCGGGCGCGACGGGACGAATCGAAAAATCGTCGAGCGATAGCGGCGCGTCACCGCCAAGAATCACCGCGCGTTCGACGGCGTGACGCAGCGCGCGCACATTGCCCGGCCAGTCATAGGATGCGAGCGCCCGGACAATGTCGGGCGAAAGCGGCGCCAACGTCTTTCCATATTTGCGGGCATAGAGCGCCAGATAATGATCGAGAAGTCGCGGGATGTCCTCGCGGCGTTCGCGCAGCGGCGGCAGGACGATCTCGACGGTGTTGAGCCTGAACAGCAAATCCTGCCGGAAGCGGCTTTCGTCGGCGATCTGATCGAGCGCGCAATTGGTCGCCGCGATTACCCGGATATCGACTTCGACAGTCTTGTTCGCACCGACCGGCGTCACCTTGCGCTGCTCGAGCACCGTCAGCAGCTTGGGCTGAAGATGGAGCGGCAGATTGCCGATTTCATCGAGAAACAGCGTGCCGCCGTCCGCCGCCTGCACGCGACCGATGCGATCGGCGCGGGCATCGGTGAAAGCGCCTTTGACATGTCCGAACAGTTCGGAATCGATCACAGTTTCTGCGATCGCGCCGAGATCGACCGAAAGCATTGCGCGTTTGGCGCGCGGCGACCGGCGGTGAAGCTCGCGCGCGACCAGTTCCTTGCCGGTGCCATTCTCGCCCAGGATCAATACGTTGGCGTCAGTCGGCCCGGCGCGGTCGATCAGCGTGAAGACGCGCTGCATTGCGGGTGAATTGCCGAGCAACGGGGTTTCGCCCGCGGGCGGCGCGGCGATCACGGCGGCGCGACCCTGCTCGGTTGCAACGGCGCGGCGCGATTGGCGCAAGGCGGCGGCGGTTCGCACAGTCGCCAGCAGCCGCTCGTTCGACCACGGCTTCGTGACGAAATCGGTGGCACCGCGCTTCATCGCCTCGATCGCGGTCTGCATCCCGCCATGCGCGGTGATCATCACCACGACCGCGTCGGGATCGCGTTCAAGGAAACGGCCGAGCCATTCAAACCCCTCGCGCGCGTCCGATGCGCCGCGCGCGAAATTGGCATCGAGCAATATGGCATCGGGGGAACGATCGCGGATCTGCTCGAAGGCTTCACGCGGATTGGTCAGCGTCTCGACCTCGTGAAACATGTCACGCAACAACAGCCGCGCGGCGAACAGAATATCCTCATCATCATCGATGACGATGCAGAGGTCGAATGGCGTGTCGGCCGGCATGTGCGCGATCTCGTACAGAAAGTGTCCGGAATCGCACAATCGCTTTCTCCGTCCGGCGACCAGCGCGCTTCGACGAGAGGCCGACCACGTTCGTTCAATTTCGGACACTGACCTGTTCGATCGCGAACGAGAACCGTCGGCCATACGCCTGCATCGCGTTTGGCATGGAATTTGCTGCATTGATCGGACGAGGGAGTGAGATGACAGTCGTCCGAATGAAAAAAGAAGGGGATGAGCGTGGAGGCGCCGTGGCGGGCGGCGCGATGGATCGCGTCATTGAGAAGCGGACGCTCCCCACCAAAATCAAGCTCGCGATCGGCGGGGCGCTACTGCTCGTCTCTGCGGCTCTCTTCTATATATTCGCGCCCGACGGTCAGAGCCAGACCATCGCTGCGGACCGCGTCACCGTATCGACCGTCACAAATGGCCGCTTCGAGGATTTCCTGCCGCTGCGCGGTCGCGTCACGCCGCTAGTCACCGTCTATCTCGACGCGATCGAAGGCGGCCGTGTCGAGCAGGTGCTGGTCGAAGACGGCGCTACCGTGCAACGGGGGCAGCTGCTTGCAGTGCTCTCGAACGCAGAGCTCCAGCTCTCGGTGCTTGCGCGACAGACCGAGGTGACGCAGCAGCTCAATTCGATGCGCAGCCAGGAATTGGCGCTCGCCCAATCGCGCTCTGCGAACGATCGCGCGGTGCTTGAAGCCGATCTCGCGCTCCAGCGCGCCGAGCGGCAGTATAAGCGTGAACAGCCGCTCGCCGCCAAGGGCTTCGTGTCGGGCAAGGCTTTCGCCGATACCCGCGATGCCTATGAATATGAGCAGCGCCGCCGCGCCGTCGTGACGCGTGCCCGTGCGACCGATGAGCGGCTGCAGTCGAGCCAGCTTGGGCAACTCCGCGCGTCCGCGCAATCGCTCAATTCGAGCCTCGAACTGGCACGCGCCAACCTCGATGCTCTCAACCTGCGCGCCCCCGTCGCGGGCACGCTCTCCGCCTTCTCGATCCAGGTCGGCCAATCGATGGCGCGCGGCGAACGGCTCGGACAGATCGACAGTCCGGGCCGTAACAAGATCATCGCCGGTGTCGATGAATTCTATCTCGGGCGGGTGCGCCTCGGCCAGACAGCTTCGG
>CBDUBW010000093.1:0-9702 GCA_965365485.1 uncultured Aquisediminimonas sp.
CTTCATAGCAGTTTGACGTAAGTCAGGTTACGGGTTCATTGAGCTCTGCGAGAGGTCTGCGTACGGGCTGCAGAATGGTGCTTGAGATACGCGATCTTCTCTCTTTCAAGACCGCGGTAACGCTTAGGCTCGATTTCGGCCGAGCAGCGTTCTGCACGGTCACTTGATCACGTCTAATCTCCGTCTCCAGCACCTCCCTTTCCTGTAACTTCGCCGCCCCTGGCCGGGCGTGTGCCGGCCTGCAACGCGTGCTCGCTGGCGGACCGTGTTGCCGCCCTTCGGTATGCTGCCCGCACGTCCCCCAGCGTCGTTGAACAGCCACTGCTTTCATTTTTCAAGCTGCGATCTAAGGCTGCAACCATGCGCCGCTACACGATTGCCGAACGCCCGCACTGGCAGGATATTGCGCACCGCTTCGGCTTCACCTTTCATCACAATGGCGGCGAGAAATATTGGGATGAGGGGCATGCCTATGCCTTCACGCTCGAACAAATCGAGCGCGACATCGAAGCACCGGCGGCGGAACTACACGCAATGTGCCTCGCTCTCGTTGCGGAGGTCGTCGCCAGCGATGCGCTTATGGCCCGGCTCGCCATTCCCGAGGAGATGCGCGATCTCGTCGCGGGTTCATGGCACGCGAAGGAGCCCTCACTCTATGGCCGCTTCGATTTCGCTTATGACGGCCGCGGCCCGGCGACGCTGCTCGAATATAATGCCGATACGCCGACGAGTATCTACGAGACTGCATTCTTCCAGTGGCAATGGCTCGAAGATATGATCGCGGCCGGGCGGCTGCCGGAAGCCGCGGACCAGTTCAATTCCTTGCATGAAGCCCTGGTCGCGCGGTTCGCCGCGATCACGCCGCCACGCAGCCTGCTGCACCTCGCAAGCGTCGCCGATCATGTCGAGGATCGTCAGACGGTTGCCTATCTGGAAGATGTCGCGCGGCAGGCGGGGCTCGATCCGCAGTTCACCCCCATCGACGCGATCGGCGTCGATAGCAACGGCCGCTTCGTCGATGGCGGCAACATCATCATAGACCGCATTTTCAAGCTTTATCCATGGGAGGACCTGCTACGCGAGCCTTTCGCCGTCAGCATCCCGCGCTCGCGCACCCAATTCATCGAACCGCCCTGGAAGGCGATCCTTTCGAACAAGGGCATTCTGCCCTTGTTGTGGAAAGCCCATCGCGGACATCCCAATCTGCTGCCCGCCGCGTTCGATGATGATGACCAAGGCCAGGCGCTGGTGGGGCCGCGGCACGTTCGCAAGCCAATCTTCTCGCGCGAGGGGTGGGATGTCGAACTCGTCGACGGGGCCAGCCGAACGCCGGCTTTTGACGGCGGCTATGGCGAGGAAGGGCATATCGTCCAGCGCCTTGCCGAACTGCCGTCATGGGACGGCCAATATGCCGTGATCGGCGCGTGGATCGTCGGCGACGAAGCGGTGGCGATGTCGGTGCGTGAGGATAGCGGCCCGATCACGCGCGATCTCGCTCGTTTCGTCCCCCATGTCATACTGCCCGAGGGCGTCGATCCTCGCTGAAAACGCCCGTTTTGAACATCGGTATCAGCAGGAGAATAAGCAGCGCGGTGTTCGATACCGCATTGAGCGCGAAGCCTGTGTGGATCGAGATCGCGCAATCGACGACGTACCAGATTGCGAAGCCGATCGCCATCGTCCGCCAGGCGGTTGGGACGGGCGGCGCCGCATCGCTCAGCTGAAAGAAGGCGAGAAAGGTCAAGCCCCAGCCCATCGTCACCGCGCCCATCAGCCCAATCGCGAAACGATGGGAGGGATCGACTGCGGGGGGCATTGGCCCCATGAGATCGAGCAGGGCCAAGGCGACGCCCTCGGTCGCGGCGAAGCCCGCACCCGCAAGCGCCGCGCCGAAGACAATGACGCCCCACGCCCAGACCGTCAGCCAATTGCGCCAGAATGAGGACATGCCGTTGCTCCCTCAAAGGTTGTGACCGCCTGATGCGGCCACGCGATATCGGTCGCAATTACCGGTCAGGTAATGGTCGGCTGACATTGCCCCGCGCGGCGGTGCGCCCCATATGCTCGCGCATGTCGATCACGATCCGCACCAGCCTCGCCGAGCCCGAAACCGGCGAAGAATTCGTCCCCCATCGCCCCAACCGCCCGCCCAAGGCGCTAGGGGGCAAGAAGTTCAAGATCGTCTCCGATTATCAGCCAGCGGGCGACCAGCCGACCGCGATCGCCGAGCTTGTCGAGCAGGTGAATTCCGGCGAGCGCGATCAGGTGCTCCTGGGGGTCACCGGCAGCGGCAAGACCTTCACCATGGCCAAGGTCATCGAGGCGGTGCAGCGTCCGGCGCTGGTGCTTGCGCCCAACAAAATTCTGGCGGCGCAGCTCTATGGCGAGTTCAAGAGCTTCTTCCCCGAGAACGCGGTCGAGTATTTCGTCAGCTATTACGACTATTACCAGCCCGAAGCCTACGTCCCGCGCAGCGACACGTACATCGAGAAGGAATCCAGCGTAAACGAAGCGATCGACCGGATGCGGCATTCGGCGACGCGGGCGTTGCTCGAACGTGACGATGTGTTGATCGTCGCTTCGGTTTCGTGCCTTTACGGCATCGGTTCGGTCGAAACCTATTCGGCGATGATCTTTGATCTGAAAAAGGGTCAGACCGTCGATCAGCGCGAGATCGTGCGCAAGCTCGTCGCGCTTCAATACAAGCGTAACGACGCGAATTTCGCGCGCGGCAATTTCCGCGTACGCGGCGACAATCTCGAAATCTTTCCCTCGCATTATGAGGATAGCGCCTGGCGGGTGAGCTTCTTCGGCGACGAGATCGAGGAAATCGTTGAGTTCGATCCTTTAACGGGGAAGAAGGCAGCAAGCCTTGAATATGTCCGCGTTTACGCGAACAGCCATTATGTCACGCCTGGCCCCACGATGAAGCAGGCGATGGAGGCGATCAAGTTCGAGCTCGAGGAACGTCTGAAAGAACTAGTCGCCGAAGGGCGGCTGCTCGAAGCGCAAAGGCTCGAACAGCGCACCAATTTCGATCTTGAGATGATCGCGGCGACGGGTTCTTGCGCGGGCATCGAGAATTACAGCCGCTTCCTCACCGGCCGCCTGCCCGGTGAGCCGCCGCCCACTTTGTTTGAGTATCTGCCCGATAACGCGCTACTGTTCGTCGATGAGAGCCATGTCACGATCGGACAGGTCAACGGCATGTCGCGCGGCGACCATCGCCGCAAGCTGACGCTTGCCGAATATGGCTTCCGCCTGCCGAGCGCGATCGACAACCGCCCGCTGCGCTTCAATGAATGGGACGCGATGCGTCCGCAGACGACCTATGTCAGTGCGACGCCCGGCAATTGGGAGATGGAGCAGACCGGCGGCGTCTTCGCCGAGCAGGTCATCCGCCCCACAGGGCTGATCGATCCGCCTGTCACCATCCGCCCGGTCGAGGATCAGGTGCAGGATTGCATCAACGAGTGCCGGCTGACTGCGCAACAGGGCTATCGCACGCTCGTCACGACGCTCACCAAGCGCATGGCCGAGGATCTGACCGAGTTCATGCACGAAGCGGGGCTCAAGGTCCGCTACATGCATTCGGACGTCGAAACGCTCGAGCGCATCGAGCTGATCCGCGATTTGCGGCTGGGCGTCTATGACGTGCTAGTCGGCATCAACTTGCTGCGCGAAGGTCTTGATATCCCCGAATGCGGGCTGGTCTGCATTCTCGATGCTGACAAGGAAGGCTTTCTGCGTTCCGAGACTTCGCTTATTCAAACGATCGGTCGCGCCGCGCGCAATGTCGACGGCCGCGTCATTCTCTACGCCGATCGTACGACGGGCAGCATGGAACGCGCGCTCAACGAAACCAACCGCCGCCGCGAAAAGCAGCTCGCTTATAACGCCGAACACGGGATCACGCCCGAAACGATCAAGCGTCAGATCGGCGACATCATCAAGGACGCCTCGCAGCGCGACGGGGTGCTGGTCGAGATCGAGGACGGCCCCAGCCACATGGTTGGGCACAATCTGCGTGCCTATATCGAGGATCTCGAAAAGCAGATGCGCAAGGCGGCGGCCGATCTGGAGTTCGAGGAAGCTGGAAGGCTGCGCGATGAAATCAGGTCGCTCGAAAAGGATGAGCTCGGCCTGCCCGATGCCGAACGCAAAGCCCCCGTCATGGGCCGCAGTAACGAAGGAAAGCCGGGGACTCGGAAAATGCGCTATGGACGCACCCAGCGGAAATGGTCGAAATAGGGGCTACGCCGCTTCTCTGACGTCTTCGGGTTCCATCGTAGGCAACGCCCATCTGATCTGCGCTCGCAGCAGGTCCTCGAGTTCTTCATCACCCACGGCCTGGGCGGCGGCTCGTTTGCGGAGCAGCGTCACCAACAGTCGCTCTCGCGTGTCGGGTAGCGGGGGTGTGCGGCGCCCGGAGGCGAGCGCCTTGGCGAACTGGATTGATAGCTTCGACACCGCTGTTCTCTGGGCTGGTTGTGGTGTCTTGGTCCGTAAGAAGCGCGGTTAAATCCTCCTTCACTTCAAAGAAAAGAGGCCGACGGGTTGCCCCGCCGGCCTTGAGTGGTTCGCAGGAGGAACCAGGGGAGGGAGGCCGCATGTTTTGGAGAGGAGAGCTGCGGCCTCCCAAGCTTGTTCGCGGCCTACATGTTGTAAGCCCGCTCGCCATGGCTCGCGAGATCGAGCCCTTCCTGCTCGACATCGCGTGTCGGGCGCAGACCGATGGTGTATTTGAGCGCGAGGAACAGCGCCGCGCTGACGATCCCGGTCCAGAGCACGGTGGTGCCGACTGCCCAGATCTGCGTCATCACCTGGCCGCCGAGATCGAACTCGCCCGCCTTGGCGACCGGCGCCGTGTAATCGATCCAGCCCTGACCACCCCAGTCGGGATTGGCGACGAAACCGGTACCGATCGCGCCGATGATCCCGCCGACGGCGTGGATGCCGAAGACGTCGAGGCTGTCGTCATAGCGCAGCTTGTTCTTCACCGTGGTCACGAAGAAGAAGCACGCCGCCGATGCAACCGCGCCGAGCAGGATCGCGGTTCCGGGGTGCGCGAAGCCGGCTGCGGGTGTGATGGCAACCAGTCCGGCGACGACGCCCGAGGCCGCGCCGAGCAGCGACGGCTTCTTGTGCACGATCTGCTCGATGATCGCCCAGGTCGCCCCTGCCGCCGCGGTCGCGGTCATGGTGTTGATGAAAGCGAGCGCGCCGAAGGCGTTGGCCTCGAGCCCCGAGCCGGCGTTGAAGCCGATCCAGCCCACCCAAAGCAGGCTCGCGCCGATCATCGTCATGACGAGCGAGTGCGGCGGCATCGGTTCGGTCTTGTAACCGATGCGCGGTCCGATGATCAGGCAGCCGACCAGGCCCGCGATACCCGCATTGATGTGGACGACGGTGCCGCCGGCGAAGTCGAGCGCGCCCCAGCCCCACAACAGGCCGCTATCGTCCGGCGCTGCGTGCAGGAAGTCGGGGCCCGCCCAATACCAGACCATGTGCGCGATCGGGAAATAGGCAAGCGTCAGCCACGCCACCACGAAGATGATCAGCGGCGTGAACTTCACGCGCTCCGCGAACGCCCCGACGATCAGCGCCGGCGTGATGCATGCGAAGGTCATCTGGAAAATCACGAAGACATATTCGGGCAGATACACGCCGTTCGAAAAAGTCGCTGCGAATGTCGTCGGATCGACCCCCGCGAGAAAGGCCTTGTCGAGCCCGCCCACCAGTTTCGGCCACGGCGTGCCGGTCGAGGTGAAGGCCATCGAATAGCCCCAGCCGAACCAGACCAGCGCCGCGACGCAAACGATGGTGAGCACCTGCATCAGCACGCTCAGCATGTTCTTGGCGCGGACCAGGCCACCGTAGAACAACGCCAGCGCGGGAATGCTCATCATCAGAACCAGCACCGATGCGACGAGCATCCAGGCGACGTCGCCCTTATTGACCATCTCTGCGGTCGGCGTGAAAGCGGCGGCGGCTGCCGGAGCCGCTTCCGCGACTGCCGCGGTTGCGTTCGAGGCAGCTTCGGCGGTCGTGTTCGCCGCCTCCTGCGCCCATGCGGGCATCGCGCCGAAGGCTGATGTCAACCCTGCCGCGATCCCCTTGAACCTGTGCTTTGGAATCATGCGTTCCCCCGTTTTTCTAAAGTGCGACGCTGTCGGTCTCGCCGGTGCGGATGCGCACCGCCTGGCCGAGATCGAGAACGAAGATCTTGCCGTCACCGATCGCGCCGGTGTTCGCGGATTGCTGGATCGCTTCGACTGCGCGGTCCGCCAGATCGGTGGCACAGGCGACCTCGATCTTGATCTTGGGCACCATATTGGTCGAATATTCGGCGCCGCGGTAAATCTCGGTCTGGCCCTTCTGCCGGCCGAACCCTTTGACCTCGGTCACCGTCATGCCCGATACGCCGAGCTCATTGAGAGCCTCGCGCACATCGTCGAGCTTGAACGGCTTGATGATCGCTATGATGAATTTCAACGCCCACCCCTTTTTCCGCTTATGCCAGGGGCACGTCGCAAGCTTCGTGCCAAAATGCTGCACTGCGGTAGAACGTGTTGCGGGCGATTGTTCGCGCTGCAAAATTGTGCAACCCTACGCTGCTGCTCAAAAACTAGGCAGGCTGAGGGTAATGAGTTTCACAATCCGGCGCGCGCGGGCCAGCGATGCGCCTTTCTTTCCCGGCATCGAACTTTCGTCCGGAGAGGCGTTTCGCTCTGTGCCAGGGCTCGAATGGGTCGCCAACGACACCGTCATATCCGTCGAGGATGCCACCCGCCGCATCGCCTCGGGCTCGACCTGGGTCGCGATGGATCCTGACGGGACGCCGCGAGGCTTTCTTTCGGCCGAGCGCTACGGCGAAGAGTTGCACATCTGGCAGGCGTCGGTAGCTGCCGCCATGCAACGCGTCGGTATCGGCCGCGCGCTGTTTGCGCGCGCGATCGAGGAAGCACGCGATTCCGGCCTCGCCGCGCTTACCCTTTCGACATTTCGCGACGTTCCGTGGAACGCGCCATTTTACCAGACGCTGGGCTTCGAAATTGTCGAGCCTGGCGACGTAAGTGCACGGCTCCGCGACATTCTTGTTGTGGAAGCAGCCAGGGGCCTGCCCGCCGAACGCCGCTGCGCGATGCGGCTGAAACTTCAGCTGGCCTAGCGGGCGTTCAGGCCCGCGTGACCGGCATCATATTCGGCTTGGCTGAGGCTGCCGCTGCGATCTGTATCCATCTTGACGAACATCGCCGCTGAGCCCGCAACATGTTCGGCACTGCTCAGAATCGTGTCCGTGTTCATATCGACGGCTTTGATCTTGTCAGCTGAGGACATCGCGTTGCTCGCGCCGATTTCGCCCACCGCAGCGTCCATCTCCGCTGCTGTCACCGCCCGATTATTGTCGCGATCCATCGCGGCGAACATAGCGGCCGCTGCGGTCGTATGCTCGGCGGCGGTGACAATGCCGTCGCCATCGGCGTCCATCGCGGCAAACCCCGCCTTCGCCCGGACCGGCGTGCCAGAGACAGCGGCCGCGACTTCATTGGCGGCCTCGTTTTGCTGATCGTGGGACGGCGAACCCCCGCAGGCTGCCAGCACTAAAAGCCATGCGCTCGATAAGGGCAGTTTGGGCATATGCCCGTCCTCTCGCTGTTTCGCGGAAGAACGGCCGATTGGCAGTTCTAGTTCCGCCAGCTATCCCTTGCGGCCCGTCATCTGCGAAACCGCATTGCGGCCGAATTGCGCGATCAGATCCCCGATTTCGCGCGCCTGCGCGACCGATCGTTCGCCCTGATCCTTCACATAATCGCGTTGAACTTTTACGATATCGCCCAAAGACCCGGCAGACGCCGCCGCGCGCATTGCAGCAAAGGCCGCTCGCGTATTGGCTTCGACCTGATCGATGACCGCGACGTTGATCTTCGCGGCGTTCTGAGCGGCCTCGTTCGCGGCGCCACGCAGATTGGCGCCGGCGGTCTGCAGCCCTTCGGCGATACGTTCGCCCGCGTCACGCGCTGCCGATTTGGGCTTTTTCACGCTTTCGGGCTTTGCCGCTGCTGCCCGCTTCTCCGCTGAGGCTTGCGTCTTTTTGGCTTTTGCCATTGGCTTTTCTCCTGTCGCCCTTCTTGGTTTCGATCGCCGCCGCGCCCACGAACTTCGGTTTGGGGGCTGCGAGTCCGGCAGCATCCGGGGATGCATCGCGCAATTCCGCGAACGACTGCCGCAGCGCTGCGGCATAGTTGGCGGGATCAGGCATCATCTTGCGATCCGACGTGAAGCCGATCGCGATGTCGTCCGCGTAGGAATAGATCGCGTTGATCAGCCCCATGCCGTCGAAAATCGGCCCGAAGCCCATCATCTTGAGCATCTTTGCGCCCGCGAAATAGAGCGGCACGCGGCTGCCCGGCACGTTGGTCGCCACGCAATTGAATACCGGCGCATGCGCGTTCGCTGCACCCAGCCGCGTATAGAGCCGCGCGCCAAGGCCAGCGAGCCCCGAAGGGATCAACTGCGAATAATCGGTCAGCGTCCGCGCCCCGACGGCGTTGGTCATCGCCTTCGAATTCTTGGCTTCGTCATGAATATAGCGCAGCCGCTCCATCGGATCGGCGATCTGCGTGCCGAGATTGACGACCATCGCGGAAACGAGATTGCCCATCGCCGCCTTCTCGCCCTCGGCGCGGACCGAAATCGGCGCCATCGCGCTGAGGCTTTCCGCCGGCAGGGCATCGCGGCCCATCAGATAATGGCGCAGACCGCCGCCGATCACGGTGAGGATCGCATCGTTGACCGTCGCGCCTGGCAGACGCTCCTTGATCGCGCGGATGTCGGCGAGCGGAAGCGCCACCGCGTCCCACACCCTGTGCGGGCCGACGGTGCCGTTGAGGATGGTCTTGGGCGCAGGCCGCGTTCCCGCGAGCGAAATGTCGCCGCCTGCGACTTCGCGCGCCAAGCGCGCCATGCCGGGGACCGATTTGGCGAACGTCTCGGCGAAGCGCATCGGCTGCTTGACCGAATTCATCCATGACCGGAACAACAGTTCGCCGAGCTGAGGGTTTTTCTCGGGCTCCCACTTATCCGGTTCGGGAACCGAATTGGGCACAGGCGCGAGATCATGAACCGCGGCCGACATCTCGACCCCCGACATGCCGTCGATCGCGGCGTGATGCACTTTTGAGATCAGCGCGAAGCAACCAGGCGGCAACCCCTCGATATTGTCGAGCCCCTCGACCACCCAGAATTCCCAAAGTGGCTTCGAAAGATCGAGCGCGCGCGAATGCAGCCGCGCGGTCTGGATGCACAATTGCCGCCAGTCGCCCGGCTTGGGCAAAGCGATATGCCGGACATGATATTCGAGATCGAAGTCGGAATCCTCGATCCAATAGGGATGATCGAGATCGAACGGCACGCGAACGAGCTTTTGCCGGAAACTTCGCGCGCCGCCCAGGCGGCTCTCAATATGCGCTAGGATGTCCTTGAAGCGCACTTTGCCGCCCGGCGCGGTCGAAGGATCGTAGATCGCGACCGAGCCGATATGCATCGGCGTATTCTGCGTCTCCATATAGACGAAGCTGGCGTCTTGCCCGCTCAGCTGTTCCATATACGCTCTCCCATTTGTATTTATTTTTTGGGCTTGATGAACCTCAGCGTCATGCGATCGCTCTCGCCGATTGCAGCATATTTGGCGCGGTCGGT
>CBDUBW010000094.1:0-9544 GCA_965365485.1 uncultured Aquisediminimonas sp.
CTGCGGCTCGATCTCGTCAAAATGGCAGGGGCAATGCGTTGATTGCGGTGAATGGAACACGATGATCGAGGATGCAGGAGCGGTGGTCACACCGTTTCGGGCGCGTCACGATCTTCACAGCGGCGGGCAAAATGTCGATCTGGTTGCGCTCGATGCCGATGTGCCACTCCCTCCACGCATGGCGAGCGGGATCGCGGAACTCGATCGCGCCTTGGGGGGCGGCTTCGTGTCCGGCTCTGCAACCCTGATCGGGGGCGATCCGGGAATAGGGAAATCGACATTGCTGCTCCAGGCGGCGGCAAAGCTGGCGAGCGCCGGTCGCGCTGTCGCATACATTTCGGGTGAGGAAGCCGCCGATCAGGTGCGGCTGCGCGCGCAGCGGCTCGGATTGGGCGCGGCTCCGGTCAAGCTGGCGGCGGCAACGTCGGTACGAAACATCCTGACCACGCTCGGCGACGGCGCGGCGCCCGATCTGCTCGTCATCGATTCGATCCAGACCATGCACAGCGACCTCATCGAAGGCGCGCCAGGTACGGTCAGCCAGGTCCGCGCCAGCGCTCAGGAGCTGATCCGTTTCGCTAAGGAACGCGGCACTGCAATGGTGCTCGTCGGCCATGTCACCAAGGACGGCAGTCTCGCGGGCCCGCGCGTGCTCGAACACATGGTCGATACCGTGCTGAGCTTCGAGGGTGAGCGGACGCATCTCTATCGCATCCTCCGCGCAATCAAAAACCGCTTCGGCGGCACCGATGAAATCGGCGTATTCGCGATGGGGGAGGGCGGACTGGGCGAAGTCGCCAACCCCTCGTCGTTGTTTATCACCGACCGCAAAGAAGATGTCGCAGGAACGGTAGTATTTCCCGCTCTGGAAGGAACGCGTCCGGTCCTGGTCGAAGTCCAGGCGCTGGTCGTCCGCCTTGCCAGCGGGGCAACGCCGCGACGCGCCGTGGTCGGCTGGGATGCAGGGCGCTTGGCGATGATCCTCGCCGTGCTTGAGGCGCGCTGCGGAATGAGTTTTTCGACCTGCGAAGTCTATCTTAACATTGCCGGAGGCTACCGCCTGTCCGATCCCGCCGCCGATCTCGCGGTGGCGGCGGCGCTCATCTCGGCCTTGTCCGAACGCCCGGTGCCCGCCGATTGCATCGCGTTCGGGGAGATCGCGTTGTCGGGTGAAGTGCGCCCCGTCGCGCACGCCGCGCTGAGATTGCGCGAGGCGGCCAAGCTCGGCTTCGAACGCGCGCTTGTGCCAACGGGAACGGCAGCAAAAGGCGAGACAGACCCGGTCAAGCTGCAGGCCTTTGCCCGCCTTTCGTTCCTCGTCGATCATATGCTCGGGCGGGGGTGAAGGCTCGACGCTCGCGCGATGCCTGCTTAAGGACGCGGCCATGACCGCGCTCGACATCATCGTGCTCTTGCTGGCGGGCGGACTGGGCATTGGCGGTGTACGCAAGGGCTTCGTCCACGAATCGCTCTCGCTCGCCGCCTGGGTTGCAGGCTTTCTCGCGGTACGTCTCTTTCACGAACCCGTGAGCGACTGGCTCGCCGAGCCGGTCGGGACCGAAGGAGGGGCGTCGGTGCTTTCCGCCGCGGCGGTCTTCGGCATCGTCTTCGCAGCCGGCAAGCTTATCGCATCGCGTCTTGGAACCGCCGCGAGAGGGTCGTCGCTCGGCGCGTTCGACCGCATCCTGGGAGGAGGGTTTGGCGCCTTCAAGGGGGTTCTGGCGGCGAGCCTGGCGTTCCTGCTGGTCTCGCTCGGCTACGACACCATTTATGGTGGCGCCGCCGAACGGCCCGAATGGATGACCGATTCGCGCACCTATCCCCTGCTCAACGCGACTGCGCGGGCGTTGGTCGATTATGCCTCGGAACGGCAGCGCGGCGGCGGCGTCGGCGACGGGAATTCGGTGTGATGTCGCACCTGCTCTACAATCGCGAGATTTTGCGGCTCGCAGCTTCGACCGCAGCGCTGACCCGCCTCGATGCGCCCAGTGCGAGTGCCGAACACCGTTCGCCGGTGTGCGGAAGCCGCGTCACCATCGACCTGTCGATCGAAGCTGGTGGACGCATCACGGCCCTGGGCGGCGAGATTCGCGCGTGTGCGATGGGTCAGGCTTCGACCGCGCTATTCGCATCGCGCGCTATCGGATTGTCCCGTCAGGACATCGCAAGTGCGCGAGACGCGCTGGCAACTTGGCTCGGCGGCGGTGAACGCGGTATCTTGTGGGACGAGCACGAAATTTTTGCTCCCGCCATCGCTCACAGTGCCCGCCATCCCGCGATCCTGCTTCCATTCGATGCCGCACTCGCGGCGCTCGATCAGAAGGTCGAAGCCTGATGGAGACCGCTGAGCTCCTGTTCGACGGCGTCGTCCTGTTCGGCTTCGCGCTCGTCTTCGTTCTGTTGTTCCGCAAGCTCGGCCTCGGCGCCGTGTTGGGCCATCTGATCGCGGGCGCAATGGTCGGCCCGCACGTCCTCCAGCTCGTCGGCGAGGCCGAGGAGACGATGCACATCGCCGAATTCGGGATCGTGCTGTTGCTTTTCCTCGTCGGCCTCGAACTTTCGCCGACGCGGCTGTGGCGTATGCGGCGCGACATTTTCGGGCTCGGGCTGCTGCAAGTCGCACTGTGCGGCCTGGCGGTGACGCTCGTCGTCTATGGCTCGACTCCGCTCTCGATCGCGGCCGCGATCGCGCTCGGCCTGCCGCTTGCCTTGTCGTCGACAGCACAGGTGCTGCCGATGCTGCAATCCGCGGGGCGCCTCCGCACCCCCTTTGGGGAGCGCGCTTTCTCGATCCTGCTGTTTCAGGATCTTTCGATCGTGCCGATGATCACGATCGTCGCTGCCATGTCGCGCAATCCGCAGGCGGCGGCAGGCCCGCCGGGGTGGGTGTTGGCGCTGCAATCGATCGCTGCGATCGCGGGGCTGGTTCTGGTCGGGCGTTTCGTGCTGCGGCCGCTGTTCCGGCTGATCGGCAATCTGGGCGAGCGCGAGATGTTCGTCTTCGCCGGACTTTTCACCGTCATCGCCAGCGCCGCGTTGATGCAGGCGCTCGGCCTGTCGGCGGCGTTGGGCGCGTTCATCGCGGGCGTGATGCTCGCCGACAGTCCCTATCGGCATGAGCTTGAGGCCGATGTCGAACCGTTCCGCTCAATCTTGCTTGGTCTGTTTTTTCTTTCGGTCGGGATGATGCTAGATCTCGGCGCGATCGCCGACCGGCCGTTCTTCGTCGCGGGCATGGCGATCGCGCTAATCGCCACCAAGGCGGCTGTCATCATCGGCATCGGCATGGCCTTCGGGATGAACTGGCGGCCTGCGCTCGCGCTCGGCCTCCTACTCAGCCAGGGCGGCGAGTTCGGCTTTGTTCTCTTCGCGCAGGCGCAGGATGCCTATCTGATCGCCCCCGAAGCGGCGAGCCTGTTCGGCGCGATCGTCACACTATCGATGGCGACCACGCCGTTCCTGATGGCGGCTACCAGCCGTCTCCGCGCCGAGCCGGTGACAAACGAAGAGCGCGATGGACCCAAGGCCGATGGCGCGACCGCGTTGATCGTCGGTTATGGCCGTTTCGGTCAGACGGTCGGGCAAATGCTGCTTGCGCAGGGCATCTCAGTGACGCTTGTCGATACCGACATCGAGATGATCGACGTCGCCGGGAGTTTCGGGGCCAAAGTGTATTTCGGCGACGGCACGCGGATCGACCTTCTCCGTCAGGCGGGTGCCGCCGACGCGCAGATGATCCTGTTCTGCATCGATGGCGATCAGGTTTCGCCAGAACTGGTCGAGGCCGTGCATTCGAGCTTCCCCGATGCCACGATCTTCGTCCGCGCCTTCGATCGCCGCGCTGTCCTCAAGCTGAAGGGCGCGCCGGTGGCAGGGGTCGTCCGCGAAGTGCTCGAATCGGCGGTCAAGATGGCGCGGCTGGCAATGGAAAGCGCAGGCATCGACGCCGAGTTGATCGAACGCTCCGAAGACCTTTACCGTGCCCGCGACCGGGAGCGGCTGAAAGCCCAGCTGGAAAGCGGCGATCTCAGGACCCAGCGCGATACCATTCTCACCGAGCCCGTGCTCCCGAAAGTGGCGGATCCGCGATGAAATTATTGTATGTGCTTGCCGGGCTGAGCGCTGCGGTTGCGATCGGGGCCGGGGCCTTCGGCGCGCATGGGGCCGAGCCGAAGGAGGCAGAATGGCTTCGCACCGGAGGAACCTATGCGCTCATTCACGCGGTCGCCATCCTGATCGTCGCGCAGCGCTCTGAACCCTCGGCGTGGTTGCTGCTCGGCGGCAGCGCACTCTTTTCGATGACGCTTTACGCCATGGCGTTCGGTGCGCCGCGCTGGCTGGGCGCCGTGACCCCGATCGGCGGCGTTCTGATGATCGCGGGCTGGCTGTGGTTCGCGTTTCAGGCTGCTTCGTCGAGGAACGCCTGAACGTCCGCTAGTGATACCGACTTATCGACATAGGCCTGCCCGATGCCGCGCGCGAGGATGAAGGGCAGGGTATCGCCCGACTTCTTCTTGTCATGCCGCATATGCGCGACGAGCGCTTCGCCATTCGCCGTCACGCCCGCCGCCTTGAGTCCGTTGGGAAGCCCGACGGCGCGGAGATGGGTCGCGACGCGATGCGCCGGTTCGCCGTCGCAATGGCCCAGCCTCAACGAGTAGCCGAAAGCCAGCGCCATCCCCGCCGCCACTGCTTCGCCATGAAGCAGCCGATCGGAAAAGCCCGTTTCCGCCTCGAGCGCATGCCCGAAGGTATGGCCGAGATTGAGCAAGGCTCGCCGGTCGAGAGTCTCACGCTCGTCGGCGGCGACGATTTCGGCTTTGGCGCGTACGCTGACCTCAACCGCATGTTCGAGCGCGGCGCGGTCGCCCGCGATCAGCTTGGCCGCGTTGGCTTCGCACCATTCAAAGAAAGCCTCGTCGCCGATTAGCCCATATTTTACGACCTCGGCATAGCCCGCGAGCATCTCCCGCGTCGGAAGCGTGTCGAGCACCGAGGGATCAATCAGAACGAATGACGGTTGGTGGAAAGCGCCGATCAGATTCTTTCCCGCGGTTGCGTTGATTGCGGTCTTGCCGCCGACAGAAGAGTCGACCTGCGCGAGCAATGTCGTAGGCACTTGCACGAACCCACAGCCGCGCTTGAGGATCGACGCGGCGAAGCCCGTCAGATCGCCGATCATTCCGCCGCCCAACGCGACGATGTGATCCCCGCGTCCGATTTCGCGCGCCAGCAAATCATCGCACAACTGCGCCAGATGATACCAATCCTTACTGGGCTCACCCGCCGGAAGGACGATGACATCCGCAGCTACGCCGCCCGCCGCAAGTCCGTCTTCGAAACGTGGCAGCACGTGCTGCGCGACATTGCTATCGGTCACCACCACCGCCCCGCCGCCGCGCAGCCAGGGCGAAAGCAGGTCACCAGCACGATCCAGCGCGTCGCTTTCGATAAGAACTTCATAACTGCGCCCGCCGAGCGCGACGCTCACGCTTGGCATGCTAACTTCTCGATGATCAGGTCGACCGTCGCGTCATGCGGGGCGGGCTGGCTGAAGATGTGGATCGGTGCCTGCGCGTAAATTGGATTGCGTACGCGGGCGAGTTCGCGCAGCGCATCTCCCGCGTTGCGTCCTTTCAGCAACGGCCGGGTATCCTTGCGCGAGACGCGCTCGGCAAGCACGTCAATATCCGCGTCGATCCAGACCGCGGTCGCGCGTTCGAGCACAAGCGCGCGTGTCGCCTCGTTCATGAAGGCGCCGCCGCCTGTGGCGATGACCTTGATGCGATCGTCCATCAGCCGCGCGATGACCCTGCGCTCTCCGTCGCGGAATTCGGCCTCGCCATAGCGTTCAAAGATCTCGGCGATGGTCAGATCCGCGGCGCGTTCGATTTCGGCATCGGCGTCAACAAAATCGACGTGGAGACGATTTGCCAGGCGGCGGCCGATCGTCGTTTTTCCGACACCCATCAGCCCGATGAGCACAATCGGCCGCTTAAGCTTCAGTCGGGACGGGGCGAAACTCTGGTCAGCCATGGCGGCGGGGGCTATACACAGCGGGCACGGTTGGGCAAAGGCGCGCCGGGTTGGCGATGACATGGATTTTGCATGAAGTTCTGGGTGAGTATCGTTGCTGTCGTCGCGGTTTTGGCGCTATTGCTGCTATTCCTTTCGAGCCGCGTCGGCGAACAACCGCTCGTTACGCGCGAGCAACCGGTCGATCTCAATGAGCTTGCGAAGTAGGGCTCTGCTGATCGGCGGGGTCGCGGCGTTGGCGCTTGCGATCCCCGCACTCAGCCAGGACGCGCCGGAATCGATCCTTCCGCCGGGCTTCGGCGATCCGGTCGAGGAACCCCGGCCTTCCACGGCGCCGCGGCCGCCGAGCGATCTGCTTCCCGATGCCGGATTGCGCACCCCTGGCGCGCCGCAAGATGCGACCGACGGCCGAGCGTCCGAACCCGGCGATGAGGACGAGGATGGCGAGGATGAGGAGCTCGCGCTGGCACCGGTGCTGCAGGATCTTCCCCCGCAGGCCCGGCGGTCGCTCGACAATGTCGGCATCCTCGTTGCGGACAGCGGAGATATGGGCGCGGCAGCGTTCGGAAGCTCCGACGGACGTTATCTTTCATACATCATGCGCAAAATGCAGACCCCGATCGCATCACGCTGGGCCTCGATTCTGCTGCGGCGCGCGCTCCTCAGCCAGGTCGATACGCCGCGAAACGTTTCGGGGCAGGATTGGGTGGCCGAACGCGCCTGGTTGCTGCTGCGGATGGGCGAAGCCGAAAGCGCTAGACTTTTGGTGCAGGCCGTCGATGCCGATCGCTATACACCCAAGCTGCAGGATGTCGCGCTCCAGGCGGCGCTGGCGACCGCCGACCCTTCGGGGGCCTGCGCCTTTACCGAATGGGTCAGCCCGACGCGCCGCGAGCAGGCATGGCCGATGGTCCGCGCAATGTGTTTGGCGCTCGCGGGCGAATCCGCGGAAGCGAGCCTGCAGATCGGCCGCGCCCGGAGCCGCGGTGCGGGGACTGGCATCGATGGCATTCTGGCAGAGAAGGTCGTCGGGGCGGGGATCAACAGCCGCCGATCGGTGCAGGTGCAATGGGATGGCGTCGATCAGCTGACGGCGTGGCGGTTCGGGCTGGCGAGCGCCACTGCGGTCGACATCCCGGAGCCCCTCATGGCGGCGGCATCGCCGCAGGTCCGCGCATGGTTCGCGCGCGCGCCGATGATCGCGCCCGAAAAGCGGCTGGAGGCAGCTGAGCATGCGGCATCGCTCGGCGTGCTGTCTTCGGCCGCGCTGGTCGATTTCTACGGCCTGGTCGGCGATACCACCGATGCTGCCGATTCTTCCGGAAAAAGCTTTCTCACCCTTCGCACGGCCTATTCGGGAGATGGCGGCGACGCCAAACTCTCCGCGATGCGCACGTTATGGGAGGGTGCGGGGGAAGACGCCAGCCAGCGTTATGCGCGGCTTATCCTGACCGCGCGTGCAGCGGCGATGCTGCGTCCTAATGAAGACCAGGCCAATTCGGCGGATCGGCTGATCGCTTCGATGCTCTCCGCAGGGCTCGACATCCAGGCCGCGCGCTGGGCGCCCCTGCTCGGCGAAGCAAGCGGCGACATCGAAAGCCGTGGCTGGGCTCTCCTTGCCGTGGGCGCCCCCCGTGGCGCGGTTCCGTGGGCGCGTGGCACCGCCGAATCCTATATCTCGGATGCGGGGGACGAGCCTCGGGGCCGGTTTCTCTTTGCCGGCCTGGCCGGGCTGGGACGACTTTCCGACGCGGATATTTCCGACATGGCTGGCGAGCTCGGCATTCCCGTTGGGCGGAGCACCCCCTGGACACGCGCGCTCGACCGCGCCGTCGCCGCGCGCGAGCCGGGCACTGTCGCACTCTTATGCGCTCTGGGTCTGCAGGAGAATGATATTCGCCGGGTCTCCCCGGTGATGCTCTATCACGCGATCGTTGCGTTGCGAAAGGTCGGGCTCGGCAATGAAGCGCGAATGATTGCCGCCGAAGCGGTGACGCGCGGCTGACATGTCCGGTGACGATCACGCGCTGATCGATCGCTTCCTTGAAATGCTCTCGGCGGAGGCGGGCGCTTCGGCCAACACCCTGGCGGCGTACCGAACCGATTTGCTGCAGGCTTCCATCATCTTGCAAGGCGCGCTTGCCGAGGCTGATGGCGCGGCATTGGTCAAGCTGACGGAACACTGGTCGCCGCTCGCCAAGCCGAGTGTTGCACGCAAATCGGCATGCTTGCGCCGCTTTTTCGGTTTCCTTGCCGATGAGGGCCATCGCAGCGACGATGTGTCCCCACATTTGCCACGCCCCGGCTCAGCGCGCGGGCTTCCAAAGATTTTGTCGCGCGATGAGGTGGATGCGCTTTTCGCCGAACTCGACAGCCGCACTACGCCCTCCGGGCTCAGGCTCAGGGCGCTGGTAGAACTGCTTTATGGATCGGGCTTGCGCGCAAGCGAGCTCGTCTCGCTCGATATTCGCGCCATCGCGCCGGACCGGCCATACGCAATCATCCGTGGGAAGGGCGATAAGGAGCGGATGGTGCCGGTTTCCGAACGCGCGAGAAAGGCCGTCGGTGCCTGGATGCGGGCCCGCCCGCGCGAAGGCAAATGGCTGTTCCCATCCGGAGGATCGCACCTCAGCCGCGTACGCTTGTTTCAGCTCATCAAAGCGCTCGCCGCCGATGCAGGCATCCCCCCTGACCGGGTCAGTCCGCACGTCCTGCGGCACGCCTTTGCAACGCACTTGCTTGAGGGCGGGGCCGATCTGCGCGCGGTGCAGATGCTGCTCGGCCATGCGGATATCGCGACGACAGAGATCTACACGCATGTAGACAGCCGCCGTCTCGTGACCCTCGTCAACGAAAAGCACCCCCTCGTTGACGCCTTGGCGGGGCGGCCTTAACGCCCCGGATCGATGGTTTCCTACCTCGATTTTGAAAAGCCCGTTGCTGAACTGCGCGCCCGGATAGACGATCTGCGGGCGACTTCGGCAGGCTCACCGGCTGATCTCGACAGCGAGGTTTCGCGGCTGACCGAGAAAGCGGACAAGCTGCTTGCCGATACTTATGCCAAGTTGACGCCGTGGCAGAAGGCGCAGGTCGCGCGCCATCCGCAACGGCCGCATTTCAAGCATTACGTCGCCGGGATCGTCGATGGCTTCATGCCGCTGGCGGGAGATCGGGCCTTTGCCGACGATCGCGCGATCATGGGCGGACTGGGCCGCATATATGGCCGTCGCGTCGTCGTGATCGGGCATGAGAAGGGTGATGATACGGCCAGCCGCATAGCGCACAATTTCGGCATGGGTCGGCCGGAAGGTTACCGCAAAGCGATCCGGCTGATGGAGCTGGCCGATCGTTTCGCGCTGCCCGTCGTCACGCTTATCGATACGTCCGGAGCATTTCCGGGAATGGAGGCCGAGGAGCGCGGACAGGCCGAAGCGATCGCCCGATCGACCGAAGCTGCGCTCAATCTCGGCGTACCGATGGTCGCCGCGATCGTCGGCGAAGGTGGATC
>CBDUBW010000095.1:0-9492 GCA_965365485.1 uncultured Aquisediminimonas sp.
TCGACCATGCCCGGCCCCGGGATGGTCACGCTCTGGTTCATCGAACCCGCGGCGGCGTTGACGTCGAAATATTGGACCCCGCCCCCTGTCGGCGGCGCGGTGGGGTTGCCGGCATAGCCAGAAAACGGCCGAACGATATTGTAAGGCTGCGCGACCGCGGGGGTGACGTTGGTCACGGTCCAATCGGGGATGGTCGTGTAGAAATTATTGCCGTTGGCGGGCGCGACCGGAAGTTCGAAGCTGCGGTTGGACAATAGCTCTTGCGCTTGCGCCGGCGCGCCGAACAACATCAGGCAGAACGCCGCCAGCGATGACCGTAACAACCCCATCCCGCCGCGATAATAGATCGGCGTTTACAATTGATAACCGGCTACTTCACGGGCGGCGTGGCCTGACCGTAGAGGCCGACGGTTTCGCCTTTGGCCAGGACATGGCCGGCCATCGCCGCGATCAGCGTTTCGCGATCGCTGCCGGGCTTGATTTCGAGCAGCGTATCGAGAGCGAAAATTTGGAAGTGATAGCGATGCGGTCGATCGCCCACCGGCGGGCGCGGGCCGTAATAGCCGATCGATCCGCGCGTGTTTCGGCCCTGTCGCATTTTGCCGAGCTGCGGAACCTGCGGGAAAGTCGGCAGCGCTTCATCGAATTTCATCACCGTCGCGGGGATGTTCCAAGCGACCCAATGGACGAACGGTTTGCCCATCTTGGCGTCGGGATCCTCCATCAGCAGCGCAAAGCTTTTCGTGCCTGCGGGCGCGCCGCTCCATGACAGCGGCGGCGAGACATCCTGATACCAGGCGCTATGCTCCGCCGGAATGGCGGCGCGAGTCGCGAAGCGCGGGCTGCCGACGCGCAAACTGCCCCGGCCTTGCGTTTCGTCGCGCGCCATCGCCAACGTCTCGCCCTTGGGGCGTGGCTCGAGCGGCATTGGACCGGGCATCACACCCGCAAGGTTGCTGCCCGCGCGATCGGGGCCTTCGTACGAGACGCGGTAGATGACGCCATTCTCGTCATCGGTGAACAGGAGGGCGCCGTCCTGCGCCA
This sequence comes from uncultured Aquisediminimonas sp., assembly GCA_965365485.1. GTDB lineage: Bacteria > Pseudomonadota > Alphaproteobacteria > Sphingomonadales > Sphingomonadaceae > Aquisediminimonas. The sequence goes on from CBDUBW010000095.1 coordinate 1,045, forward strand.
CCGCGAGTCCAGCGAGCCGCCCGCGATGGCCGATACCGCCGCCCTGGGTCCGCGTAAGGAAACCGGTTACGAAAGGCTCGATAGCGACCGGGTTTCCAGCCGCATCGAACCGCACGCGCCGGACATCGTAACCCGACGGATCACTGCGGTTCCATGATCCGCGAAAGGCGGCGAAGGCATTGCCCTGCTCCGCCGCCGGAAACATCGCGCCCTTGTAAAACGCCATCTGCATCGGCGCGGCATGGGCGTCGGTGCCGAGCACACTGCGTTCGTTCATCGCGTCCCAGTCGGCCATTGTCAGCTCACCGGGAGGATCGTCCTGCGGGTTATGGCCGCCCTGCGCGTAAATATAGGGCCAGCCATAGCCCTTGCCCTGGTCGATCTTGTTGAGCTCTTCGGGCTGCTGTTCGTCGCCCAGCCAGTCGATGCCGTGATCGAGCCCCCAAAGTTGCCCGGTGCGCGGGTGCCAGCCGAAGCCGATCGTATTGCGCAAACCGCTTGCGTAGATCGTCCGCGACTTGCCGTCCTTGCTCGCACGTAAAATGGCAGCACTTTCGGGGCTGCGCTCGGCGCAGGCGTTGCAGGTCGACCCGACCGAGATGTAGAGCATGCCATCGCCGCCGACCGCGATCGTGCGGTTTGGGTGTTGCCCGGTATCGGGCAGATCATCGATGATCCGCGTCAGTACGCCGAAGCGGCCATCTGGCAGAATCGGTGCCGAATAGACGTCGATCTGCGTGACCAAATAAACAGTGCGGCCATCTATGGCGATGCCGTGCATCCCGGCTCGCCGCGCAACGGTGACCGGTGCCTCGGCGCGACCATCGCCATTTGTATCACGCAGCATCAGCACGTCACCTTCAGTGCGGCGCGTGAGGTAAACGGTGCCGTCATCGGCAACCGCCAACATCCGGGCATTGCCCAGCCCTTGGGCGAAGATCGATACTTTGTAGCCTGGAGGTGCCTTCAACGCCGAGACATCAGGCGGCAGCTTCAGTGGTTCGACGATTGCGCCTTCGACACGAACGTTAGCGGCCTTGTGGTCGGGTAGCGCCTGCCCCGCAGGTTCGACCGATCGGCTACCGACCCGGCCCGGCATTTCTTGAGCCATCGCCGCAACCGGCAACACGACACTTGCCAACAACACGCTACGCCACATGGCCTTCTCCCTATTTCGGGGGGAAACACGCTCGTCTCAATTAGGTTGCCGCCCCTGCACCAAAACCTTGCCGTGGCGAAACCGTTGGCAGAGACGGAACCCCGCCCGCCCCATTACGCGTTTAGCGATCATGGCACGCATCGCACATCTATCCGACATTCATTTCGGCGCGCACGATCCCACCATTGTCGCCGCCACTGAATCGTGGCTGCAGAAGCGACAGCCCGACCTCATAATCATAAGCGGCGATTTCACGCAGCGTGCCCGGGTCGAGCAGTTTCGGGAGGCGTCGGCATATCTCAATCGTCTGCGCGCTGCTGGTTTCCGGACATTGGCGGTGCCGGGCAATCACGATGTACCGCTATACGACGTCGTGCGCCGCTTCGGCGCACCACTCGATCGCTACAAAAGATATATCGACAATGATCTCTGCCCCTGGTTCGAAAACGAGGACGTCGCTGTGTTGGGGATCAACACCGCCCGTTCGCTGACGATCAAGGATGGGCGGATCAATCAAGAGCAGATGGGCATTATTCAGAGGCGCTTTGCCGAAGTGCCGGCGAACAAGACGCGTATCCTCGTCACTCACCATCCGCTCTACGCTATGCCGATCGGCGAGGGGGGAGAATTGAGCGAAGCCGTCGGCCGCCACCGCGACGCGGTGAAAGCCGTACGCGAAGCCGGCGTGCATCTCGCTCTGGCCGGCCACTTTCACCGCACTTATGCCGAATCGGCGCGCAAGATGGTCGAGAATGCCGGATCGACCTTGGTAATGCAGGCGGGGACGGCAACCTCCACCCGGCTGCGCAATAGCGAACTGCAAAGTTTCAATTGGATCCATGCCCATCGAAACGACGAGGTCGAGCTACAGGTCGTCGTTTGGGACGGCAGCGGCTTTCAGCGTGGCAATCACGAAAGGTTCACCTTCGACGGCGAAAGCTGGACGGTGGAAACCATCGATCATGAGATCCCCTATGCCTGACATCCGGGCCAATTAGATGACCGCCCCGCTGCCGCGGCAGGCAATTCTGGTCGTCAACACCATGAGCCGCACCGGGGCCAAGTCCTTCGACGAGGTTCGCGAAAAGCTGATCGCGGCGGGGATCGACCTTATCGACGCGCGAGGAATCGAAGATCCCGACGACATGGGGCCGGCTGTATGTGACGCCGTAAAGCGTGCGCCGATGGTCATCGTTGGCGGCGGGGACGGATCGCTCTCCTCCAATGTCGATCACTTTGTCGGGCATGATACGGTGGTCGCGGTGATGCCGCTTGGCACCGCCAACAGCTTTGCGGGCGGCCTCGGCATTCCGACTGATATCGACAGCGCCGTGCAAGTCATAACCGATGGTGTTCGCAAGCGCATCGATCTGGGGAAGATCGACGAAAACCACTTTTGCAACGCCGCGGCAATCGGGCTCTCGCCGATGATCGCGGAGACGGTTCCCCACAAGCTAAAGCGCTATCTCGGCGTTGTCGGCTATCTGATCTGGGCGTTCTGGTGCGCGGTTCGCTTCAGGCCGTTTCGCATGACTATCGAACATGAAAATGGCGTGTGCGAAACGTTGTGGGCAACCGAAGCGCTGATCGCCAACGGCCCGCGTCATGGCGGGGTCGAACTGGTCGAGGATCAGAAATTCGACAGTGGTGAGATCGTCGTTCGCGCCGTGACCGGCAAAAGCGTATGGCGCCTCGGGTGGAGCTGGTTTGCAACTGTCTTGAAGTTGCGCGCGCGCCACGGCACCACGCGAGAATTTCGTGGGAAGAGCCTCAAGCTGGGTACGCGTCCGCCGCTAAAGATTTCGGTCGACGGCGAAATCGCTGGCAAAACTCCGGTAACGGTAAGCGTGATTCAAAAAGCGATCGACGTGGCCGCACCGCGTGAAGGCCAGTTTCCGCCTGAGGAGAGGCTGATCAAGTAACATAGCTTCGCGTGTCGTAGCGGGGATCGTCCCAAAGGCCATTGTCGAGAACGTGCTGCAAAGTTTCGGCAGCGGAGATCATATCGCTTTCGCCGATGTAAAGCGGGGCAATGCCGAACCGCATCAGATCGGGCGCGCGAAAATCGCCAATGACGCCATGATCGATCAGCGCCCGCATGACCGGGTAGGCATCGGCATGGCGAAATGAAACCTGGCTGCCGCGCGTCCGCGGATCGCGTGGAGAGGCGAGCAGCAAGCTCGGGCAGCGGTGCTCGACCTCGGCAATGAATAGCTCCGACAACTCGATCGACTGACGACGCAGGTCATCCATGTCGACCGACTCCCAGATGTCGAGTGCCGCGTCGAGCGCGGCCATCGCGATCACCGGCGGGGTGCCGACGCGCATGCGATCGACCCCACATCCGGGACGATAATCCCTATCAAACGCAAACGGCGCTTCATGCCCGAGCCAGCCGGATAGCGCCGGCTGCACCGCCGACGCATGGCGCTCTGCGACATAAATGAAGGCCGGTGCGCCGGGGCCCGCATTCAGATATTTATAGGTGCAGCCTGCGGCGAAATCCGCGTTCGTCGCCAGTACATCGACCGGAATCGCGCCAGCCGAGTGCGCAAGATCCCACACCGTGATCGCACCCGACTGGTGCGCGCGACGGGTCAGCGCCGCCATGTCGTGCAAGCGCCCGGTCCTGTAATCGACCTCGGTAAGCAACAGCACCGCAACACTCTCATCCATCGCGTCAGCGACGGCCTCGGGTTCGACGATGCGAAGTTCGTGCCCACGACCGAGGGAGCGGATCAGACCTTCAACAATGTAAAGATCGGTCGGGAAGTTTCCGCTGTCCGACACTATTATGCGGCGATCCGGATTCAGGTCGATCGCCGCGGCGACCGCCTGATAAATTTTGATGGACAGCGTGTCACCGACGACGACCGAACCTTCGGGTGCGCCAATCAACTTGCCGATGCGGTCGCCCAGCGTTCGCGGCTGCGCCATCCAGCCCGCCTCGTTCCATGAGCCGATAAGTCGCTCGCCCCACTCATGCGTTACGGTGCGAGCGATCCGTTCCGCCGTCTTGAGTGGCATCGGCCCGAGCGAATTGCCGTCGAGATAGACGATTCCGTCGGGCAAGTGAAACAGAGCGCGTGTCTTGGCAAAATCGGTCACCGGCGCATTGATGAGGCGTCACCGGATAATGCAACTTGAATTTGCCAAACCATTTGGCGTCCATGCCGGGCAGTGGCACACAACTGTCTGACAAATCCGGCTGATCCACCACAGGAGCAAGCGATGCCGATAATGGTCAATGGTCATTCTGCGGCATTGCCCGACGATGCGCGTGTCTCCCTGCTCGACTTCCTTCGTGAAACGCTGCACCTGCCCGGAACCAAGAAGGGCTGCAATCAAGGCGCTTGCGGTGCCTGCACAATCCTTGTCGAAGGCGAACGCATCCTCTCGTGTCTGGCATTGGCGGTTCAATATAAAGGCCGCGAGATCACGACGATCGAGGGACTGTCGGATGAAAGCGGGCTTCACCCGCTGCAACAGGCATTCATCGAGCATGACGGCTTTCAATGCGGCTATTGCACCCCCGGGCAAATCTGTTCCGCGATCGGGATGGCTACCGAAGCGCGACGTGGTGTACCCAGCTATGTCAGTGCCGATTTGACAGGCGAGATCGATCTTTCGCGCGACGAGATTCGCGAGCGGATGAGCGGCAATCTTTGCCGGTGCGGCGCACACAATGGCATTATCGAGGCGATCGAGGCCGCTGCGGCGGAGAGCGCGTTATGATCCCATTCGACTATGCCCTCGCAGGAGACGTGGCGGAGGCGGCACGGCTCGGCTCGGCGCACGCGACCGCCTATCTGGGCGGAGGCACCAATTTGGTCGACCTCATGCGCGAGAATGTCGAAAAACCGGCGCATCTCGTCGATGTGACCCGCCTGTCGACAATGATTGCCGATTGCGACGGCGGCGGGCTGATGATCGGCGCGGCGGTCCGCAACACAGCGCTGGCGGAACATCCGGCAATACGAACGCGCTATCCCCTGATAGCTCGCGCGGTTTTGGCTGGAGCGTCGGCGCAGATCCGCAACATGGCGACGGTCGGCGGGAACCTGCTGCAGCGGACCCGCTGCACTTATTTCTATGATGTCGAGGGATCGCACTGCAACAAACGAGACCCAGGCGCAGGATGCGATGCGCTGGAGGGCTTCAATCGCATTCACGCCATTCTCGGCGCTTCCCCGTTATGCGTTGCGACCCATCCTTCGGACCTCTGCGTCGCCCTCGCCGCACTCGATCCCGTCATTCATGTCGAAGGCCAGAGCGGGGCGCGTTCGCTGCCTTTCCACGAACTTCATCGCTTACCCGGCGAGCATCCCAAACGCGACACCAACCTCGCGCCCGGCGACCTCATTACGGCGATCGAATTGCCCGCGCTGCCTTTTGCGGCGAACTCGACCTATCGCAAGGTCCGCGACCGGGCGAGCTACGCCTTTGCGCTTGTTTCGGTCGCCGTAGCTATCGAGGTCGAAGCCGGGATCGTCAGTCAGGTTCGCATTGCGCTGGGAGGCGTCGCGCACAAGCCTTGGCGGGCGTCAAAAGCCGAAGCGCTTCTGCTCGGCGCGCCAGCCAGGACACAATCTTTCGTTGATGCAGCAGCCGCCGAATTGGCCGATGCAAAACCGCTGCGCGACAACGGCTTCAAGATTGAGCTCGCCCGGCGCACGATCGTCGCGGTCTTGCGCGAACTCACCGGAGCATCGGCATGAGCATCATCGACACTGCCAAGGAAACCGCGCAAGGCTTGGTGCAAGGCGCAATGGCCAAGCTCGTCCCGCTCGCGCCAGACGCCTGGATGCCCGGTGGAGTGCCCGACCCGCTGATCGCGTCGAAACATGGCTTGATCGGCAAGCCTATCTCGCGGCTCGATGGTGCGCTCAAGGTGCGGGGCGCGGCGCGTTTCGCGGCAGAGGTGCGGCTCGACGACATGGTCTACGCCGCGCTGGCGTTCTCGACGATCCCGCGCGGGCGCATCACCGCCCTCGATACAGTGGCCGCGCAGGCCGCGCCGGGTGTCGTTCTGATCATGACGCACGAGAATGCGCCGCAGATGAATCGGCCGGCGGTATTCGGGTCGTCACCTACAGCGGCGGGGCCGGCGGATTTGCCGATCATGCAGGATGATCGCGTTCATTGGAACGGTCAGCCGATCGCAGTGGTTTTGGCGAAAGCGCAGGAACAGGCCGATTATGCCGCGTCGCTGATTACCGCGCGCTACGAAGTAGAACCCTCGACCACCACGTTCGAAGGCGCGAAGGCGCAGGGCAGCACGCTTGGGGCATTTCAGGGCGAACCGTTGCTCAACGAGATCGGCGATGCGGAAGATATCCTCGCCAAGTCGCCGCACAAGGTGGATCACGTCTACACGACGCCACGCCACAATCATAACGCCATCGAACCGCACGCTACGACTGTCGCCTGGGTCGGCGAAGAGCTGATCATCCACGACGCCAGCCAGCTCGTTAGCATGGAGGCGATGACGATCGCCGACGTCTTCGACCTGCCCAATGACAAAGTGCGCGTGACATCACCCTATGTCGGCGGCGGTTTCGGCGGCAAATGCCTCTGGGACCATCAGATCCTCGGCGCCGCCGCGGCAAAGCTGGCGCAGCGGCCGGTGCGGATCGCGCTGTCGCGCGAAGCCGTCTACCGCGTCGTCGGCGGACGGACCACGACCGAGCAGCGTGTCGCCATCGGCGCCGAACCAGATGGCCGGTTCACCGCGATCCTGCACACCGGTACGATTGCGATGACCCCGCACAATGATATGCCGGAGCCCTTCATCATGGGAACACGCGGCGCGTACGCCGCGGACAGCTTCAAGCTGTCGGTCGAAACCGTGAAGATGAATATGCTCGCCAACACCTTCATGCGCGCGCCCGGCGAGGCACCCGGTATGTTTGCGCTCGAGTCGGCGGTCGATGAACTGGCGGTCGAACTCGGCATCGATCCCATGGAGCTGCGGCTTCGCAACGAACCGGAAAAAGACCCGACCTCCGGCCTGCCCTTCTCGTCGCGTCAAGTTGTCGCCGCCTGGCGTGCTGGAGCCGAACGGTTCGGATGGAGCGAGCGGAGCGCCCAGCCGGGCACCCGCCGCGAGGGCGAGTGGCTGGTCGGCCTCGGCTGCGCGGGCGGCACTTATCCCTATTACCGGATGCCCGGCGCCGCAGCGCGCATCATGCTGACCCGCGAAGGGCGGGCGAAAATCGAGGTTTCCGCGCACGAGATGGGCATGGGCACGGCAACCACCACCGCAATGGTCGCGGCCGAAAGGCTAGGGCTGGGACTCGACCGGGTGGAGATCGGCTACGCCGATTCGACAATTCCCGGCAGCATCCTGGCCGGAGGTTCGCAGCAAACGGCGGCGATTGGCGCGGCGGTGATCGCGGCGCATCGCTCGCTGGTGAAGGAATTGATTCAACTCGCGGGCAATGATTCACCGCTCGCAGGGCTTTCGGTCGATGAGGTCGGGTGCGAGGACGCCGCCCTCGTCAAGCTCGACGATCCGAGCCGGCGCGAAAGCTATGCCTCGATCCTCGGCAGGGCCCAGCGCGAAAGTGTAGAAGTATCCGAGGAGGCGTCGCAGCCGCTGGAGCTCATGCACTGGTCGATGCATTCGCATAGCGCCTTGTTCTGCGAAGTCCGTGTAAACAGCGTCACCGGCGAGACCCGCGTCAGCCGCTTCCTGGGATCCTTCGATTGCGGCCGCATTCTCAACCCGAAGACCGCAGCCAGCCAGTTCCGCGGCGGGATCATCATGGGGATCGGCATGGCGCTGATGGAAGTAACGTTGTTCGACGAACGCAATGGCCGGATCATGAACCCGAGCCTCGCTGAATATCACCTGCCCGTTCACATGGACGTCCCCGAAATCGACGTGATCTGGACCGATATTCCCGATCCGCACACCCCAATGGGCGCGCGCGGGGTTGGGGAGATTGGCATCACCGGGGTTGCAGCAGCAATCGCGAACGCCGTTTACAACGCCACCAAAAAGCGGATTAGGAATATACCGATCACGCTCGACAAGCTGCTCTAGCCCGCAATCAGAGCTGAGTCCTGACCAGCCATAGTTCGGGGAATAGCTCGACCTCGAGCATGCGCCGCAAATAGCTTACTCCGGCCGTGCCGCCGGTACCGCGCTTGAGGCCGATAATTCGTTCAACGGTCGTGACATGGTTGAACCGCCAGCGGCGGAAATAATCCTCGAAATCGACCAGCTTTTCGGCAAGTTGATACAAGTCCCAATGGCCGGGCGGATCGCGATAGATGATCGCCCA
>CBDUBW010000096.1:0-9288 GCA_965365485.1 uncultured Aquisediminimonas sp.
CATTTCCGCTATCTCGAACTGCTTCGCCTCTATCGCGACCTGTTCGGCGCGGAGAATCTCCACATCTTTCTATATGAAGCGTTTCGCGACGACCCGAGCGCATTTATCAGCGAGTTTTGCCGAAGGCTGAGTGTGACGCCAGGCCGTGACGGCGTCGCGCCCGTACGAGAAAACCAATCGCTCGACTCGCGCTCGATCGGCCTCGCTCGTCTTCTCAATCGTTTGACCCGGCGCTCTGTGGTCGACAAAAGCTATCTCGTTCACATTCCCGGCGTCTATGGCGCGCGCAAAGCGCTATGCAACCAGTTGACCCGGCTCCCCGGCGGCAAGCGATTTGAGCTGTCCGAGACGCTAGTGCAGCAACTCGCGGCGCGCTTCGCGCATTCGAACCGTGAACTGGCTGCCGAGTTCGACCTACCGCTGGCGCAATATGGATATCCCTTACCTGCGTTCTCGCTGATAGAAGGCGGACGGGTCGAGCGGCCGGTTAGTGAGCGTCAAGCAGCGCGCCAAATCGCTTGACGCGCCCCGCCGCCGCCGCGCATCTCCAAGCGGGGAGGGCGTTATGGCCATCGATTTCGCAGAGTTCGAAAAGGGCGCCAAATATGGCGGCGATTATAGCGCCGACTTGCTCGCGCTGCAGGAGCGGCTCGCGCGGATTCAGGTCGCGCACATTGCCTCGGGCAGGTCGGCGATCATCGCCTTCGAAGGGTGGGATGCTTCGGGCAAGGGCGGAACCATCTCGCGTTTGGCTCACGAATGGGATCCCCGATACTTCCAGGTTTGGCCGATCGCCGCGCCTACCGAAGAGGAGCGGGTCCGGCATTTTCTCTGGAGGTTTTGGAAGCGCCTGCCAGGGCGCGGTGAGATCAATATTTTCGATCGCAGCTGGTACGGTCGTGTGCTCGTCGAGCGCGTCGAGGGCTTCTGCTCCGAAGCCGACTGGAAGCGCGGCTATGACGAGATCAACGAGTTCGAGGCGCAGCAGGGCGATAACGGCGTCACCGTGATTAAGGTTTTCCTGCACGTGACGCAGGAGGAGCAGGACAAGCGCCTCACCGACCGCCTGAATTGTCCGTGGAAGCGCTGGAAACTCGCCGCCGACGATTTTCGCAACCGCGATCGCCGCGAGGATTATCTGAAAGCCTATTCGGACATGTTCGATCGCACGGACACGCGCTGGGCGCCGTGGACGATCGTCGATGGCAACAACAAGAAGGCGGCGCGGATCGCGGTGCTGACCGCCGTCGCCGATGCGCTCGAGAAAAATGTGTCGATGAAGCCTGTCGAACTCGACCCTGAGATCAGAAAGCTGGCGAGCAAAAAGCTGGGAGTCGAGCTGTCAGACTGAGCTGGTTATCTGATATTCAATATGCACTATCTCGACCGCGGCATCTGCTGCGGGCAAATTCACCCACCGCGTATCGCCAATGCTCGCGCCGCGCAGAGCGCGGCCGAAGGGCGAGTTCCAGCCGATACGGCCCGCGCCGGCGTCGGCTTCGTCGTCGCCGACGATGGTCAGAATGCGCTCCCGATCGTCGTCATCGACGATCGTGACGGTCGCGCCGAACCACACCCGATCGCGGTCGGTTTGCGCTGCAGGATCGACGACGCGCGCCGCCTTGATTCTGCTTGAAAGCCAGCCGAGTTCGCGGTCGATCTCGCGCAGTCGCTTTTTGCCATAGAGATAGTCGCCGTTTTCCGAACGATCGCCGTTGCCGGCTGCCCAGCTGACCACCTCGACCAACTTGGGGCGTTCCTCTCCGAAAAGCGCTGCGTATCGGGCCTTGAGCGCGGCGAGGCCCGCGGGGGTGATGTAATTCGGAGTGTCGTCAGCGGCTGCCATAGACCGCTGCGCGCTGGCCGAGATAGTTTGAAAGCCGGGGCGGAGTGTTGCGCCGCGGGTTCAACAAGTCATAGACGACCGCGTTTTCGAGCACGCGCTGGACATAGCCGCGCGTCTCCGACAGCGGGATGGCCTCAATCCAGGCGATGACGTCCGCGCCCGGTAAACGAGGATCGCCATTGGCGCGCAGCCACTTGTTCACATTGCCCGGCCCGGCATTGTACGCGGCGGCGGCGAGAACGTACGACCCGCCGAAATAGGACATCATCTTGCCGAAATAGGTCGCGCCCAGGCGGATATTGTCCTGCGTGTTTTGGGTAAGCGCGGGAAGGTTGTAGACCACGCCTGCGAGCGGCGCGGTTTCGCGCGCGGTGCCGGGCATAAGCTGCATCAGGCCTCGTGCGCCCACGGGGCTCATCGCCTCGCGATCGAATTGGCTTTCCTGCCGCGTTATCGCGTGGATCATCGTCCAGGCGGATTGATGCTCGGGCGGCACCGGCATCGTTGGGAAGGCGGTGCGGGTATAGTCGCCAAGGCCGTCCTCCCGCGCGCTGCGGCCCACGAGCACCGAAAGATCGGGACGCCCGAGCCGCAGCGCGAGCTCGGATGCGAGATAATGCTGGCTATCGCCTTTCACATTCGCGGCGAGAGCGCGGAGGAAACGCGTTTGCTCGGATCGCTGCCCGCTCTGCCCGAGCCAGACCGTCGCCTTGACCAGCGGATCATTCTCGAACGCGCTCCGCTCGGAAGCTGAAAGCTCCAACGTGCGGCGCTCGTTGGGAAGCGACACCGTCCGCCCGAGTTTCTCGGTAGCCAATTGACCGTGGAATTGGTCGTAATGCTGCGCTGCACGTTCGTAAAACGCCATTGCCTGAGAACGCTGATTGGCCGCTTCCGCCGCGCGGCCGGCCCAGTAGAGCCCCTTGGCCTGCGTCTGCGGAGATCGCGCGGCGGCCGCGTAAAGCTCGAACATCCGCATCGCATCGAGCGGCCGGTAGCGCTTGTTGAGCGACGTCGAGCCGCCGAGCCAGACGATGCTGGTATAATCGTCTCGTTCATCGAATGATCGGTCGCGAACGACCGTGCCCGCGGGGTAGGTGTCATCGATCTGGCGGGCGATGTTCCAGACCGTTTCCCACTGCCCGTCATTGGCAGCATTGCGCGCCACGTCGAGCTGGATTTCGAGCCATTTGGCAGGATCGAGCGGGGCGCGATTGAGTGCGCGCGCGTTGCTCAACAGCGTCCGGCTCATGACGATATTGCCGGTGTTGCGATACCACCAGACCTTGTCGGCGAGGAAACCCGGATCGCCACGGCCCGCCATGTCGTTGAGCGCGAGCTTGGCCGAGGCGTCGGGTGCCTTGGTCAACAGCGCGAGCCGCGTCTCGAACAGCGGGCGTCGGCCCGAACTGACGAGGAGCAACTGCCGCGTCGCGGGGACGGTGGCGCGCGACCAAAGCAGCCGGTCCATCCGGGCGTCATGGTCGCTCGCATCGAGGCTCGATCCGAAGCGGGTGAGCAGCCTGGATTCGTCTTCGGGGCTTAGCGCGCCGGCAACCCAGGCCGATCGCGCCATGTCCCTGGCTGCGTCGCGATCGCCATCGGACGCGAGCGCTTCGGCATGGCGCAGCATCGCGGACGGCGTCTGCGCAGGAAACTTGCGAAAGAAAGCGATGACCTGCCGAGGGTTCTCGCCGTCTGGACGGAGCGCCTTCTCCGCATTCTTGCGCATCGCTGCCTCGCCCGGCCAGCCGGGGTGAGCGATCATGAAGCTCGACAGGCTCGTGAAGGAAAACTGGCCGGGGCCCTGCAATGCTTTCCATTGGTAGATCGCGGATGCGATCGCCGGGGCAGGCTGGCTTACCGGTGCAGGCATGAAGCTGGGCTGCGCGAGCGCGGGGCCGGAAACACCGAGCAAAATCGGCGACAGCGCGAGCGCGGTGCTGGACAGGGGGCGGGGGCGCACACTATCTGCCCCCCGCACGGCGTTTGCGATATCCATGCGCGGCGTATGGCGCGAACTTGTGCGCCTGAGAAGGATGAAGCGCATGTTTTCCGGCTCGATCCCGGCCTTGGTGACTCCTTTTCGCGACGGAGCGTTCGATGAACGCGCCTTCCGGAAGCTCGTCGATTGGCAGATCGATGAAGGATCGTCGGCGCTCGTGCCGTGCGGCACCACCGGGGAAAGCGCGACCCTATCGTACGATGAACATTATCGCGTCATTTCGGTGTGCATCGAACAGGCGGCGGGGCGGGTGCCCATTATCGCAGGCTGCGGTTCGAACGATACCGCGACCGCGATCCGCCACATGGCATTCGCAAAGGGCGAGGGAGCGACGGCAGCCCTGGTGGTCGCGCCCTATTACAATCGCCCCAATCAGGACGGCATTTACGCGCACTTCGCCGCGCTTGCCGATGCCAGCGACTTGCCGATCATCATCTACAACGTCCCGGCGCGCACCGTGACCGACATTCTGCCGGACACTGTCGCCAGGCTTGCGCAAATCCCGTCGGTCGTCGGTATCAAGGATGCCAGCGGCAATCTGGCGCGCGTCGCCGATCACCGGCTTGGCTGCGGCCACGGCTTCTGCCAGCTCTCGGGCAATGACGATATGGCGCTGGCGTTCAACGGCGCGGGCGGGGTCGGCTGCATCTCGGTCACCGCCAATGTCGCGCCGCGGCTCTGCGCCGAACTGCAAAAGGCGACGCTCGACGAGGATTTTGTAACCGCGCGCGATCTGAACGATCGCCTTCACCCGCTCCACAGCGCGCTTTTTTCCGATGCCTCTCCCGGTCCGGTCAAATATGCGATGACCCGCGTCGTGGATTGGATGACGGGCGAACTGCGCCTGCCGATGACGCAGCCCTCTGACAGGTCGCACGAAGCCGTCGACGCGGCGCTCAAGATCGCGGGTCTCGTCTGATGGCGCGTCCAAGACCGGCCCACGAAAAGGTCAAGACCGTTGCCGAGAACCGACGCGCGCGCTTCGAGTATTTCTTGGAAGAATTTTTCGAAGCGGGCATCGCGCTGACGGGAACCGAGGTCAAATCATTGCGGTTCGGCGAGGGATCGATCGCCGAAAGCTATGCCGAGGTGCGTGACAATGAGGCTTGGCTGATCAACGCCAACATTCCCGAATTCAGCCACGGCAATCGCCATAATCATGAGCCCAAGCGGCCGCGCAAATTGCTGCTGCATGAGCGCGAGATCAACAAGCTGCGTGTGGGAGTTCAGCGCGAAGGCATGACGCTAATCCCGCTGTCGGTTTACTTTAACGGTCGTGGCAGGGCCAAGGTCGAGCTGGCGCTTGCCAAGGGCAAACAGCTTCACGACAAGCGCGCCGCCGAAAAGGTGCGCGACTGGAAGCGGGAGGCGGGCCGCATCCTGCGTTCGCATGGCTAAGCGTCAGCGTTTCAAGAACACCAAGCTCGGTCAATGGCTCGAAAAAAATGGCCTCACCCGCGAAAAAATCGTGGGCCATGGCTGGCTGAAGCCTTTTGCCCACCGCGTCGGGCATAGCGAGCTTTGGCGCTTCACGCGTCGCAGCGTTCCGCGCGGCGTGGCGCTGGGCCTGCTTGTCGGCATATTTCTGCTGATCCCGGGCGTGCAGATCATCGGCGTTGCGTTGCTCGCCTATCCGGTGCGCGCGAACATACCGATCGGCGCGGCGATGACCTTCCTTTCGATGCCGGCGACGACCCCCTTCATTCTGGCGGGATCGCTGGTGGTTGGGAATGAGATCTTGGGGCTCGACGCGAATGTCGGGCGCTTCCAGGAGCTGGTCGAACGCAAGGCGGGCATGGCGCAATGGACCGAATGGCTGCTTTCCGAAGCGGCGCCGGCGATGGTTGTGGGTCTGGCGGTGATTTCAGTCATTTCGGCCGCGGTTGGTTATCTGCTCGCGACATGGGGCTGGCGCTGGTGGATCGCCCGCAAATGGCGGCGGCGGCACCATCATGGCTGAGCGCGGAATGCTTGCGGGGCTGAGCAACGATCCGAAAGAGCTGCGACTGCTGATGCTGGTGGGCGCCGCTGCCCTTTTATCAGCGCTGCTGCTGCTCTGGCTGGCCGGCGATGCCGCGCTCGCGGCGGGCTTTGCCGCCTCGGCGATCATCGTTTCGGCGCTTTTGCTGCTTTGGCGGCGGCTCTACCCGCCCGCGGCCGAAACGCGCGTTGAATTCGATTGGGCGCTGATGCGCGTCGCCTCCGAAAATCAAGAAGTCGCGATCGCCGTCACCGATCGCGCGGGACGTATGGTGTGCGCCAACGCCTTGTTCGAGAATTGGTTCGGCGGGCCGCAGACGCCGCCCGCGCTCCATCTCGCGGCTGACGGCGATGCCTTGCTGACGAGCGCCGGCAAGGCTGCGTGGCGTGACGGGCGGGCCAAAGTGCCACGGCTGCGACGCGACCTGCTTTCGCTCGAGGCCGAGATCATTCGCGGCGGGCGCAACGAGGATCATCTGGTGTGGCGGTTCCATGCCGCGGCCAGCATCGATATCGCCAGCGAAGCGCGCCGCCTGATCGAAGGGCCGGCCGGAAAGAGGCTGGGCGAAGCCGGGGTGATGGCGGTGATGATCGGCGCCGAAGGCCGTGTACGCGCAGCGACGCCAACCTTCATATTGCGTGCGGCAGGCCGGATCGAGGCAGCTATCGAAGGCCGCGATTTCGTAACCTTGCTCGAAACGGGAAGCGATGGCGCGATCCGCTTCGTGCAGGAAGGGCGGGCGGGGTTGCCCTTGCGATTGATCCAATTCGCGCTCGAGCCAGACAGCACTGATTCGCCGACACTGATCCTCATCCTCGACGACGAGGGCGGCAAAAGCATGGGCGGCGGAATTGGCAGTATCCAGAGTTTGCTTGGCATATTGCCGTTGGGGCTGGCGCTGGCCGATCGCGACGGGCGTTTCCTCTTCCTCAACGACGCCTTCTGCCGCGCCGCGGGTCTCGCCCCCGGGTCTCGCCCCGTCTACCCGGGGGATCTTGTCGTCCGCGAGGACAAGGCGGCGGTCGCCGATTCGGTTCGGCGATTCGCGACCGGGCAGGCGATGACGGGGGACATCGCCGTCAGGCTACGCCATCAGCCTGAGGAGCCGGTGGCGCTGACCATTGCCGGTGCGCGTGGGCTGGGGGAAGCGGCGGTGCTGCTTTCGATAAAGGACAGCACGGAAGAATCACGGCTCAAGAAGCAGGTCGCCCAAGCCACCAAGATGCAGGCGATCGGTCAGCTTGCGGGCGGCGTGGCACATGATTTCAACAATATCCTGACGGGCATTATCGGCCATTGCGATCTGATGATGATGCGCCACACGCCCGGCGACGGTGATTATGACGATATCCAACAGATCAAGAACAACTCGAATCGCGCAGCCGCGCTGACGCGGCAATTGCTCGCGTTTTCGCGCCAACAGACGTTGCGGCCGCAGGTGCTGCAGCTGCCCGATATCGTTTCGGAGATTTCGAATCTGCTCCAGCGGCTGCTCGGAGAAACGGTGTCGCTGACCGTGAAGCACGGCCGCAATCTGGGTGCGGTGCGCGCTGACCCCGGACAGCTCGAGCAGGTGATCGTCAATCTCGCCGTGAATGCCCGCGACGCGATGCCGCGCGGGGGCACACTGACGATTCAGACCTATGCAGTCTCGATCGCCGATGTCCGGCGGCTGGGCAGCGATATCCTTCCGATCGCCGACTACACCGCGCTTTCGATCAGCGACACCGGCACCGGTATTCCGCCCGAGCTTCTGGCGAAAATCTTCGAGCCTTTCTTCACCACCAAGGATGTCGGCAAGGGCACCGGGCTGGGGCTTTCGACGGTCTACGGCATCGTCAAGCAGTCGGGCGGTTTCATCTTCGCCGATTCGAAACTGGGGGAGGGGGCTAGCTTCGTCATTTATCTGCCCGTCCACACCGCCGAGGCGTCGGCGACGACGACCGCGGTCAGGCCGGGCAAGCTCAAACCCGCCGAGCCTTGGGGCAGCGGCACGATTCTTCTCGTCGAGGACGAAGATATGGTCCGCGCGGTCGCCGAGCGCGCGCTAACGCGCAATGGCTACAAGGTGGTGACCGCCGCCAATGGCGAGGATGCGCTCGAACGGCTTTCGGAAGTCGAAAATATCGCCTTGATCGTTTCGGATGTCGTCATGCCGGTGATGGACGGGCCGACGATGGTGAGGCACGCGCGTGACGCGCATCCCGGCATCCCGGTGCTCTTCATGTCGGGCTATGCCGAGGAGCAGCTGCGCAAAAGCATCGATCTCGACAATATCGCCTTCCTGCCCAAACCCTTCTCGGTCCAACAGCTCGCCGAGGCGGTGCGCGACGTCCTCACCGCCGTTCCCGCGGAAGCCTGACCGACGCTGAAGAAATAAATTTGTTCGAGACTTGTTCTTTTGGAACAAAGCGCGTACATGTGTCTTCACCGGGGGCAATATCGCGCTTGCGGGCAGGAAAGGGACACGTCATGGCAGCATCCTTGAAACTGATCGACACGGAGCGGACGGCGAGCGCGATGGATAGGGAAAAGGCTTTGGAAGCGGCGCTCGCGCAAATCGACCGGGCGTTCGGAAAAGGCTCGGCGATGAAGCTCGGCCAGCGCGAGGCGATGCAGGTCGAAGCTGTTTCGACCGGATCGTTGGGGCTGGATATAGCGCTCGGCATCGGCGGGTTGCCCAAAGGCCGCGTCATCGAGATTTTCGGACCCGAGAGTTCGGGCAAGACCACGCTTGCGCTGCATGCCATCGCTGAGGCGCAGAAGGGTGGCGGCACCGCGGCGTTCGTCGATGCTGAACATGCGCTCGATCCTGCCTATGCCAAGAAGTTGGGCGTCGATATCGACAATCTCATCGTCTCGCAGCCCGATACCGGTGAACAGGCGCTGGAGATCGCCGACACGCTGGTGCGTTCCAATGCTATCGACGTACTAGTGATCGATTCGGTCGCCGCTCTGGTGCCGCGCGCCGAAATCGAGGGTGAGATGGGCGACAGTCATGTCGGCCTGCAGGCGCGGTTGATGAGCCAGGCGTTGCGTAAGATTACCGGCTCGATCAGCCGCTCGAACTGCACCGTCATCTTCATCAACCAGATCCGCATGAAGATCGGGGTCATGTATGGCAGCCCGGAGACGACGACCGGCGGCAACGCGCTCAAATTCTACGCTTCGGTGCGCCTCGATATTCGCCGGACTGGGCAGATCAAGGATCGCGACGATATCATCGGCAACACGACTCGCGTGAAGGTGGTGAAGAACAAGGTGGCACCGCCGTTCAAGCAGGTCGAGTTCGACATTATGTATGGCGAAGGCATTTCGAAGACCGGTGAGATCCTCGATCTCGGGGTGAAGGCGGGGATTGTCGAAAAGGCAGGCGCCTGGTTCTCATACGACTCGATCCGCATGGGGCAGGGACGGGAGAATGCCAAGATTTGGCTGCACGAGAACCCGGACCAG
>CBDUBW010000097.1:0-9032 GCA_965365485.1 uncultured Aquisediminimonas sp.
AGCGCGAGCAAGGCGCTCGCCGCCAAGAGAATTCTTCCGGTCATTCGATGCCTTTCATCGCGCGACGCTTGCCGCTTTCAATTTGGGTTCGACCGATGGCCAGGCATTTTCGGCGATCGGCTGGTCATTGATCAGGAAAGTCGGCGTGCCCGCGATCTTGCGGACGTTCCAGGCTTCCTTTGTCATGGCGAGAATGCGATCCTGATCGGGCTTGCTCGTCAGGCAGGCGTCGATCTGCGGCCCGGTGAAGCCCCGCGCTTTCATGATCGCATCGAGCCCGAGCCCGCGGGCGATCAGCTTCAGCCCCTCATTGGGCGGCAGGCTATCGAGCTTGGAGCCGTTGGCCTGCGCAAAGGCGCTTGCCTTGCCAAGCCAGACATCCTGTTTGGACATGATCGCGTCGCTATTGCCGAAGAAGCGCGAGGGACCCCCGCAGCGCGCAAGCAAGGCAGCGGCGAAATCGAAGCGATCACGCACCGCGTTGCGCAGTTCGACGGAGACAGTGCCACGCGCGACATAGCCCGCCTTCAACGCAGCGTTCGAATCACGGACGAAATGCGCGCAATGCCCGCAGGTGTAGCTGAGGTACTCGACGAACTTGGTCTTCGCCGCGGGGTTGCCCATCACATAGGCGCCGGAGGGGGCGGTGCGGACGGTCTTGTCCCACGCAACCGGCGCGGCGGCAATCAGCGCCAGCGCGGCGAGAGCGGCGATCCTCATCGCACCTTCCCCAGAACCGGAATGCCGATCGCCTGCGTCGCAACGCCGCGCGCGAGCGCTTCGAGCACTGCCTTGAGTTCAGGATCGGCGACCGTGCGAAGGCTCTCGCCGAGCTCGAGCGGGACGGGGGCAAGCTCACGGCGGACAGGCGCTTTCGCGCTCCTCGCAATCTCGCCCTGCCGGATCGTCACCCGCGCGACCGCCGCATAGCCGAAGAAACGGTTCACGCGCTCGACGATCACCGGCACGACATGCTGCATCATCGGCGCATGCGCGGGCGTCACCGTCAGCGTCAGCGTCCCGTCGGCGCGCTTGCCCTGCGGAAAGCGGATCGAATCGGGCGCGGAAACGTGCGCATAGCGATCGCCGACGATTTCCTTCCAGCGGCTGACGATCGACGATTGCACGAAGCCGAAGCGCCGAAAGGCGGTGCCGCCGACGACGGGAAGCATCTCGCCCATCCGGCGTGCGCGATTCTGACGCTGCGGCGGTTCAGGCGCGAGCTTGGGTTTGCTTCTCGACATTGCCGCGCGCCATGCCAGAAGCGGCCATGCCCGTCACTACCGGCCACGCAATTCCCCACAAGATTCTGCGCTGGTTCGATGACAATGCCCGCATATTGCCGTGGCGGAACCCGCCAGGCGCGCCTTTGCCGACAGGCGATCCCAACTGGCCTTACCGCGTCTGGCTATCCGAGATCATGCTTCAGCAGACGACCGTTGCGGCGGCCACGCCCTATTTCGAGCGATTCACGAGGCGCTGGCCGAGCGTCACCGATCTCGCCGCGGCCGAAGATGGAGAGGTGATGCAGGCCTGGGCAGGCCTCGGCTATTACGCCCGCGCTCGCAATCTGCTCGCCTGCGCACGCGAAGTCGTGCGCGATCATGGCGGGCACTTTCCCGATGATGAAGACGGGCTGCGCGCGCTGCCGGGCGTCGGGAGCTACACCGCCGCCGCGATCGCGGCCTTCGCCTTCGGCAAGCGCGCGGTGGTGATCGACGGCAATGTCGAGCGCGTCACCGCACGCCTGTTCGCGTTGTCGGGCAAGAAGGACGTTCCCGCGCACATCACCTCGATCACCCCGCAAGAGCGCGCAGGCGACTTCGCACAAGGGTTGATGGACCTCGCGCGCGCCATCTGTACGCCGCGCAATCCCAAATGCCTGATCTGTCCCGTCTCCGCAGAGTGCGCGGGCAAGGCAACGCCCGAAGCCTATCCTGCCAGACCAGTGAAAAGGCCCAAGCCCCAGCGCCACGGCACCGCCTGGTGGATTGAGCGCGACGGCGAAGTACTGCTCGTACGCCGTCCTGCAAAGGGTTTGCTCGGGGGGATGCGGGGATTGCCGGGAGATGGGTGGGATCAAGCTCCTCCCCTTCTTGAAGGGAAGGTGGCATCGCGAAGCGATGACGAAGGGGTTAGGCCGCGCGAACCGACCCCTCCGTCACGACTTCGCCGTGCCACCTCCCCAACGAGTTGGGGAGGAACTTGTCTCGGCACCATCACCCACGTCTTCACGCACTTCCGCCTAACCCTCGACGTCGTTGCGCTCCCCCTTGAAAACAGTTGCGCGAAGCAACTCGCCGGGGAATGGTGGCCTATCGACCAGCTCGATCAAGCGGGCCTGCCGAGCCTGTTCGCCAAGGCGGCGCGGCTGGGCATTGCGAAGAAGGAGAGTGCATGAGCTTCACCACAGACCGGCGCAGGCTGCTGATCGGCGGGGCGGCCTTTGCGGCAACGCCGGTATTCGCGAAAACGCCCGACGCGGCGAAGCAGCACGGCCGAACCATATCCGCCGGATGGCCCAAGATACAGGAAACGCTCGATAAATTCGTCGTCGACAAGTTCGTCCCCGGCACCGGTGCCGCGATTGCGCGCGGTACCGATCAGGCCGATTTCCTTGTCTCGGGCACGCTCGCCAAGCGCTCGACGGTCGCGATCACGCCCGACACGCTGTTCCGTGCCTATTCGATGACCAAGCCCGTGACAGGCATGGCGGCGATGCTGCTGATCGAGGATGGCAAGCTGACGCTCGATCAGAATATCGGCGAACTGCTCCCTGAATGGGCCAATCCCAAGGTCGCCTACGATCCAGAAAAGAGCTTGAATGCGCGCCCCGCGCAACGCCCCATAACGCCGCGGGCGTTGATGACGCACACCGCAGGGCTGGGATACAACATCGTCACCAAGGGCGCGCTGCTTAAGGAATATCTCCGCCTCGGCCTCACGCCTGGCGTGGTCAGCCGCCGCCCGCTGCCCGGCTTCGAGACCGTGGCCCCGACCGCGCCGAGCCTCGACGAATTCTCCAAACGGCTCGCCAGCCTGCCGCTGATCGCCGATCCCGGCACGGTCTGGAGCTACTCGGTCAGCCTCGATCTGCTCGGCCGCGTCATCGAAGTCGCCTCGGGGATGAGTTTCGAAGCCTTCGTCCAAACGCGGCTGTTCGATCCGCTGGGCATGACCAGCACCTATTGGCAGGTGCCGAAGTCCGAGATCGCGCGCCTCACCACCAACTATGCGGGCACGCCGATCGGCACGATCGCAGTCGATCCGGGCGAGGACAGCGTATTCCTCGATAAGCCCGCTTTCCCCTTCGGCGGGGCGGGGCTGGTGACGACGATGCGCGATTATGACCGTTTTCTCGCCATGCTTATGGGCGAGGGCGCGCTTGGGGCAACGCGGATCATGAAGCCCGAAACCGCGAAGCTCGGCATGTCGAACCTCGTGCATCCGAGCACCAAAATGCAGAGCTTCGCCGCGGGCGCGGGCTTCGGCGCGGGCGGGCGCGTCAGCGTCAAATCGGGGCCGAACGGCGAAGGCGTCGGCACTTTCGGCTGGGGCGGCGCGGCCTCGACCATCGCTTGGGTCGATCGCACCCGCAACGTCCGGGCATCAGGCTGGACGCAGATCTTCACCCAGGGTCGCGAAGCCTTTCCCGAAGCCTTCGGCGAAGCGGTTTACGCCAGCCTGTGAGTGCGCACCGTCCCGGTTTCACCGGATCGCCGCTCGATCGCGCCGACCGGCTGAGGAACGATGCCGAAGGCTATAACGCCGTGCTAAACGATTGGCGCGGGCGCGTGCTCGGCCTCGAAGGGCTCGATCCGGCAATCGCCAGCGAAGGCGGATTGGTGTGGCGGGCGATGGCAGACGTCCCGCTCGATGCCGAATTGATCCTGCTCGGGCTGCTCGGCGACAAGCCGCACTTCGTCCAGATCGTGAACGGGGAAGGCGGAGTCGCGCGCTCGCCCGCAGTCTGGCGCGCGCTCTCGCTGCTGCCAGGCGAGGACGCCGCGATCTACGGCACGGCCCGTTCGCTCATCGATTGGCATAATGCCCACCGCTTTTGCGGACGCTGCGGCGGATCGACCAAATCTTTCCGCGCCGGCTGGGGCCGCAAATGCACCGCTTGCGAGACCCAGCATTTCCCGCGCACCGACCCCGTCGTCATCATGCTCGCGGAATATGAGGGCAAGGCGCTGGTCGGGCGGCAGGCGCGTTTTCCGCCAGGCAATTATTCAGCGCTCGCGGGTTTTCTCGAGCCCGGCGAGAGCATCGAAGAAGCGGTGCGGCGCGAGATTTGGGAGGAATCAGGCGTGGTCTGCGGCGACGTCGCATACATCACCTCGCAACCCTGGCCGTTCGGCGGATCGCAATTGATGATCGCCTGCGTCGCGCAGGCCGAGGGTGACGCGCTGACGCTCGCCGCCGATGAGATCGAGGATGCGATGTGGGTGACGCGCGAAGAAGCACGTGCCGCGCTCGATGACGCCCCGGGCAAGCGCTTCACCGCGCCGCCTCCGTTCGCCATCGCGCACAGCCTGTTGCAGCATTGGAGCCGGACATGAGCGAACTCTCTGCGATCGAGACCGCGCACGCCATCGCGCGCGGGCAAATGAGCGCGGTCGAAGCGTGCGACGCGGCAATCGCGCGTATCGAAGAGCGGGACGGGCCGATCAACGCCGTCATCATCCGCGATTTCGATCGTGCGCGCGACGCCGCGAAGGCCGCCGATGCCGAGATTGCGAGCGGGGCGCGCAAGCCGCTGCTCGGCGTGCCGATGACGATCAAGGAATCGTTCGATATCGCCGGCCTGCCCACTAGCTGGGGCTTCGCCGAGCATGCCGACCATGTCGCGACCGCCGATTCGCTCGTGGTCTCACGGTTGAAGGCGGCGGGCGCGGTCTTTCTCGGCAAGACCAACATCCCCGTCGCGCTCGCCGATTGGCAGAGCTTCAACCCCAACTACGGTCGCACCAACAATCCGCACGATCATTCGCGCAGCGCGGGCGGTTCTTCGGGCGGTGCCGCAGCGGCGCTCGCGGCGGGGATGGTCCCGCTCGAATATGGCTCGGACATCGGCGGATCGATCCGCGTGCCCGCGCATTTCTGCGGCGTCTGGGGGCTAAAGACGACCTTCGATGCGGTCAGCCTGGAAGGCCATTATTTCCCGCGCACAGACAGCGCCAAGGGCGAGTTGGGCGTGGTCGGCCCGATGGCGCGCACCCCCGACGATCTCGCTCTCGCGCTCGACCTGACGAGCAAGGTGCCGCTGCCGTCTTCGCGTATCGAAAGCCTCGCCGGCCTGCGCATCCTGGTGCTCACTACCCATCCCGAAACAATTGCAGACAGCGCGACCATCGCGGCGGTCGAGATGGCGGCGGCAGCGGCCGAGTCCGCGGGCGCGCGCATCGCGACGTCGAGCCCCGATTTGCCTGACCTTTCGGCTCTCCATCGCGATTATTGGCGGATGCTGCTGACGGTGCTCGCTCGCGGCCTCGCCCAGCCGGGACAGGACGCGACCAGCCTCAACGCCTGGTTTACGATGCTCGACGATCAGGCGCGAACGATGCGTGCGTGGGACCGGCTGTTCGAGAGCTTCGACGCGATCTTCTGTCCTGTGACGGGAACACCGGCTTTTCCGCACACCGAAGCCGAGTTCGCCGATCGCAGCGTCGATATCGATGGTTCGCCGGCGCCGTTCACCCCGCAGTTCGGATGGATCAGCCCCGCGACCTATTGCGGAAGCCCGGCGCTATCGATGCCGGTCGGCCGATCCGCAGACGGACTTCCGATCAATCTTCAGATCATCACGCGGAATTGGGCCGATCACGATGCGATCCGGATCGGAGCGCTCGTCGCCGAGGCCATGCAGACCTAACCCCGCGGCCTCGCCATCGGGTAAGTCCCGAGCAGCCGCAGCGAGCGCGAATGGAAGCGCAGTTCTTCGAGCGCACGACCGACCGCGGCGTCGCCGGGATGGCCGACAATGTCGGCGTAAAAGGTTGTCGCCGCAAAGCTCGCGCCGCGCTGATAGCTTTCGAGCTTGGTCATGTTGACGCCGTTGGTCGCGAACCCGCCCATCGCCTTGTAGAGCGCAGCCGGCACGTTTTTCACCTCGAAGATGAAACTCGTCATCACTGCCTGGTCGGTATCGATCGGCGCTGCACCGCGCGCGAGGATGACGAAGCGAGTGGTGTTGTCGCTCGAATCTTCGAGCCCGTCGGCGAGCCGTTTGAGGCCGTAAATCTCAGCCGCCCCCGGTGGCGCGATCGACGCCACCGCAGGATCGTCGAGTTCCGCCGCACGCGCTGCTGCACCCGCGGTATCGGGATAGGCGACCGGCTCGATCCCGCGCGCGCGCAGCCAGGCACGACATTGTCCCAGCGCCTGCGGGTGGCTGATCGCCTGTCTGATCGCGTCCAGCGGTCCGCGCCCCATCAAGGCGTAGCGGATCGGAAGGAAATGCTCGCCGACGATCGTCAGCCCGGATTCGGGCAGCAGGAAG
Organism: uncultured Aquisediminimonas sp.; assembly: GCA_965365485.1. Taxonomy (GTDB): domain Bacteria; phylum Pseudomonadota; class Alphaproteobacteria; order Sphingomonadales; family Sphingomonadaceae; genus Aquisediminimonas. The sequence goes on from CBDUBW010000097.1 coordinate 6,503, forward strand.
TGAATGTCCGCCACCCGCCCGAACAAAGAATTCTCGATGGGGATCATCGCGCGCCCCGCCCGCCCTTCGCGTACCGCGTCGATCGCATCCTCGAAGCTGAAGCAGGGCAGCGGCAAGGCCTCTGGAATGGCTTCGCTGGTGGCGAGATGCGAATTCGCGCCTGGCGCGCCCTGATAGGAGACCGCGCGTGCCGGATCGGCAGCGGCTTCTCTCTCCATCGCTGCGATGATCGGGCGCGCGGGCGGCGGGAAACGGTCCATGGGCAGCGCCGCTTAAGCGTCGCTACTGAAAGGCGCAACCGCGCTGCCCAAATGCTTGCGATGCGCTGCCCTCGCGATTAAGGCGAGCGCCAAATACGCGCGCGGGGCATTTCAGGCATGAACGACCAATTCAACACGATCGCAGGCTGGGCGCTGTTCGCCGGAGTCATCGCGCTTGGCGGTACGATCGTTTCGGGCGAATATTTCCGTCATCATGAGGTTGAAAAGGGCGGCTATGAAGTCGCCGACGCCAGCCCCGAGGGCGGCGGCGCCACGGCCGCCAAGCCCACCGATTTTTCGGCGGGCGATCCCGCAAAGGGCGCTGAAGTCTTCGCCAAGTGCAAATCATGCCACACGATCGAAGCAGGCGGCGCCAACGGCATCGGCCCCAATCTCCACGCGACGATGGGCAAGCCGCTCGGCCATGTCGCGGGCTTCGCCTATTCGCCAGCGCTTAAGGAAAAAGGCGGAAGCTGGGGCTGGGCGGAGATGGACGCGTGGCTCGCATCTCCCAAGAAGTATATTGCGGGCACCAAGATGAGCTTTGCCGGGCTGTCCAACCCGGTCGATCGCGCCAATGTCATCCGCTATCTCAACGATCAGGGCTCGAACCTGCCCGTGCCGCCGCCACCCGCGGCCGAGGCGCCTGCCGCGACCGCCGACGCGGCCGCTGCCACCTCTCCCGAAGCGTCGCCCGGCAAAGTCGCGACCTCGCCCGAGCCGAGCCAGCGCACGACCGAAACCGGCAGCACCTCGAACACGGCGGACCCGGTACCCGCCAAGAAGTAATCAGCCGCGCAGGGCCTTCGCGACGGCGTCCATAACGCCGTTGGCGAATTTGCGTTCGCGCGCGTCATAAAACGCTTCAGCCACGTCCATATAGCCTGCGATCGCGCTGCCGACCGGGATGTCGGGGCGCGCGAGGAACTCGTACCCGCTCGCGCGCAAGATCTGCCGCATGAGCCTGTCGAGCCGATCCGGCACCCAGCCCGATCCGTCGAGCGCCGCCATGATCGCTGCGTCGATCTCGTCGCGCCGCGCATCGACGCCTTTGACGATGTCGTCGAAAAACGCGGTTTCGGCCTCGCGATACTGAACGTCGCCGATTTTCGCGCCCAGCCGATGCGCATGAAACTGATGAAGCAATTGCGCCAGCGGCACCGGCTCCATTTCTAGCTGATAGAGCGCCTGCACCGCGGCAAGGCGCGCGGCGTTGCGGCTTGCCTTGCTCATTTCAACCGCTCTGCCACCGAATCGGCGTGCGCGGGCAATCCTTCCGCATTGGCGAGCGCCACCGCCGCCGGGCCGATCGCGCGTATGCTCGCGGGGGTGCAGCCGAGAAAGCTCGTCCGCTTCATGAAATCGAGTACAGACAGCCCGGAGGAGAAGCGCGCGCGCCGGCCCGTCGGCAGGACATGGTTGGGCCCGCCGACATAGTCGCCCACCGCTTCGGGGGTGTGGCGCCCGAGGAAGATCGACCCCGCGTGGCGGACCGCAGCGAACAATGGTTCGGGATCGGCGACTGCGAGCTCAAGATGCTCGGGCGCGAGCCGGTCGATCAAGGCCGGCGTTTCGGCGAGATCGTCCACGACGATGATCGCGCCGTTGCTCTCCCAGCTTTCGCGCGCGGTATCGCACGTCGCGAGCTTTGTAAGCTTTTTCTCTACGGCCTTCGCCACCTCGTCGGCAAACGCGGCATTGTCGCTGAAGAGAATCGACTGGCTGGTGGGGTCGTGCTCGGCCTGGCTGAGCAGATCAGCCGCAATCCAGTCAGGATCATTCTCGGCATCGGCGACGACGACGATTTCCGAAGGACCCGCAACCATGTCGATCCCGACGACGCCGTAGAGCTGTCGCTTGGCCTCGGCGACCCAGGCATTGCCCGGACCGGTGACGACATCGACCGGTGCGATGGTCTCGGTGCCGTAAGCGAGCGCCGCGATCGCCTGCGCGCCGCCGATCCGCCAGACCTCGTCCGCCCCGGCCAGCGCCGCCGCCGCGAGCACGAGTGGGTTCGCCTCGCCGCGTGGGGTGGGTGTCACCATGACGATCCGCTCGACCCCCGCAACCTTGGCCGGGATCAAATTCATCAGCACTGATGACGGGTAAGCTGCCCGCCCGCCCGGCACATAGACCCCCGCCGCATCGACAGCGCGCCAACGCGAGCCGATTCGTACTCCCGCAGCATCCACTTCATCGCTGTCCTGCGGTCGCTGTTTCTCATGATAGGCGGTGATGCGATCCGCCGCGAGTTGAAGCGCCGCACGCAG
>CBDUBW010000098.1:0-9002 GCA_965365485.1 uncultured Aquisediminimonas sp.
CTCAAGCTTTCCAACGCCGCGCGGAAGCGGCTCGCAATCGCCGCGGACCGCATGGCCGACGCCGATCCCCGGACGCTGGCTTATCGACTGGGCAAGCAGGCAGCGACCGATCGCCTGCTGCTCGAAGGCGGCGATCTCGCGGCCATCAGCGACTGGACGCCGCCACGCTTCCCGATCACCGGCGGGCAGGTCGTCGCGCTCGGTGTCAAGGCGGGGCCTGAGGTCGCGCGCATTCTGAAGGCAGCCGAAGCGCAATGGGTTGGCGAGGGTTTTCCGGGCGAGAAACGCGCGCGAGAGATCGTCGCTGCGCTGGCGGGCGAGGCCGCGACCTAGGCCCGCGCCTCTTCGACCACCCCCACGCTGTTGACGCGCAGCGCCTTGAGCACCGTTTCGACGATGTGCGGAGCGTTCAACCCGGCCTCGTCATATTGCTTGGCCGGGCTGTCCTGATCCTGGAAAACGTCAGGCAACCGCATGGTTCGCAGCTTAAGGCCGGCGTCGATCAACCCCTCGTCGCTCGCCATCGTCAGGACGTGCGCGCCGAAGCCGCCAATGCTGGCCTCTTCGACCGTGACCGCAACCTCATGGCTTGTCAGAAGCTTGCGGATCAGCTCGCTGTCGAGCGGCTTGGCGAAGCGCAAATCGGCGACGGTGGTACTCAGCCCCTTGGCCTCAAGCGCGTCGGCGGCCTTGAGCGCCTCTTCGAGCCGCGTTCCGAGCGAGAGGATCGCGACCTTCTTGCCGTGCCGCACGATGCGGCCCTTGCCGATCTCGAACCGTTCGAGCTTGGCAGGAGGTTCCACGCCGGTGCCATTGCCGCGCGGGTAGCGCAGCGCGCTCGGACCGGTGTCGTGGCAGGCGGCGGTATAGGTCATATGCATCAGTTCGGTTTCATCCGAGGGTGCCATCACGACGAAATTGGGCAGGGTGCAGAGATAGGCGAGGTCGAAGCTCCCCGCATGCGTGGCGCCGTCGGCTCCGACCAGTCCGGCACGGTCGATTGCGAAGCGGACGGGCAGGTTCTGGATCGCGACATCGTGGACGACCTGATCGTAGGCGCGCTGGAGGAAGGTCGAATAGATCGCGCAAAAGGGCCGCATCCCCTGTGCCGCCAAGCCCGCTGCAAAGGTCACGGCATGCTGTTCGGCGATGCCGACGTCGAAAGCGCGGTCGGGATGGGCCTTTGCGAACTTGTCGACGCCGGTCCCGCTCGGCATTGCCGCCGTGATCGCGACGATGCGCGGATCGCTCTCGGCGAGCTTGGCGAGCGTTTCCCCGAACACATTCTGATATTGCGGCGGGCCTGGCGGCGCCTTGGCCTGTTCGCCGGTAACGACGTTGAACTTCTGGACGCCGTGATATTTGTCCGCCGCGGCCTCGGCGAACTCGTAGCCTTTGCCCTTTTCGGTGACGACATGGATCAGGCACGGCCCTTCGGCAGCGTCGCGGACATTCTCGAGTACGGGAATGAGATGGTCGATATTGTGGCCGTCGATCGGGCCGACATAATAAAAGCCCAGTTCCTCGAACAGGGTGCCGCCCATCGCCATGCCGCGCGCGAACGTGTCGGTCTTGCGCGCGGCAATGTGCAGCGGCTCGGGCAGCTTGCGCGAAAGGCGGCGCGCGACATCGCGCAATTCGAGGAAGGGCCGCGAGGAAACGGTGCGCGCGAGATAGGCGGACAAGCCGCCGACCGGCGGCGCGATCGACATGTCGTTGTCATTGAGGATGACGATCAGCCTGTTGCCCGCCTCGCGTGCATTGTTCATCGCCTCGTAAGCCATGCCCGCGGACATCGCGCCGTCTCCGATCACCGCGATTGCGCGTCCGGGCTTGTCGGCGAGTTTGTTCGCTATCGCGAAACCGAGCGCCGCCGAGATCGAGGTCGAGCTGTGCGCCGCGCCGAAAGGATCATATTCGCTCTCGCTGCGCTTGGTGAAGCCGGAGAGGCCGCCGCCCTGGCGCAGGGTACGGATCCGGTCTCGCCGTCCGGTGAGGATCTTGTGCGGATAGCATTGGTGGCCGACATCCCAGACGAGCCGGTCGCGCGGGGTATCGAACACATAATGGATCGCTGCGGTCAGCTCGACCACGCCGAGCCCGGCACCCAGATGTCCGCCGGTCGTCGAGACAGCCGAAATCGTCTCGGCGCGCAATTCGTCTGCGAGCTGACGAAGCTGGGAGGGTTCGAGCTTGCGGAGATCGCTGGGCGTCACCACCGTGTCGAGCAACGGTGTATGCGGGAGTTCTGCCATAAGCACCGGCTTTTAGGCGCCTTTGCCCTCGCTCGCAAAGCGAATGTTCGGAAGGCGCTTTTCACCTTTCGCTTACCATCGGCGGTTAAGGGTTCTTTATGCGCAAAGCCTATGTAACGATGATCGGCGGAACGCTGCTGATCGCGGCTCTGCTCGCAGGCGTCGGCACGCTGGTCGTGCCGCGCGGCCCGGTCTCGCCGGTGTCGGCGAAAGATGCGGCAACAGCTTCGAGTGGAACCGCATCCGAACAAGCCGCGGCGCTCGAAGCGGCCGAGCAGGAAGCGCGCGAAAATCCGCCCCCGCCTTCTGCATCGATAGCGCTCGAATCATCGCCGCAGCAGGCTCAACCCGCGAATTCGGCACCGTCGGGATATCAGGGCTCGGCCCCCACGCCGACGATCCAGTTCAGCGAGCCCGTAATCGATCCAGGCGACTCTCCGCCAGCCGAACCTGCGACCGCCGAGGAATAGTTCGATCGTTCAGCCGCAATCGGCGCAGGCGCCCCGCACTTCGATCACCGGCCGGACCGGGGTGAACCCCGATTTCTCGGCGGCGGCGCGCACTCCATTGCCGAGCCGATCGTCATCGATATGTGTCGTCTGCCCGCAATTGTCGCAGACCAGAAAGATGCAGTCGTGCACGCAATCGGGATGCTCATTGGCAAGGTATGCGTTGGCGCTTTCGACGCGAAGCGCGAGGTTGTTGGCAACGAACAGATCGAGGATCCGGTAAACGCTGTTTGCCGCGACTCGCCTGCCGCGCGTCTTGGTCACCGCTTCGGCGATGTCATAAGCCGAAGCCGGCTTTTCGAACCCGGCGAGAGCATCGAATATCTGCGCGCGCATCGCGGTCCATTGCTCACCGGCCTTGAGCAGCGACATGCGCGCGGCTTCGGCCAGGTCGTCACCGTGGTGGAGCGTGTGATCGTGCGCGGCCATTGTGTGAAGCTACGCCTTCACAGGCCAAATCGCAAGGATCAGGCGACGGCCCGCCGGTTGAGATCGTGCCCCAGCGCCACCACCAGCACGCCGAAAATTGAGTAAGCGATCTCCGCTCCACCGTGATCGAGCGTCAGCGCCCCTGCCATCATGCCAAGGCCGAGCGATCCGACCCAGAGCGGCATCGCATAACCGTGCGTGATGACGCCGCGACCTAGACCGATCGCGCCCAACGCCATCGCCAGCACAAGCCCGGTCTCGTGGATCGAGTGATGCAACAGCACCCCGCCCGCCGACGCCACAAGGGTCACGATTACCGCGGTCGCAAGGCAATGCGCGAGGCACAGGCCCGAAAGCCCGATCGCCCAGCGATCCCACTGGCCCTGTCTGATCATGGTCGAAAGCAAGAGATCGATTCCCTGTGTGCGTGTCGGCTATGGCACGCGTCGTGAAAAGATACAACATTACATCAGAGAAAAAAGTTTCTCGGTCTCGCTCGCCTACTGATCGAAGTCGTTAGTCCCCGGCTTGGTGCCATGCAGGTTCGACCATAGCTCTTGCGTCCCTGCCTCTTGCGCGCGGTTGACGAATTGTGACGCCACCAACCAGCCCTTGATCGGGCGCAGTGGAAGCAGTGTGCCGAGCACCATAATTGGTAACGAGGTGATGAGATGCACCCAGCCGGGTGGTTCGAACGCGACCTGTATCCACACCACCACTGCAATAAGCGGCAGCGCGACGATGCAGAGCGAGAAGAAAGCAGGCCCGTCATCGGGGGCGGCAAAGCGGTAGTCGAGATCGCAGACATCGCAACGATCAACGACCTTGAGCCACGAAGCGAACATCGAACCCTTCCCGCAGCGCGGGCAAAGGCCTTTCCACCCGCATCGAAGAATCCAGGTGAATTTATCATCTGTCGAGTTGTCGGAGGGTAAATCTTGCATAACGTGTCTCTAACACTTCCGGCCGCCCCTCCAAAACGATCAAACCCAGAAGATCTAATCGTCTCAGTCGATCAGATTGCCCGCGTCCGTCAGAGCATCACCTGAGCTGGCTGTCCTTGCTCCCGCGCCGGTTGATCCCCACGGCGACACGACGCGCGTCGCGGGCCGATTGGCAGGCGATGCAAGTACGTGCGGTGGGAAGCGCCTTGCGCCGCGCTTCGGGAATCGGCTCACCGCATTCATCGCAATATTCGGAACCCCGCGCGGCGGCGAGTTCGGCGCGTGCACGTTCGACCGCATCCTTCACGCTGTCGTCGATCTGATCCTGCACCGCGCCGTCGCGCGTCCAGCCGCCTGCCATTGTTCAACTCCTTTGCGAGCTTCAAAATAGGAAGCATGACTTCGGTTCCAAGCGTTGGCGCGGCAGGCGTCGCCCTCTATAGGCGCCATCGTGACTTCCCGCCCCGCTGCCATCGCCACCTGGCTATACGCCGTTGCTGCGCTCGTCTTCCTCATGGTCGTAGTCGGGGGCATTACCCGGCTGACCGAAAGCGGATTATCGATCACCGAATGGAATCTGGTGACGGGGGTGCTGCCTCCGTTAAGCGAGGCGGGCTGGGCGGCGGAGTTCGCCAAATACAAGGCGACGCCCGAATATCGCGAAATCAATCGCGGCATGAGCCTCGACGATTTTCAATTCATCTATTTCTGGGAATGGGCGCACCGGTTGCTCGGACGATTGATCGGCCTTGCTTTTGCCCTGCCGTTCGCCTGGTTCGCATGGAAACGCGCAATTCCCAAAGGCTATGGCTGGCGGCTGGCGGTGCTGCTGATGCTCGGCGGACTACAGGGCGCGATCGGCTGGTGGATGGTCGTTTCGGGTCTCGCCGATCGCACCGATGTCAGCCATTTTCGTCTCGCAGTGCATCTTCTGCTTGCGCTGTTCATTCTTGCAGCCTTGATCTGGACGGCGCTCGATCTCATGCGGCTGGCGCGCGATCCGGCATCGCGTCCGGCGCGGCTCACCCGCCTGTCGGCTGCGACGGCTTCGATTCTGTTCGTGCAACTGCTGTTCGGCGCCTGGACTGCGGGCCTGAACGCTGGACTCGCCGCCGATGATTGGCCGTTGATGAACGGACGGCTGCTTCCGGACCTGCCGCCGGGCGGCCTGCTTCAGGCCACCGCCAACGACCCGTTCTTGATCCACTGGATTCACCGCTGGTGGGCCTGGGTCGCGGTTGCGGCGCTCGTCATTATGGCAAGGCACGTCAAGCGCGCAGGCGGGCGTAGCGCGTCAATTGCAATTCACACCGCTTTCGGGGTGCAAGTGCTGCTCGGTATCGCCACGGTGATGAGCGGCGTCGCGCTCAGCCTGGCGGTGCTGCATCAGGCGGTCGGGGCGCTGCTGGTTGCTAGCGTGGCTTGGGGCGCTCATGTCTTGGGAAGACGAGAGGTTGGGAAATGACCAAGCAGAAAGCGATAGGATCGGGCTTCGGGTTCGAGACGACGGCCGCCGAGGCGATCGCAGGCATCGACTTGAGCGGAAAGACCGCCTTCGTCACCGGCGGCTATTCAGGCATCGGCACCGAGACGGTGAAAGCGCTCGCGTCCGCCGATGCGCGCGTGATCGTGGGGGCGCGGCGGCCAAAAGCTGCGCGCGAGGTGCTGGGCGATCTTGCGACGATCGTTGCGCTGTCGCTTGACGATCCAGCCTCGATCGACGCCTGCGCCGACGCGGTCGCGAAGGAGACGTCCAAGCTCGACATCCTCATCAACAACGCTGCAATCATGGCCAATCCGTTGACCCGGGATGCGCGCGGCTTTGAAAGCCAATTCGCGACCAATCATCTCGGCCATTTTCAACTTGCCGCGCGGCTGTGGCCGCTCGTTGCCGCGGCTGGGACGGGAGCGAGGGTGGTCGCGCTGTCGAGCCTCGCGCACAAGCGCAGCGCCTTTCACGCCGAAGACCCGAATTACGAGCGCCGCGCCTATGACAAGTGGGAAGCCTATGGACAGGCTAAGACCAGCAACGCGTTGTTCGCGGTGCATCTCGATGCCTTGGCGAAGGCGAAGGGCGTCCGCGCCTTTTCGGTTCATCCTGGCGGGATCAACACCAATCTCGGCCGCTATCTGACGCAAGAGGACATCGACATGTTCGCCAAGCGCCGCGCAGCGGGTCTGAAGTTCAAAAGCATCGAACAGGGCGCTGCGACGACGGTCTGGGCCGCAACCTCGCCGCAGCTCGACGGAATGGGCGGGGTCTATTGCGAGAATTGTGACATCGCCGAGTTGACGGACGACGGGATCGGCAACGCCACCGGGGTTATGGCGAATGCCTGTGACCCGGAGGCAGCCGCGAAGCTCTGGGAGATCTCGGAAACGCTCACGGCTACTCGCTTCGAAATATAGCCGGTATCCGAATACCCGTCAGCAAACCCGCCACAAACCTTGACTTCCAGTCAATCGGCTGCAATTGGCGCGCATCGGCGCGGCTCCTGTACGGGGTCGCGCTTTGCTTCGAAACAAGGTCAATCGCGCCATGAAGGCTCTGATGAAGACGACCAAATCGGCCAAGCCGGCCGAGGTCGAGAAGAAATGGCATCTGGTCGATGCCGACGGGCTGGTGGTCGGTCGCGCGGCGACGATCATCGCCAATGTGCTGCGCGGCAAGCATAAGCCGAGCTTCACCCCGCATGTCGATTGCGGTGACAATGTCATCGTCATCAACGCTGATAAGATTCGCTTCACGGGCAATAAGGCCGGGCAGAAGGTCTATTATCGCCACACCGGCTATCCCGGTGGGATCAAAGGGGTGACTGCGGCGAAGGTTCTTGAAGGCCGCTTCCCCGGCCGTGTTCTCGAAAAGGCGGTTGAGCGGATGATCCCGCGCGGACCGCTCGGGCGTCAGCAGATGCGCAACCTGCGCATCTTTGCCGGAACAGAGCATCCGCACGGCGCGCAGAACCCCGAAACTCTCGACATTGGCGGCATGCACCGCAAGAACAAGGTGGCTTCCTAATGGCCGAAGATACTCGTCAGTCGCTCGCCGATCTGGGCGCGCTCACCCAGCAGACTGCGGCACCGGCTCCGACCGCGGCGCCTTCCGCCGAAGAGTCTGCGCCGGCGCCTGCTGCGCCCGTTCAGATCGCAGCGCCCCTGCGTGAGCGTGAAGTCGATGCTCAGGGTCGCTCTTACGCCACCGGTCGCCGCAAGGATGCCGTCGCGCGCGTTTGGATCAAGCCCGGCACCGGGCGGATTATCGTGAACGGTCGCGATCAGAACAGCTATTTTGCGCGCCCGACGCTTCGGCTGGTGATCAACCAGCCCTTTGGTGTGGCCGACCGCAAGGATCAGTTCGATGTCGTCTGCACCGTCAAGGGCGGCGGACTTTCCGGTCAAGCGGGCGCGGTCAAGCACGGTATTTCGCAGGCGCTGACCAAGTACGAGCCCGGCTTGCGTGCTGTCGTCAAGGCAGCGGGCTTCCTGACCCGCGATAGCCGCACGGTCGAGCGCAAGAAGTACGGCAAGGCGAAAGCGCGCAAGAGCTTCCAGTTCAGCAAGCGCTAATTGGTGTTTAGGCGCTGGCGCCGATCGCCAGCGCCAATGCGCCCAGCAGCCCCGATCGATCGCCCAGTCCCGGCGCGACGAGCTCCGGCTTGAAGTAGCCGCCGCCCAGCGTCCGCGCTGATTCGCGGGCGCGCTCGAGCAAGCCCGGCGTCGCCATCACCCCGCCTCCCATGACGATGCGGTGCGGCGCCAGCATCGCCTGGATCGCGACCGCGAGTTGACCGAGGTACCAGGCGATTATTGCATGGCCAGAGTGGTCGCCGGGAAGCTCTGATAGCGAAACGCCATAGCGCGCCTTGATTGCGGGTCCGCTGACCAGCCCCTCATAGCACGCGTTGTGAAAAGGGCACACGCCCGCGAAGTCATCATCCGGGTGCCGCTGCGGCAGGACGTGCCCAAGCTCAGGGTGCGGCGCGCCATGCAGCGGCACGCCACCGATCACCGCGCCGCCGCCAATGCCGGTGCCGACCGTCACATAGACGCCGGTACCGCACCCCTGCAGCGCCCCCCAGCGATGCTCGCCGAGCGCCGCGCCGTTGACGTCGCTGTCGAATCCTACCGGCACACCCAACGCTTTTCCTAAACGCGTTGCGACCTCGGTGCCCGACCAGCCAGGCTTGGTTGTTTCGGTGATGAAGCCCCAACGCGGATCATCGGTGCGGAGTTCGACCGGGCCGAAACAGGCGATGCCCAAAGCGGCGATCGGCGGCTGCGACGCGAACCACGCCTCGACCGCGCCGAGAGTGTCAGCAGGGGTCGTTGTCGGCACACGTGCTGTCGCCAGGATTTCGTCCGGCCCGCGTACTATTCCGAGGACGAACTTGGTTCCCCCCGCTTCGATGCAACCGTAGAGCGGGGGCTCAGTCACGCGGCCAAGCGAGCACGGGTTTTCTTGCCGCGAGCGTCTCATCGAGCCGCCGTCGCGGGGCCATGTGCGGCGCGGACTTGAGCGCCGCATCGCCAGCTTTAGCTCGTTCCGCCACGCTCCGCAGCGCGCCGATGAATTGATCGAGTCCAGCCTTGCTTTCGGTTTCGGTCGGCTCGACCAGCATCGCACCGTGGACGACGAGCGGGAAATAGACCGTCATCGGGTGGAAGCCCTCGTCAATCAGCCCCTTGGCAACGTCGAGCGTGGTGAAACCGTCGGCGAGGTTGTTATCGGTGAAGAGCGCCTCGTGCATGCACGGCCCGCTTTGCGCGAACGGCGCTTCGAGCACATCCTCAAGGCTGCGAAGAACGTAATTGGCGTTGAGCACCGCATCCTCGGCGACCTGCTTCAGTCCGTCGGCGCCGTGGCT
>CBDUBW010000099.1:0-9002 GCA_965365485.1 uncultured Aquisediminimonas sp.
TACGTCCGCGGCGCCAATATCGGCGGCTTCAAGAAGGTCGCCGACGCAATGCTCGCTTACGGCGTCGTTTGATCGGGAACTCCGGCCCGGTCGCTGCTTGAGCCGCCGCCGGGCCGATTCATGCCCCGTTTCGCATCCTTCTACGACGGCAAATTGAGCCGGCAGGAGCGTGCCTGCCTTGGCTCTTTCGCGCGGCATGGGCATGAGCTGTCGGTCTATTCGTATGAGCCGCTGGACCTGCCGCCCGGCGTGCTCGGCAGGGACGCTGCCGAGATCCTGCCGCGCGATCAGTTGTTCTACGTCGAAGGCGGCGTGCACCACGGCACCGTCACGCAATTTTCCAACCTGTTTCGATATGTCATGATTGAGAAAACGGGGATGGTCTGGATTGACAGCGACGTCATTTGCCTGTCGTCGGACTGGCCCGAGCGCGAGTGGACTATCGGATGGCAGGACGGAAGCTTCATCAACACCGCGGTGCTGGGAATGCCGCGCAAGCACCCGGCGCTCGCCCGCGCCATCGAAGTTGCGGAGCGCTTACAAGGCGTCGGCGTCTGGGGCCTGACGGGTCCGCATTTGCTTACCGCACTTGCGCATGAGTTCGACCTTCACGGCCATGTTCAGCCGGCCGAAATCTTCTATCCGATCCACCACCGCAAAGCCGGGTGGCTGCTGCACATCCTCAAACCCGGCGAGCGGCTCGAACTTCCCGCGAGAGCATTGTGCGTCCACCTCTGGAACGAGGTGCTGCGAACGGGGGGGCATGACCGGCAGGCAGGGCCGCCGACAGGATCGGCGCTGGAAGCCCTTATCAGCTATGCCGAAACGGTCTGAGCGGAACCCGGACCTGCGTTAGCCGTTGCCTCGCTATCGAGCGCAGGAGCAATGATGTGGCTAAAGAAAAGACGTTCAAGAAAGGCGACAAGGTCGAGTGGGACAGCTCAGGCGGGCATTCGGTGGGCAAGGTCGTCAAGAAGGTCACGAGCCCGACCAAGATCAAGGGTCACGAGGTCAAGGCCTCGAAGGACAATCCCGAATATATCGTCAAGTCCGACAAATCGGGCGGCGAGGCGGCGCATAAGCCGGGAAGCTTGAAGAAAGCCTAGCTCAGCTTGACCCCGAGAAAATCGGGGATCGGCCCATTCCAGCCTTCGTCCGGCCCATCGTCGCGCGGAGGCGGAGGCAGACGGCTTTCGGCGCGCGCCGGTCGCGGTGCGCGCGGCTCGCGGGGCGTTCGCATTTCACGCGTTTCGCGCTCCTCCCGAGGTGCGCGGGCGGCTCTCGGTTCGCGTGGCGCACGGGCCTCGCGCGGTTTGTCCTCGCGCGCAGGCTTGGACGCGGGTTCAAGCTCGAGCCGCTCGATCGCGCCGCCGGTCAGCTTCTCGATATTGTCGACTGCCTCGGCATCGGCGCCTGCGACGAGCGTGAAGGCTTTCCCCGTCGCGCCTGCGCGGCCGGTGCGGCCGATGCGGTGAACATAATCGTCGGGATGCCAGGGCACGTCGAAATTGAAGACGTGGCTGACGCCTTTGACGTCCAACCCGCGCGCCGCGACGTCCGATGCGACAAGGATGTCGATATCGCCCGCCTTGAACCGATCGAGTTCCTTGATCCGCGCCGCCTGTTCCATATCGCCATGGATTTCGCCCGCCTTATAGCCGTGGCGCTTAAGGCTGGTGGCGAGATCGCGCACGGTCGTCTTACGGTTGCAGAAGACAATTGCGGTCGAAACCTGTTCGCGCTCAAGCAGTGTGCGGAGCACTTCGCGCTTCTTGCGGGCATCGGCGACGGGAACCAGCATCTGCGTGATGCTGAGATTCTTGCTCGCGGGGCGCGCGACTTCGATCGTCTTGGGGTTGGTCAGAAACTTGTCGGCGAGCTTTTTGATCGGCGCGGGCATCGTCGCCGAAAATAGCAAGGTCTGGCGCTGCGCGGGCAGCTTGGTGCAGATCGTCTCGATATCGGGGATGAACCCCATATCAAGCATGCGGTCGGCCTCGTCGATCACAAGCAAATTGCAGCCGGTGAGCAGAATCTTGCCGCGATCGAACAGATCCATCAGCCGCCCTGGGGTGGCGATGAGTACGTCGACGCCCTTTTCGAGCCGCTTGACCTGATCGCCCATCTGCACGCCGCCGATCAGCAGCGCCATGCTGAGCTTGTGATATTTGCCGTATTTGTCGAAGTTCTCGGCGACCTGCGCCGCGAGCTCGCGGGTCGGTTCGAGGATGAGCGAACGCGGCATCCGCGCGCGGCTGCGGCCATTGCCGAGTACGTCGATCATCGGCAGCACGAACGCGGCGGTTTTGCCTGTGCCGGTCTGCGCGATGCCGATCAAATCACGCATCATCAGCACGCTGGGGATCGCCTGCGTCTGGATCGCGGTGGGGGTGTCGTAGCCCGATTCCCCGACCGCGCGGAGCAATTCATCGGAAAGGCCGAGATCGGCGAAGCTCATTCACAGTCCATATCGAGAGGGGCGCGGCGCAGCGAAGAACCGCAAGACCGGCCCCTTAGCGTGTGGGGGCCGTGAAGGGAAGGCGGCGGGGCCGGCTGTGCCCGCGCTGTTCAAAGTTCAGTAAGTTCAGCCCCTCGACGTCTCCGATCCTGACGCGCGACTTGATCCAAAGTTGACGAAGTTGACGGGTACGTCCCGTCGAAAATCATTCCTCCCTACCAAACCGCGAACATCCTAGCTCGTTAGATAGGACACTTCCTCTATAGGGTCAAGCGATACCAACACCTAGCCAGCGAGCCGCTCTGGGCCATCTGGGCAAGGCGAAGCGATCGAACACTAACAGAAGCAGGAGTGATGCCCCGAGGAGCGGCAGCAAAGCGGCAAGCAGCACCAGTATAACGACCGCTCCCGTCATTCTAGCGGTCAAAGGCGGGGGGGCGCCGAGGCCCGCGTCGGGCTTGCGCCGCCGCCACATCACGAAGCCTGAAACCACCATGGCCATCAAGGCAATCGCGGTGAGCAGGCCGATAAGTTGGTTGACCCAGCCGAACAAATGCCCCTCATGCCAGGCAATGCCATAGAGCACCGCTTGGTCGATGGGATGCTTATCCGCGAAGCCGGTGCGCGAAAGCTCAGCCCCGCTCGCCATGTCGTAAGTGATGGTGCGGTTAGCGGGTAAGTTCTGCGATGCAGATTTGACAGTCCACACCATGTCCTCGCCCGGCGGCTCGACCAGCACGGGGTAGGGCAATCGCTCGCGCCTCGCCCTGTCGACGATCTGCGACAGCGAGGGCAGCGGCTTTCCGGCGGCCATACGCTGCATCATCGCGTCGTGATCGTGCCCGGAGTGGACTTTCCAGTCGCGTTTGCCACCCAACATCTTCAGTTCTTCCCGCACGACCGAAAATCCCTCCCCCCAGACACTGGTCCAGGGCAGCGCGGAGACGAGCAGCACCAGCGCCAGCCCGGCGACCCAGAAACCGGTAACCGCATGAAGATCGCGCCAGAATAGCCTTCGGCCGCGGAGGAGGCGCGGCCACAATACGCCCGCCAACCCGCCCCCGCGCGGCCACCACAAATAGAGACCGGTCAGCAGCATCACGAACGCCCAGGAGGCCGCCAGCTCGACCATCCAACTGCCGGGTTCGCCGATCAGAAGCGAGCCATGCACGCGGCGGATGAAAGCAGCAATTCTGTTCTCGGCATCGAGGCTGGCGAGCACCTTCCCTTGCGGCGAAACAAAGACATCGAGCATGCGTTCGCCATCACCCAGATGGACCATCGCCGCATGGCCAGGAGCCCGGGGCAGACGATAATGCGCGAAGCGCGCGCGGGGGTGCGCGGCCATCGCCGCTTCGACCTGCGCGTTCGGCGTTACTGAGCCCGTAGTTGCGAAGCCTTTCCAGGCACTTTCCTCCCACGCCTCGATCTGCGGCTTGAACAGATAGATCGCGCCTGTGACCGCGAGGATGAGAATAAGCGGGATGACGAACAGCCCGGCATAAAAATGCCAGCGCCAAATGGTGCGGTGGATCGCGCCCATCGCCGCAGGGGCGGATGAGGCGGGGCGCGCAGGCACCGGACCTCGAACGGGGATATTGGTCATGGAAAATAGTCCGATCTGAGAGCATGCATGGCCACGCAGCAGCGCGACCGGCGGCGTCAGACCAAAGCGGGCGGGCCGGTGGCGGGGGGCGGCGGTGCGGCGAGGCCGCGTCCCGGCGACGCCGTATCTCGCGTGATTGGGGGTTCGGACGCGTGCGGGGCCGGTCCTGCAAGCCGCGGCTGGGAGACAAGGTGGGCGAGCGGAGCGGTCGCGGCGAAGGCGCAATCCTCTTCGTCGGCGCTCTCCGGATCATCGCCCTGCTTATGGATCTTGCCTGCGGCGTCCAGCCACCCCGTTGCGGCAGCGCCCTCGCTGCAAAGCGCGAAGACTGGCGTGCCCCCGGGCGTGCTCGATGGCATCCATCCCGCAGGCGCCAATGTACGAGAAAATAGCGCTAGGAAAGCAAGCAGCAATGCGATGGGCGTCTGCATCGCCGCGCTCTTATGAAGCGCGGCACTGCCGTGCAATCAGCTATTTGTGATCCGGCACCAGCGTCTTGAAATCATCGATTTCACACATGCCGCCCGATCGGCTGTGAATCGAATCGCGATCGCGGCAGATTTGGCCGTCGCCGGTCTGGCGCACGTAGAAGCCCGAATAAAAGTCGATCGCCTGGCAGCTCTTTTCAAGCTTGACGCGGTAGCGTGTGCCGCCCTTGATTATGAGGTCGATGGTCGTCCGGCTCGAGACCATAGCCGCCGCCATCAGCGACCAGCGAATGCAGCTGGGCGCTTTCTTTTCCTTGAACTTGGTCGGCGGGGGGAGGTTGTTTGCGGGGCGAACCCGAATAATCGCGCGGCGCTGGATCGTCAGCTGCGCCAGGATGACGGAGTCGCGCGGAGGCAGTTCGCCCCCACCGCTTGCAGCGATCGAAAGCGCGGCATAAGCGGCGATACTCATCCGGGACAACTCATCGCCGGGTCGCATGGCGGGCGAAGATTGAACACGGGATTAATTCGCCGTTCATCAATCGCGGGCGGCGTTTCAATGAGGGACGGTCAATGGTTTCCGACGCCGCGCTTTCGGCCTTTGCGAACCTGCTGGGGCCAAAAGGCTATCGCGACGATCCCGATGAACTCGCGCCGGCGCTGATCGATTGGCGCGGCATCTATCACGGCGCGGCGCGGGCGATGCTGCTCCCGGCATCGGTGGAAGAGGTGCAGGGCTGCGTCGCAATCGCCGCGGAGCATCGCACCCCGCTGGTGCCTCAGGGCGGCAATAGTGGGATGGTTGGCGGAGCGACGCCGCCGGAGGACGGCTCGGCGCTGTTGATCTCGACACGGCGCTTGAACGCAATCAGGCGGATCGATGCCGACGCGGGGATCGCGGTCGCGGAGGCGGGGGTGATTCTTTCGAACCTTCACGACGCGGCGGCGGGGGAGGGGATGCGCTTCCCGCTGACGCTTGGCGCGAAGGGTAGCGCGACAATCGGCGGGCTGACTTCGACCAACGCGGGCGGCACGCAGGTGCTACGCTTTGGAACGATGCGGCGGCTGGTGCTCGGGGTCGAGGCGGTGCTGCCCGACGGCTCGCTCCATTCGGGGCTATCGGTCCTGAAGAAAGATACCCGAGGCTATGATCTCGACCAGCTGCTGGTCGGGGCGGAGGGCACGCTGGGGATCGTGACGGCAACGGCGCTCAGGATCGTGCCGTTGCCGGTCGATAGCGCGGTGGGCTGGATCGGGGTGACCAGTCCGCATGCGGCGCTGGCGCTGCTGCGCTGGTGCGAAGCGCGGAGCGGCGCGGCGGTCGAAAGCTTCGAAGTCCTGCCGGGAGAGACGCTTGCGCTGGTGGTCGCGCATATCCCGGGAGCGCGCCCGCCGCTTGGCGGCGATCATGCCTGGCACGTGCTGGTCGAATATGTCGGCGACGAGGCCAAAGCGGGTCTCGAAGCGCTGCTCGGGCAGGCCCTGGAGGCAGGGCTTTGCGAGGATGCGGTCGTCGCGGCGAACGAACGCCAGGGCAGGGACTTTTGGCGGCTGCGCGATTCGATCTCGGAGGCCGAACGGGCGAGCGCGCCTGCGATCCAGCATGACATTTCGGTGCCTGTCGATACCATGCCCGATTTCATGGTCGAGACCGCGCGTGCGGTCGAAGCCCGGTTCCCGGGCGTGACGGCGAGTGCGTTCGGCCATCTGGGCGATGGCAATGTCCATTTTCATGTTCGCGCACCGAAACTGTCGGACGGCGATGTCGCCGCCTGGCGCGCAGGCGCGGGCGCTGAGGCGAGCCACTTCGTCTATGACCAGGTCGTCTCGGCAGGCGGCTCGATCTCGGCCGAACACGGCATCGGCCAGATGAAACGCGGCGAGCTGGCGCGGCTCTCCCCACCCTCGCGCATCGCCGCGATGCGTGCGATCAAGGCGGCGCTCGATCCGCACGGGATCATGAACCCGGGTAAGCTGGTGCCGTGATGACCTTCGACTTCGCTCAGGACAAGCTTGCACCCGCCCCACCCACCGCATAAGGGCGGGCGCTGTTTTTCCCCGGGAGAGTCTTCCATGGCCAGCGCGCCAAATGCCAATAACCTGCCGCTTCTTTTCAACGATCTTGCGCCGCTCTCCTCAGTCGAACATGGCGATTGGAAAGCGCGCCGCAGCGAAACCGCGCCGTTTCTCGCCAAGCAGCACGCCATCCCCGTCACCGTCGATGAGTTCGCGATGGCGCAGCGTTACTATCCGATCATCTTCTCGGCCGGGCCGGAGCCGGTGCCGCTGGCGCTGATGGGGCTTAACGAGGGCGTCAACACCTATGTCGATGAAGAAGGGAAGCTGATCGATCAGGTTTACGTGCCTGCTTATGTCCGGCGCTACCCTTTCCTGCTCGCCAAGTTGCGGCAGGATGCCGAGGAATTGTCGCTCTGCTTTGATCCCAGTGCCGGCGCGATCGGGCCGTTCGAGGATGGCGAGCCGCTTTTCGAGGATGGCAAGCCCAGCCAGGCGGTGCAGTCGATCCTGCAATTCTGCGAGCAGTTCGAACAGGCGGGGCAGCGGACCGGCGCGTTCATGAAGGAATTGATCGATCAGAAACTGCTGATGGACGGCGAAGTCTCGATCCAGATGGACGGTCGCGATCAGCCGTTTGTCTATCGTGGCTTCCAGATGATCAACGAAGACAAGTTGCGCGACATGCGCGGTGATTCGTTGCGCAAAATGATGAAATCGGGACTGTTGCCGCTGGTTCACGCGCATCTTTTCTCGCTGAGCCTGATGCGTGAGATTTTCGGGCGGCAGATGCAGCAGGGCAAGGTGCCGCAGGGGGCAATTGCCGCTTAGTTGGATCAGGTTGAAGATCGCAGCGCGCACGCGACACCACTTGTAACGCGTTTTTCCATGTCCTATATCGGGATCGAGACGGCGGAGCGTTCCCCCCCTTTCGTGACGCCGTTTCGGACGCGCCCTTGGGCGCGTCTCCTCCCTGAACCTTGGCCGCTCCGCGAGAAATTGCGGGGCGGCTATTTTTTTGACTACTCGGCCGCGATCGGCAAAGATTGCGCTTCGATTTCCGAGGCAAGCGCCATCGCCAGCGCTGCGACAAACGCTTCGACGCGCGCCAGCCCCGGCCCCGGCCCGGTGCGTTCGCGATCGAGATAGAGATTGCGATCAATCTCAATCTGGATGGCGTGAACGTCGCGCGCCGGTTGCCCGTGGCGTGAGATGGTGAAACCGCCCGGATAAGGCGCGTTCAACCCGGGTGTGAAGCCGCGTTCGCGCGCAATCCTGCATGCCAGAGCCGAAACCCAAGGCGCCGCCATTTTCCCGAACAGGTCACCGATGACGATATCGGGTGCGTCGCCGTCGCGGCCGCGATCGAGCGAAGGCATCGAGTGGAGATCGATCAGCACCGCTGCGCCGAAGCGCGCGACGATCGCCGAAAGCCGCGCTTCGATCGCGGCGTGATATGGCGCATGCACGCCGGCTATACGCCCCGCGAAATCCTCCGCTGCGATCCGCCGCCTCCAAATCTCTCCGCCATTGCCAATCCGACGCGGGATGACCCCGAGCCCGCCGCGCACTTTTCGCGTCATGACCGGCGTCAGGCCCGTAGGCGCATCGATCAGGCCGGGATCATATTCGCGCACGTCGCGGTTTAGATCGATCCAGCCGCGCGCGACCGTCGCGACCACGCCCTGAAAGCCATTGTCGAAAGCGTGATTGGCAAGGCTGTCGGCGTGACGATCCTCGAGCACGCGCAACCGCGCGATCGGCAGCCGGCAATCGCGCGCCATCGCCGCCGGATAGAGCCGCCCGGCGTGCGGCACGGTGATCAGCACCGGGTGGCGCGGCGTTTCCGGGCCGTGGAGCGTAAACGCGGACATCGCCGTCGCCTAACGCCTGTCCTCCGTCCGGCCTAGCGTTAACCGCGATTGCAGGTGCAATCCTGCTGGAATTCTTAAGCAATTGCGTCATACATCGCCCCACGCCGGGGGGCGGGTTGGCCGCATGTCACGGGAACTGAAGATGATCCGCATTCTGCTTGCAGAAGATGATGACGTCATGCGTGAATTTCTCGCGCGCGCGTTGACGCGGGCGGGTTATGCCGTCGAAAGCGTCGATCGCGGCACTGCGGCGCTCGCGCTGATCAAGAGCGGCGAGGCGTTCGATCTGCTGCTGACCGATATCGTCATGCCCGAGATGGACGGTATCGAACTCGCGCAGAAGGCCGCACTCGAAGCGCCGGGGCTGCGGGTAATGTTCATCACCGGATTTTCGGCGGTGACGCTCAAGGCCGGACGCGCGGTGCCCAATGCCAAGGTGCTTTCAAAGCCGTTCCACCTCCGCGACTTGGTGATGGAAGTCGATCGCGTCTTCGCGACGGAAGCCGCTTCCGGCCTCAACTGAACCGCTTGCGCGCAGGCTGACCCGCCGCTAACAGCGCGCGCAGAGTGGGCGTGTAGCTCAGTGGTAGAGCACTGTGTTGACATCGCAGGGGTCGCAA
>CBDUBW010000100.1:0-8899 GCA_965365485.1 uncultured Aquisediminimonas sp.
GGCGCGATCGCGCAATGTTTGCCGATGGTCACGCCCGGAAGCACGATCGCGCGCACGCCGATGCTGCTGTGATCGCCGATGCGTGTGTCGAGGTACAGGCCGCGCGTCAGATCATGCGTCAGGATCACTGCCTCATCGCCGATCACGCATCCTTCGCCGATATGGACGCCCTTGGGCCAGGTGCGATCGATCAGCGCCGTGGGGGCTATCCATGCGCTCGGATGCACGTCCATTTTCCAGATGTATCGCCTCACCAACCCCTGGAACCGCTGACGCGGGGATCGCCGGAACCCTGGGCGCTGGCGCTGTGGCATTGCCCGCCCCTATGGCTGTTTCGGGCCCGAATCAACTCATCCGGCAGGCTTCATGAAGCGTCTGACATCTCTTAACCAACTTCGCGCGCTGCGGGGCGTGGTGACGGGGTGGCGGAAGCGCTGGCTCAGGCTTCGCTACGGGATCGATATCGCGCCCAGCGCCAGCGTTTCGCTCACCGCGCGAATGATCGCGGGGCGGCGGGGCACGATCGCGATCGGCGCGGAATCGCTGGTGGCGTTCAAGACCCTGATCGTCGCGCGCGAAGCGGGAAGCGGCAGCATCATGCCGGTGCGCGTCGGCAGCCGTTGCTTCATAGGCGGCGGATCGGTCCTGATGCCCGGCGTCACCATCGGCGACAATTCGATCGTGGCGGCGGGGGCGGTGGTCATGGAAGACGTTCCACCGCGCTCGATCGTCGCTGGCGTGCCTGCGCGGATCGTTCGTTCTGATATCGACACCGGGCGATTCGGGCGCATGGCAGGCGCGGACGAGAACAGCGCGCGGCTGTGGCGTCCTTGATGCTGGACGACGCGGCCACCTGCCCTTAAGCTGCGCCCAATGGCAGGGGTTGCAGATAAAATGGAAAAGCCGGGGCGTAATTTTGCCGGTCGTTGGTTGCTGTTGATTGTCGCCGCGGCAGTGGCGATCTTGTTCATCCAGGCGGTGAGTTATTCGGGATTGATGCGGTCGCTCGCCGAGTGGCAATTCGTCCGCTTCGGCCGCTATTTCCCGGTGTTCACCATAATCCTCTTCGCCGGGCTAGTGGCGCTGATCTGGTCGCTGCTGGTGCTGGTACGACGCCGCGCGCGCAAGGAAACGCCGCCGGTCACGCTTTCGCGCCTCGCTTTTCGCTGGCGCAGCGCGGGCATGTTCCTGGGGATCGCTTCGGGCGTGCTTGCCATCGTCGCGATCGGTGTCTTCATCCACTATTTGCGGGCGCCGCGCGACAGCGCATCGATCCGGATCGCCAACCTGTCGCAGGCTCAAGGCGCCAGTTTCACGCCGGGCCCGACCCGGCTTGAAGGCATCAGGGCACTTGGCCCAGTCGGCCTCTACACGGAAGACGTGCTCTTTTCGTCGCGGACCTATTATTTCGTGCCCGTGGGGCGTGACGCGAACGGTGCGTTCAATCTATTCGTCGAAATCGATGATCCGCAGGCGCAACGCTTTCCGGAAAGCACCACCGGGCTTTTGCGCAGCGACGCGCTGCCATCTGAATTCGCGCAAATGTACCGCATCAATCGCATGGCCGTCGCCCCGGAGAGCGCCGTCCTTTTCCGCGACGCGCAGTCGGCCGATCGCCCGATTTTGGTGCTACTCGGCGAAGTTGCGCTTTTCGCCGTGTCTGCTGCGCTGTTCGCGTTTCTTTGCCGGCGGCGTGCGCGCAAGATCGAGCGCGAGAGCGACAAAGCTGTCTCACTCGCCAAGACATAGCTAAGATCGCATTTACCACCTGCGCTCACTCCGATTTTATCGGTCTCGGGTTACGGGCATGTCGTGCTTGACAAACTCTTTCTGTATGCGGTTGCACCGCTGACCTTTGCGGGAGGACTACTCGGGTTCGACGCTCCGGTCGCGGAGACTTCGCGCAGCTATGGAACTGCCGCCGCGACCGCGGGCAGTGGCATGCGCATAGCCCGCGCCGCCGACGGGCTTTTTTATGTGCCAGTCAGCATCGGAGGCCAGACGCTGCATATGGCGCTCGATACCGGCGCCACCCGCACCGTGCTGCCACGCGGCTTCGTTCGGTCGGACAAATTGCGTCTGCATAATGACGGCGGAACGATCGAGATGCTCGATGGCCGCTTGCGGTACGACCGCGCGACGATCGACGATGTCACCGTCGCCTCGCAGTATTTCGATCGCGTCGAAGTGGTGGTGGCCGATATCGAATTTCCAGCGCCGCTGCTTGGCCAGGATTTGTTGCGACGGCTCGGCCCCGTGACCATCGATGGCGATACGCTGATCCTGCGTTAGGCGAGCGCTGGCCGCCGTGCCTTCCGCAATGCCGCACCAATAAAGCCAAAGCCCAAAATCATCATCACCCAGGTTGCGGGCTCGGGCACCGGATCGACAGGCGTGACACCGCCTGTGGAGGTCGAAGTCGTTGTGCCTCCAGTGCTGGTGACATCGCCGCCCGTGCTCGTCGAACCCGTGCTGGTATCGCCCCCGGTGCTGGTGCTCGTCGTATCGCCGCCCGTGCTGGTAGAGGTCGTGGTTCCACCGGTGCTGGTCGTAGTTCCACCGGTGCTGGTCGTGGTCCCGCCGGTGCTGGTGGTTGTGCCCCCTGTTGATCCTGTATCGCCGCCGGTCGAGGTCGAACCTGTGCCGCCGGTGCTGGTGTCGGCAGGGTTGCTGATGCTGCCACCGCCGCCGCCGCCTCCACCGCCGAACCCCGGCAAATCCCCGATCGATGCGAGCTGAGTTGGGCCTGCATCGTCGCCGAGGACGCCACCCGTGCCGCCGCCTGCAACCGGCCCGGCATTGCCCAGTGGAACAATTTCGGCGGGAGGCGAGGTCGCTGGTGCACTGGCCGGCGGCAGAATGATCGCCGGAATAGCTGGGGGCGGCGCCGCGATCCCGGCAACGCGCAACGCTGGCACGCCGGCCAGACCCACGGCACCCCCGCCGCTTCGCGCATTCACAGGCAGCGCCTGGAAAGTCGTATCGGCGATGGTGCGAGCTACGAGACCGGTCGCCGCTTCGAGCTGAAGCAGTGCACGTTCGCGATGCGGCAGGAAGCCTGAAACTGCGACAAGCGCAACGAACACACCCATCGTGGTGCGGAAAGTGCGGGTGCCACTCTTGTAGATATCGGCAGCTGCCATGGTCTCGATCAGTTGTTCTTTACTGCGAGGTTTATGCTGATTGCCTGCAGGCAATGCAAGCTGGTTAACCAGCTTTTACCATGGCCTCCAAATGTGTCGCCATCGTCTCTCGATAGACGTTAAGCAAAGCGTCGGCCATTACCCGCCCCGCCTCGATCTGATCAGCAAGCGTTGTTCGATTCTCGAACGCCGCCAGAGTGTGATCGACGGCCTGCTCCGTACTCAGCCCCCGCACGGGGACGATCGCCTCGTAACCGAGCAATCCAAACACGCCTTCGAACTTGCGGCTATAGGCCACAGGCAGGAATGGGACGCCGGACGAGAAGGATGCGATGCATGCGTGCATCCTGCCCGCGATCAGAAAATCGAGCTCTGCAATCGCATTTTTGGCGGCGCTGGGTCCCTCGAAATCGGGAAGCCGTCTCACAATGGGAAACTCGCGCTTCAACAAATCGGCGACTCGGCCATCATCATCGGCAGCCATCGCCTCGCTATTGACGTGGCAGATCAATTTGATCTCGACATCGCTGCGCGCGGCCAAGCGGGCGATCAGCGAACGGGTGTAGGCGGCATAATCGATCTGCAACCCATATTGATTGGACCCGCCATAGCCGCCGTTGAAGAGCAGCCCTGAGACGTTAACGCCGACTTTGATTGGCCCGGCAGGGTTCCGCGGCGCGGCGCGATAGGGCAAGGCGAACGCCACATCGGTCACCTGCTCTACGCGGGCGCGGGGGTTGAGTTTGCGCGCCGCTTCAAGCGAAAGGCGATCACGCGCGAACACGATCCGTGCCCAGCCGAGCGCGCGGCCGGCCAGCCATTTGTAGGTGGCCCCGGTAAATGGCCCGATCGTCTGCGGGCTGAAGATCAGCGGTACGCGGCATAGCCTCACGATCAGCTTGCTCGCCCAAAGATAGGCGAAGCGTCGTCGGCCGTAGATGTCGGCGAAGCTGTCGCCTGCCCCGATGTCGAGCACGGCGTCGCACTGGCGCACGCCGCGCCAAAACGCGCCGCCCGGCAGCATCGCCTTGCCATTGATCGAGACCACTTCGACGCCCTCGACCTCGGCGTAGAAGCGGCGGCCGGGATCGACGAACGACAGCAACACGAAGCGTACCGGCGTATCGCCCGCCGCTTCGCGCACCAGCGCCATATTCGCCACCGTCAATGCTCCGACGCCGAGATTGCCCGAATTGGGCGAGTGCCATAAAAGGCCGATGGTAAGGGGTTTGCTTAAATGTTCGCGCGTATCGCTCGCGCCGTCGATCTGGCCGTTGGAATTGTTCAAGATGCTTACCCGATTTTGGCGCAGCGCGGCATATCGCGTGAGGTGGCGCTGGTGGAAATCGCGCCAGATGACAAGCCTGTCGTTGCGGCGTCACTTCGCTCGGCATCACGGCATCGAAGTGGGTCTGTACAGCTATGGCTGCTTCGACCGCTGGCGCATGCCGGGGCCAATGACGATCGGGCGTTATTGCTCGTTCGGCGACAGCGTTCGCCGCATCGATGCCAACCACCCTCTCGACAGTCTGACAACTCATCCGATTTCATACGAGGCGCGCTTTGGCGTGATCGCCGCCGATCGCATCGTATCTGAGCGTCTGACGATCGAAGACGATGTCTGGATCGGCCACAACAGCGTCATCTTGCCGGGTTGCACCTTTATTGGTCGCGGCGCGATCATCGGAGCCGGGTCGATCGTTACAAAGAACGTCCCGGCTTACGCGGTTGTCGCGGGAAACCCGGCGAAACAATTGCGGATGCGGTTCGATGCCGAAACCATTGCAGCAATCGAAGCAAGCCAATGGTGGCTGCTCGGTACCGACGCGCTCGCCGAGGCGGAGAAAGCGCGGGCGATGGTAATCGCACCGACCGTGCACAGCCTGCGAAGCGAAGACCGTGACTGAGGTCAGTGTCATCATCCCGCACTATAATGATCTCGCTGGGCTAAAACTTTGCCTCGACGCGCTCGGACGCCAGACCATGAAGCGGGAGCGGTTCGATATCGTGATAGCAGACAATGGCTCACCATTTTCTGCAAGCGATATCGAAGCCGTCGTCCGCGATCGGGCGCGGGTCGTCGTCGAAACCACGCCGGGTGCCGGCCCAGCCCGTAATGCGGCGGTTGCGGCGTCCCAGGGCTCGATACTGGCGTTTACCGACGCAGACTGCGTGCCAGCGCCCGGTTGGCTCGAGGCCGGCGTTGCGGCATTGCGGTGTCACCCGCTTGTCGGCGGGCGAATGACGGTCCTGGTGCGCGATCTGTCGAACAGAAGCGCGGCAGAGGCGTTCGAAACCGTTTTCGCATTCGATAACGAGCGCTATGTCGATCAGCTTCATTTCTCTGTGACCGCCAATCTCTTCTGTTCGCGCGAAACGTTCGATGCGGTCGGTCCATTCAGGACGGGCATGTCCGAAGACCTAGAATGGTGTCTGCGCGCGCGCGACGCCGGCTTTGCGATCGGCTACGCCGCGGACGCGGAAGTCGGACACCCTGCCCGCACCAACTGGCAGCAACTCACGGCCAAATGGCGGCGGATACAGGCGGAGACCTTCGCGCTGCGGCCGCGTTCACCGATCAACACGCTGACATGGCTGGCGCGCGCTTGGGCAATGCCGCTCTCGATCGTCGCTCACGTTCCGAAAGTCGCCCGAGCAGCCAATCTGTCTCCGATCGAAAAGCTTCGGGCCGTCGGCTGCCTCGCCCGGCTTCGCTTGTGGCGGATGGCCGACGCCCATCGCCTAGCCCTCGGGCTTAAGAGGTGATGCATGTCTGTGTAATTATTGTCGGTTTCCAAAACGCTGACGACATAACAACTTGCCTCGATGCGCTCTCACGGCAAACCCATGCGGATTTCGAAGTCTTGATTTGCGAGAATGGCGGCGAAGCGGCGGCACGCGCACTCGCGACCCAACTCCCCTCAGCGTTGCCGAAGGGCCAGCCCGTCGCGATGATCGAGGCGCCCGACAATCCGGGTTACGCTGGCGGGATCAATCGCGTCCTTACCGCCCGGCCCGATGCCGATGCGTGGTGGATCCTCAACCCCGACACGGTGCCCGAGCCTGCCGCGCTTGCCGCGATGTGTGAAGTGCTCGGGCATGGTGAAGCCGATGCAGTCGGCAATGTGCTGATAGACAGCGAGGACCGTGTACAGAACACAGGCGCGCGATTCATCGCTTGGCTTGCACGCACTGAGGCGCTGGGCGCGAATGCTCCAGCACCGATCGTCGAAGACCCCCGCATGAACGTCATCATGGGTGCATCGATGTTGGTGGGGCGGCGCTGGCTCGAAGTCGCCGGCCCGATGGTCGAAGACTATTTTCTTTATTGCGAGGAAGTGGAGTGGGCTTTGCGCGCACAAAAGCGCGGCCTGCGCATCGCCCTCGCGCCGACGGCAAGGGTCAAGCATCATCAGGGCACCACCACCGGATCAGCGGGTGAGATCGCATCGCGTGGGCGGCTTCCGATCTACCTCGATGAGCGCAACAAGCTGAACACGGTGCGCGACATCGCCCCTGCCCGGCTGGCCACCGCAATACCGGCAGCGTTTATCCTCGCTCTCATCCGCTACGGCAGACGCGGCGCATGGCGGCAGCTGGGATACGCCATTTCGGGATGGTGGGCGGGCGTCGCCAACAAGCGCGGCAAGCCTCCATGGTTCGGGCATTGACGCGCACGGAAAGCATCTGCCAAGGCCATCCTGACGATTTCAGGAGAGCATTATGGCCGAAGCCTATATCATCGACGCAGTTCGCACCCCACGCGGAATTGGCAAGCCCGGCAAGGGCGCGTTATCGCATCTCCACCCCCAGCATCTTGCCGCGACCGTGCTCAAGGCGCTGAAAGAGCGCAACAATCTGAACACGGAAGAGGTCGACGACATTGTTTGGTCGACCTCGACACAGGTCGGCAAGCAAGGCGGTGACCTTGGCCGAATGGCGGCACTTTCGGCAGGCTATGACATCAAGGCCAGCGGCACCACGCTCGACCGCTTCTGTGGCGGCGGGATTAGCTCGGTGAACTTCGCCGCGGCGTCGGTGATGTCGGGGATGGAAGATGTCGTCATCGCCGGCGGCACCGAGATGATGAGCTTTACCGCCGCGCACGGAGCGGAACAGGCCAATGCCGGCTTCAAACCGCTGGGGATGGGTTCGGGTCATGAGGCACTCGACGAGCTTCACCCCCAATCGCATCAGGGCGTTTGTGGTGACGCGATCGCTTCCATCGAAGGCATCGACCGGGAGAGCCTCGACGCGCTTGCGCTTGTCAGCCAGCAGCGGGCCGATCGCGCAATCAAGGAAGGCCGCTTCGCCAAGTCCGTGGTCCCAGTCCACAATCCCGACGGCACGGTTGCGCTTGACCGGGAAGAATTCCCGCGGCCCGAAACGACCGCCGAAGGCTTGGCCGCCCTCAAGCCGAGCTTTGCTGGCCTTGCTGACTTTGATCTCGGGGGCAAATCGTTCCGCAAACAAATCAACCGTCGTTATCCCGACGTGGAGATCAAGCATTTCCATCATGCCGGCAACAGTTCAGGCGTTGTCGATGGCGCCGCTGCGCTGCTGATCACCTCGAAGGAATATGCCGAAAAGAACAATCTCAAGCCACGTGCGCGCGTGGTCGCTTTCGCCAATCAGGGCGACGATCCGACATTGATGCTCAATGCGCCGGTTCCTGCCGCCAAGAAGGTGCTCGAAAAGGCCGGGCTGACAAAGGAGGATATCGACGTTTGGGAGATAAACGAGGCCTTCGCGGTGGTCGCCGAGAAATTCAT
This sequence comes from uncultured Aquisediminimonas sp., assembly GCA_965365485.1. Classification (GTDB taxonomy): domain Bacteria; phylum Pseudomonadota; class Alphaproteobacteria; order Sphingomonadales; family Sphingomonadaceae; genus Aquisediminimonas. The sequence continues at coordinate 7,916 of CBDUBW010000100.1, forward strand.
TCGTGACCTCGATCTCGATCGCGAAAAGGTCAACATCAACGGCGGCGCGATGGCGCTCGGTCACCCGATCGGGGCGACCGGATCGATCCTGATCGGCACCGCGCTCGACGAGCTCGAGCGGTCGGGCGGACGTTACGGCCTCGTCACTATGTGCGCGGCGGGCGGAATGGCCCCCGCAATCATCATCGAGCGCGTTTGAGCGAAAGCGATACCGACCTCGCGCGACGGCTCGCCGCCACGGCGGGGGAGATGCTGCGCGCGTTGCAGGTCTCGGGAAAATATGAGGGCGCGGCGTTAGGCAGGGCCGGTGACGAGGCTGGCAATTCGTGGCTCATGGCTGAACTACGCGCGCATCGTCCCGCCGACGCCATCCTCAGTGAGGAGGAAAAGGATAGCCGCGATCGGCTGTGCTACGATCGCGTCTGGATCGTCGATCCGCTTGATGGCACGCGCGAATATAGCGAAGGGCGAAGCGATTGGGCTGTCCATGTCGCGCTCGCGATCGATGGCGTCGCCAGCGTCGGCGCTGTTGCCCTGCCCGGGTTGGGGCTGACGCTGAGCTCTGGCGATCCGCCGCCGCTCGCGCTTGCCAACACACCGCTGCGAATGCTGGTCAGCCGCACGCGGCCGGCGAAGGAAGCAGTCGCGGTAGCTGAGGCGATGGGCGCAGAGCTTGTCGCGATGGGGTCGGCGGGCGCCAAGGCGATGGCCGTCCTACGCGGCGAGGCTGAGATCTATCTCCATACCGGCGGGCAATATGAATGGGATAATTGCGCGCCCGTAGCGGTAGCACAGGCGGCAGGGCTGCATGTGTCCCGCGCGGACGGCGCGCCGCTACGCTACAATAATGCTGACACTTATTTGCCCGATCTGCTGATTTGTCGGGCCGAACTCGCCTTAGCGGTGCTCGAGCGCTACGCCGCCCTTGGCGCTACTTGATCCGAGTCCGAAATCGCACCGAAAAGCTCGAATTGGCTGCCATCG
>CBDUBW010000101.1:0-8869 GCA_965365485.1 uncultured Aquisediminimonas sp.
TCAGGGGACGATCGAGATGGACTCCTCGATCATGGACGGCGCGACGCGCGATGCCGGCGCAGTGACCGGGATCAGCGCGACAAAGAACCCCATTCGTCTCGCCCGCGCGGTAATGGAAAAGAGCCCGCATGTCTTCCTCAGCCGCGAGGGTGCGGACCAGTTTTCGCGCGAACAGGGCCTGCCGCAGGAAAAGCCCGAATATTTTCAAACCAAGGAGCGCCGCCGTCAGCTCGATGAACTCAAGTCGCGGCCATCCGCCGAGCATTTCGACGTGCATCTGAAATACGGCACCGTCGGCGCGGTAGCGCGCGATGCAAACGGCCATGTCGCCGCCGCAACTTCGACGGGCGGGCTGACCGGCAAGCGCTGGGGCCGGATCGGCGATTCGCCGCTCATCGGCGCGGGCACCTACGCCGACGATCGCGCCTGCGCGGTTTCAGCGACCGGGGCCGGCGAATATTTCATCCGTGCCGGCGTCGCGCACGAAATCTGCGCGCGGATGCGGATCGGCGGGGAAAACGTGCAGGCTGCTGCCGATGCGGTGATGGCCGAAGTCAAAGCGCTGGGCGGCAGCGGCGGGGTGATCGTAGTGACGCCCAGGGGAGAGGCAGCGTTCAGCTTCAGCACTCCCGGCATGTATCGTGGCCGGGCCAGTGCCGACGGCAAGCGCCTCGTTGCGATCTACGGTGACGAGGATTGACTCTCCCTCGCTCTGCCCTACGCTGGCCCTACCCTCGGGAAAGCGAGACTTTTAACTCCCGGCGGTACGAGCCGTGTGATCGGCCGCTCCGGGCCAGTGCGCGCCTCCAACAGGGGATTTAGCATGAATAAATTTAAAGTCGCGGGCGCTGCGGCGCTGATCGCTTTTGCGGTGCCCGCAACGGCGCAGAACAATCCGTCAGTGCCCGGCGACTACACTCAAATGGGAATGATCGACGTGGCCGACGGCGGCGATATCGCTTATCTTACTTTCCTCGCCGGCCAATGGCGCAGCCAGCAGGAGTTCGCCAAGTCCAAGGGCTGGATCAAGGATTATAAGGTTTACGCCAACGTCAATGCGCGTGAGGGCGAACCCGACCTCTATTTGGTCACAACTTATGCCAATTTGCCCGATGCGGCTGAGATCAAGCGCCGTGAGGCGGCTTACCGCGATTTCTTCAAGCGGGACGACACTAAGCTTGACGCAGAATCTGCGGATCGGACCAAAATTCGTACGCAAATGGGCTCAATGCTTCTGCAGGAAGTGAAGTTCAAGTAAGCCCGGGGAGAGGCCGTGAGCGCGCATCGCTCGCGGCATCGCCGCTGAATGAACGCTTCATCATAGGTTGCGGTATCGCGGGCATCGCCGCAATAGCCACAGGATGCGCTTCAAAGGCCATCTGTTTACATTAACTCTTCTGCTGGTTCCCGCTCCGGCTCAAGCCTGGTGGGATTTTGCGCACCGGACCATCGGCACCATCGCCTGGCAGCAGGTAAAGCCTGAGACGCGGACCGAAATCCGCAAACTGCTTCGCCACGAACGAGCGGTCGAAACGCCGACATGCCCGCTAAAGACTCTGGAGGACGCCGCTTATTGGCCGGACTGCATCAAGTCGCTTGGCGCGCGCTTCGATTACGCCTTCTCCTGGCATTACCAGAATGTCGATGTTTGCAAGCCGTTCGATCTGACTGCAGCGTGCAAGGACGGGCACTGCGTGTCGCGCCAGATCGAGCGCAACGCCAAATTGCTCGCCGATGTTAAGGTACCGCCGCGCGAGCGTTTGATGGCCCTGGCCTTCCTCGCCCATTTCGTCGGTGATCTGCATATGCCGCTTCATGCTGGGGACCGATCTGATCGCGGCGGCAACGACGTGAAGGCGGCCTATGGGCTCGCCGAGGGGCGGCTCAATCTGCACAGCGTCTGGGACGGCTATCTCGCCGAACGCGCCATCACGACGCCGCCTGCGGGGCCGCGGGGCATCGCGCCCGCTGCAGATCCTGGGCTAGCCGCGGGCAGCGTCGAAGATTGGAGTCGCGAAGGCTGGGCGGTTGCGCGAGATGTGGCCTATGCGACCGCGCTGGGAGGCGACCCCTGCGGGCCCGTCCCCCAAAGGGCGCGCCTCTCAGACGCGCAGATCGCGGCGCTGGTTCCCGCTGTCCGGCTCCAAGTCCAGCGCGGGGGATTACGGCTTGCGCGAATGCTCGACGAAGCGCTCGCGCCCTAGCGTACCGTCACGCTCACCGCGCGCCGGTTGCGCGCCCAACTTGCTTCGTCGGACCCCAGTGCGTCGGGCCGTTCCTTGCCGTAGCTGATCGTGCTGATCCGCGAGGCATCGACACCCAGAGAGGCGAGATAATTTTTCGCCGCATTCGCGCGCCGCTCGCCCAATGCGAGGTTGTACTCGCGTGTGCCGCGTTCGTCGGCATGGCCTTCGATGGTGATGCGAACGTTGGGATAGCGCCCAATCCACTGCGCCTGGCTGCGCAACGTCGCCTGATCCTCGGCGTCGATGTCATACGCGTCAGTGTCAAAGAAGACACGATCCGACGCCACGCTGGCGACGAAATCCTCCTGACTGCCCGGAACGACCGCGCCGGTGCCGCCGCCCGTATCAGGCGTGGTTGCGTTGGTTCCGACCGCTTCCGGCGGCAGATCGACCTTCTTCTTCGCGCAGGCGGACAGCGCGAGCAGCGCGACGGCGGTGGCCATAATATGCTTCATATTTTGCTCCTTGTTAGGGAAGGATCGGGCCCCATGCGGGGTCCGATCCATCGAGCGGCGTCGGAATGCGCCTTTCATTGACCCCCGTAAGATCGACCTGCCATACGCTCGACTTGCCGCCGCGTCCTTGGCTGGTGCGGAAGAACTGGATGACGCGCCCGTTGGGAGACCAGCTCGGCGCTTCGTCCTGCCAGCTGTCGGTCAATAAACGCTCGCCGCCCCCACTTGGGTTCATCACCCCGATGCGAAAATTCCCGGCGATTTTGGTGAAGGCGATGAGATCGCCGCGGGGGCTCCATTCGGGCGTCGCATAGCGCCCGCCGCCCGAACTGATCCGCTGCTGATTGGAACCGTCTGCGTTCATTACATAGAGCTGCTGGCCGCCGGAGCGGTCGCTTTCAAACACGATGCGGCTGCCATCGGGCGAAAAACTGCCGCCGATATCGATGCCGGGGCTGTTGGTCAGACGACGCGGCGTCCCGCCCTGCGCCGAGATCGAATAAATGTCGGTATTGCCGGCGATCGCCATCGAATAAAGTATGGTGCGGCCATCCGGCGAGAAGCGCGGCGCGAAGGTCGGATTGGCGCTCTCGGTCACCAGCCGCTGCCGCCCGCTGGCGATGTCGTAGATGAAGATGCGCGGGCGGCTGCCGAGATAGCTCAGATAGACGATCGACTTGTAATCGGGCGAGAAACGCGGCGTCAGCGCAATCGTCTGGCCGTTGGTGATGAAGCGGTGGTTGGCCCCGTCGGAATCCATGATCGCGAGCCGCTTGATCCGTGCGTTCTTCGGCCCACTTTCGGCGATGTAAGCGATGCGGCTGTCGAAGAAGGGGCTCTCGCCCGAAAGCCGCGCATAGATCGCGTCGGCGCATTTGTGCGCGGCGCGCCGCCAGTCACGTGGCGCAATTTCGTAGCCTTGCCTGACCAACTCCGATTTGAGCGCGATGTCGTAAAGATAGCAGCCGACCGTCAGGTCGCCGTTTGCGCTCGTGCGGACGAAGCCCTGCACCAGCGCCTCCGCGCCCATCGCCTGCCAGCCTTCGAATTGCGGCGCGGTGACTTCCGCCATGCCGATCGCGCGCACGCCTCCGGGGCCGTTGGGTTTGAACAATCCCGACCCACGCAGGTCGGAGGCGATGACTTCGGCGATCTGGCGGCCAAGCGCCTCGGTACTGCCCGCGGGCGTCGAGACCGATTGCGGTGTTGGCAGCGCGGGCACGGCGATGTTAAGATCAGTCCCACTTTCATCGGTGACATCGACCGAGAGCTGGGCTGCGGCGGGAGTGGCGGCGAAAACCGCCAGACCGAACAGGAAATGCGACACATTCATTGCGACAGCCTTCTATCGAAACTGGGGCGAATTTCCTTCCACGCGTCGTAAAACTCGGCGGGAAGTTTGAATGGCGCGGCGAGGCGAACTGCCTTGATTGCCTGATCGACGTGCAGTTTCGCTTGAGTGCGGTTGCTATCGTTGACCCCGCTTTGCGACACCAGGCTGGGGGTTCCGGCGAGGCTGCCATCGCGATTGAGGCTGACTGACAGCGTCGTCCGCAACAGCTCGACATCGGCGCCGGTCGGCGATTTCCAGTGCGGTTTGAGTTGACGGCGAATTTCCGCGCCGAGCGATGCCTGGACAGCGGGCCCGGCGGTTTGCGCCGGCGTCGCGTTCGACGCAGCGCGACCCGGGCGAGCGGTGGGCTTTGCTGGCGTATCGCTCAATCCACTGACAAGATCGCGCGAAAGACCGGGCCGGTCTGGGCGACGGCGTTCGCGCGTGTCTTGGCTGCGTGCGGCGGTTTGAACCGGTTTGCGTGCTTGCGGCTTGGCGACCTGCTTCGCAGGCGCAGGCTTCGCGGGAGCGCGCGCGACGGGCTTGGCGACCGGCTTTTCGACGGGCTTCGGTTGGGACTTCACGACGGGAGCAGGCGGTGGTGGCGCCGGTATCGGTGGCGCGGGCGTGGGTTCGGGCGCCGCCATCGGGGCGGGCGCCGGCTCGGGCGGAGCTTCGCGGGAAGGTGACGGTGCGGAGGACACGAGCGCGACGTCCTCGACCAGTTCGACTTCGATCGGATCATTCGCGATCCTGGGCAAATCCGGAGGCTTGAGCAGGTTCAGCGACAATGCCGCGAACAACGCGACATGCCCCGCAACAGCGACGCCAAGTCCAGTGCGTTCGGCCCTATCCATCAGGCTGCCCGCCCGCGGTCGTTACCAGCGCGACCTTGTTCAGCCCGGCGCGGTTGAGCTCGCCCATCACGCGCATCACTGCGCCATAATCGAGGCCCTTGTCGGCGCGGAGATAGACCTGGGGCGGCTCCCCGCCCCGGCGACCGCCGCCAACCGCAGCGGCAGCTCCTCCGCGCTTACCGCCTGCTCGCCGATAAAGACCCGGCCCGAATTGTCGAGGCTGACCTGAACCGGCTCGGCCTCCTGCCCAAGCGCCTTGGCGCGGCTGTCTGGCAAATTGACAGGCACGCCTGCCATCAGCAGCGGCGCAGTAACCATGAAGATGATCAGCAACACCAGCATAACATCGACCATCGGCGTGACATTGATCTCCGCCATCGGCGCGCGGCGATGGCGGCCACGGGCCGAGGGGAGGGGCGAAACGGCCACTAGCGATCAAGCTCCAGCTCGCGGCTGAGCATCGCGTGAAACCCGTCCGCAAATCGGTTCAACCGCGCCTCCAGCTTGTTCAGCACATGCCCGAAGCGGTTATAGGCGATCAGCGCGGGTATTGCCGCGAACAGCCCGAGCGCGGTCGCGAACAGCGCCTCCGCGATTCCCGGCGCGACGACGGCGAGCGACGAATTCTGCTCCGCCGCAATCGCTGTGAAGCTGCGCATGATCCCCCAGACGGTACCAAACAGCCCGACGAACGGGGCTGAACTGCTGACCGTCGCGAGAATGTTGAGACGATCGCCGAGCTTGTCGATTTCCGACGCGATGGTCGCGCCCATCACCGTCGCCAGCCGCTGGCGCGTCCCGTCGCGGTCGATCGTGCCCCGCGTCGATCTGCGCCATTCGCCAAGGCCCGCATTGACAATTTTCGCGCTCGGCACCTCGCTGCCTTTGGCATTGTCAGTGAAGCGGTCGACATCCTCGGCCTTCCAGAACTCGCGCTCGAACTTTTCCGAATTGCGGGAAATCCTGCCGAGCTTGAGCGCTTGCGAGACGATGATCGACCAAGTCCAGATGCTCGCCAGCAACAGCCCGACCATCACGATCTTGACGACAATATCGGCCTGCAGAAACAGCGCGAGCGGAGATAGCGTCACGGCATCGGTGGCAAGGGCAAACGCGGGCGGGGTCATGAATATCCTTCAGTTTTGCGGCAAGAGCTTGGCGAACGCTTCGATCCACGCTTTGGGCTGACGCACCGGCCGGCCGTCCCTGGTGAATGCCGCCAGCACTTCGGCCTCGGCCAGCACTTCATTGTTCAACATGACTCGCTGATGAATGTTGCAGGCGGCAGCGCGCAGCTTTTCGACCGTCGAAACGATCAGCAAGGCATCGTCGAAATGCGCGGAGCGGCGGTATTTGATGCTGAGTTCAGCGACCGCGTAGACGCCCTGGCCCGCCGCGAAGGCTGCGGGTTGATCGATCCCCGCCCGCGCCAGCATGTCGCTTCGGGCCCGCTCCATGAAGCGCAGGTAAGAGGCGTGATAGACGACGCCCGAAAAATCGGTGTCCTCGAAATAAACCCGCACCGCGAAACGATGCTCGCGGCCCGCGAAACGGCCTTGATAGGGCAGGTCTTGCGACATAGGTGCGCTCTAAACGCGCGGAGTCTGCATGGGAATCCCGCTATTTGTCAAAGAGGCCGTCCTGGCTCCCCGCTGGCGGGTTGAGCCCGAGATGCTTCCATCCCGGCGGGTTCAGACACCGCCCGCGCGCCGTGCGGGCGATCAGGCCGAGCTGGAGCAGATAGGGTTCGACGACATCCTCGATGGTGTCGCGCGGCTCGCTCAGCCCCGCCGCCAGCGCCTCGACCCCCACCGGACCACCGCGATAAATGTCCGCGATCATCGTCAGATAGCGCCGATCCATTGAATCGAGTCCGAGGCTGTCAACCTCGAGCCTGGTCAGTGCAGCGTCGGCGATTGCGGCTGTCACCTGTGGCTCACCCGCCACATTCGCAAAGTCACGCACCCTGCGCAGCAGTCGCCCGGCAATGCGCGGGGTCCCGCGCGAACGCCGTGCGATCTCGTGCGCGCCGTCCCCGGCGATGGCGAGGTGGAGCAGTCCGGCGGCGCGAGTGATGACCTGTTCGAGCTCCTCATGACTGTAAAAGCTAAGCCGCACCGGAATACCGAAGCGATCGCGCAAGGGGGTCGTCAGAAGCCCCTGCCGCGTCGTCGCGCCGACCAGCGTGAATTTGGGCAGGTCGATCCGCACGCTCCGCGCCGACGGCCCTTCGCCGATCATGATGTCGAGCGCGCGATCCTCCATTGCCGGGTAAAGAATCTCCTCGACCGCAGGCGCGAGGCGATGGATCTCATCGATGAACAGCACGTCGCCATCTTCGAGATTGGTCAGCAACGCGGCGAGATCGCCCGATTTGGCGATGACAGGTCCGCTGGTGGCGCGGAACCCCACGCCCATTTCTCTCGCGACGATCTGCGCCAGCGTCGTCTTGCCCAGCCCTGGCGGCCCGAAGAATAGCACATGATCGAGCGCATCCCCCCGCGCCTTCGCCGCCTCTACGAACACGCGCAAATTCTCCCGCGCTGCCTTTTGCCCGACGAATTCATCGAGCGTCTTGGGGCGCAGCGCCGCGTCGATGTCTTCGGGTCGGCGGGCAGGGGTGAGCAACGCGTCAGTCATATTGGTCGACATCGCCGGTTATCGCCACCCAGTCATGCTTGCGGCTTTCCCACACCGAGAACTTCGGCGCCGGGAAGTGCGGATCGGCAAAGGCGCCGATGGCGACGGCGATAGTCTCCCGAAAGGGCCGGGCGGAGTAGAAGACTTGACCTCCGCAATTCGGGCAGAAGTTGAACGTGCCTTCGTTGCCGCTGTCGGCGATATGCGTGTAGCTTTTATATTCGCCTTCGATCCGCACTTTCTCCTTCGGAAAGCGCGCCTGCGCGGCGAAAACGCTGCCGCTGCGGCGCTGGCAATCGAGGCAGTGGCAGACTGAAATCCGGACCGGTTCGCCTTCGCACGTGGCCGAAAGCCGGCCGCAGCGGCATTCGGCACGCCTGATGGTCTCGCTGGTCATCGGTGTCGTCTAGCGCGCGGGCGGGAGGGCGGCTAGGCTCTCCTGATCAGGGAGGGGCCGATGCTGACACGTCGCAATCTGCTGGCCGCAGGAGCAGCGTTACCGATTGCCGCGCAGGCGCGACCGCCGAAGAGCAGTTGGTTCGATCGCGCGATCGTCATCGACGCCCTCGGTGGACTCAACGATCCCTATGGCGAGCCGGAAGTTTCGCGCCTCAGCGACCGTGCCTTCGCGGAGATGATGCAAACCGGCGTCACCGTGCTCCGAGATACGATCATGCCGGTCGGCAACGTTGCCGATCCTTGGGGCGATTACCGGAAGCAGGTCGATAGTTTCAAACAGATTTTCGCGGCCAATCCTGACCGGTTGCAGCTCGTCCGCACCGCCACGGACATTCTCAAGGCGAAGCGGGAGAAAAAATTCGGCGTTGTCGTCGGCACGCAGGATAGCTGCATGATCGGCCCGGAACTCGATCGCGTCGCGCAGATCAAGAAGGATGGTATTCTCTCCGTTCAGCTCACCTATAATAATGGCAATCTCGCCGGAGATGGGGCGCTGGAGCCGCGCGATGGCGGGCTGACCAAGCTCGGCCGCGCGACCATCGAAAAGGTCGAGGCCGAGAAATTGCTGCTCGATCTTGCCCACGGCGGCGCGCGGACGATGGCGGAAGCGACAGCGCACGCAAAGCGCCCGTTCACCATCAGCCATACCGGCGCGCGGGCGCTGACCGACCATCCGCGCAACACCGCCGACGCGACGATCAAGGCGGTCGCGGACAAGGGCGGCGTCGTGGGCGTCTATTTCATGCCCTTCCTCGCCACCGACATGAAACCGAGCGGCGAAGCGCTGATTGCACACATCGAACATGTCGCGAAGGTTGCGGGCGAGGACCATGTCGGCATCGGCACCGACAATGGCGTCATGCCGATCACCTTCGATGA
>CBDUBW010000102.1:0-8848 GCA_965365485.1 uncultured Aquisediminimonas sp.
AAGCTGGTGCTCGAACAGATCACCGCGCTCAACACCACCACCGCGAACATCATCGATTCGACCGGTGAAATGCTCAAGAACCAGACCGCGCGGATTCATGAGCAGGCGGCATCGAGCACGATCCCGGTCGAGACGCTGCAGCGCGCGTTCCAGAACATCTACCTGACGATGGACGCGATCGACACGTTCAAGGCCAAGGCGCTGACAACGATGAAAACGACGGTCCAGTCGCTCGAAGGCGAAGTCGAGAAGTCGAAAGGCTATATCGCCCGCGCCGAAGGCCAGAACCAGGCCGCGCTTGCGGGTGACGCGCCCAATTTGCTTTCGCCGATCTGACGATGGAGTCGAGCCACGAGATCCTCGCCAAGGCCAGCGCGGCGCTCCGCGAAGTGCGCGCGCGCGAAGACCTCGTGAAGCCGATCCGGTCGGCCGCGCGTCGCGCGGTACGCGCCATGAAGTTCTCGATCTTCGGCGCTGTCGCAGTCCTGGTCGGCGCGCTGATATGGGGCATGATCAGCCCGCTCGGGGTCGGCGGTATCATGCTGGTTTTCCTCGCTATGCTGGCAGCGATGATCGCCGGCGTCTATTTTAGCCGCGAACGCGAAGTCGCCCGCGCCGAGCTCAATCGCAGTGATTTGAGGGCCTTGCCCAGCCGCACCGGGCGCTGGCTCGACGCGCAGCGCCGTGGCCTGCCCGCTCCCGCACAGAAGCTCTCCGACAGCATCGGTGTCCGCCTCGATCAGATCGCGCCGCAGGTGGCGATGCTCGACGAACGCGAGCCCTCCGCGATCGAGTTTCGACGTTTAATCGCCGACGAGCTGCCCGAACTCGTCGCGGGCTATCAGCGCGTGCCTTCGAACCTCCGGCGCGAAGGCCTCAATGGTGTCAGCCCCGACAAGCAGCTCGTCGATGGACTGGCCGTTGTCGACAGCGAGCTCAAACGCATGAGCGAGCAACTCGCGCGCGGCGACCTCGACAGGCTGGCGACACAGGGCCGGTATCTGGAGCTGAAGTATCAAGGACGCGAGGCGTGATCCGTGCGACCGTGCTCGCGCTTGGCATGCTCACCGCGCCCGCGATCGCGCACGACTTCTGGATCGCGCCTGATCACTATCGTGCGAAAACGGCGGACGCTGAAATTCGGGCAACCTTTCGTATCGGCACCGCCGCCGAACCTGAAGACTGGAACCTGCGCCGTGAACGCGTCGTCGCGTTACGCAGCTTCGGACCGGGTGGCGTCACCGATCAGCAGTCCGATATCTTGCCTGGCGAGCCAGGTTTCGCAGCGCTCCGCTTTCCCGGGCCGGGTAGCCATGTCGTCACGATCGAGTCGACGCCGATCGAAAGCGATCTCCCGGCCGCCGAGTTTAACGATTACGTCCGTCATGAGGGTCTGACCGAAGTCATTGCGTGGCGCACCGCGAATGGGAAAACGGGGGCTAACGGCCGTGAAATCTACGCTCGCCGCGCCAAAGCGATCGTCCAGGTCGGCAGCAAGCTGACCGATGTCACCCGCCCGCTTGGCCTTAGCCTTGAAATCGTCCCGGAAAAACATCCGCTCTCCCTCGCGGATGGTGAGGCGTTGCCGCTGCGGGTTTACTTTCGAGGAAAGCCGCTGCCCGGACTGCGGCTGACGATCGAGAGCCTCTCCGCTGTTACAGGCGCGAATAGCGAAACCGTCACCGATGGCGACGGTCGCACGGCATTCTCATTTCCGCGCCAGGGGGCCTGGAAAATAGCGTCGGTTTGGTCAGTCCCGATCGAGCGCGAACCCCGCGCCGATTTTGACACGCTGTTCGCAAGCTTGACCTTCGGCTATTGATTTTCGGGTGACTGCCCGCTTCGACGCCCTTCCTAATCGTCGCGCCATCATCGATAGGCGAGCGCTCGCCGATGCGCTGTCGGCACTCGAGGGTGACACCGCGCGCCTACGCGCCGCCTCTGTCGCTATCCTCAAGCCTGCGCTCGACGCCGGGCGCGCCGAGGTGGCGGCGCGATTACTCGCCGCTCCGCAGGCGGGGCGCGAGGCAGCGGCGGGACAGGCCTTCCTGATCGATCAGCTGATCCGGCTGATCTTCGATTTCACGACCGAACGGCTCTACCCGCTCAACAATCCGACCGCATCCGAACGGCTGAGCCTTATGGCGGTCGGGGGCTATGGCCGCGGGGAGATGGCGCCCTTTTCCGACGTTGATATCGCCTTCCTGACCCCGCACAAACAGACGTTCTGGGCCGAGCAGGGCATCGAATCGATGCTCTATACGCTTTGGGATTTGGGACTGAAGGTCGGCCATTCGTCGCGCTCGATCGATGAGACGATCCGCATGGCCAATGCCGACCTGACGATCCGGACGGCTCTGCTCGAAGCGCGTTACATCTGGGGCGATCAGGCGCTTTATGATGAAACGTCGACGCGCTTCACCCGGGACGTCATCGCCAACACCGCCCGCAGCTTCGTCACCGAAAAGCTGGCCGAGCGCGATGTCCGCCACAAGCGGATGGGCGACAGCCGCTATGTCGTCGAACCCAATCTCAAGGAGGGCAAGGGCGGCCTGCGCGACCTTCACACGCTGTTCTGGATCGGCAAATATATCCACCGCGTCGACAATGTCGCCGAGCTGGTCGATCGAGGGTTGCTGACGCGCAACGAACTGCGGCAGTTTCAGAAGGCCGAAAATTTTCTCTGGGCGGTGAGATGTCACCTCCACGCCATATCGGGGCGCGCAGAGGAACGGCTGACCTTCGATGTCCAGCGCGAGATCGCGGCGCGAATGAATTATCGCGATACGAAGGGTCGATCATCGGTCGAACGCTTCATGCAGCATTATTTCCTTACCGCGAAGCAGGTCGGCGATCTGACCGGCGTGTTCCTGGCGCATCTCGATGACAGCTTCGCGCCCAAGGGCCGCCGCTTCTCGCTTGCGGGTTTGCGTCGCGGACCACGCAAGCTCGATGGCTTTGTCCTAGATCGCGGGCGATTGACCCTGCCCTCTGACGGCTGGTTCGCCGCCGACCCCGTGCGACTGGTCGAAATCTTCGCGGTCGCGGCCAGCCACGGTCTCGAAATTCATCCCACCGCGATGAGAGCCGCAGCGCGCGATGCGCGGCTGATCGATGCCCGCGTTCGCGGGGACAGGCGTGCCAACGATCTTTTCATGAGCGTGCTGACGAGTCCGCGCGATCCCGAGACCGTGCTGCGCTGGATGAATGAAGCGACGGTGTTCGGCCGCTTCGTCCCCGACTTCGGCCGCGTCGTCGCGCAGATGCAATTCGACATGTATCATCACTACACCGTCGACGAACACAGCATCCGTGCGATCGGCCTGCTTGCGCGGATCGAAAAGGGTGACCTTCACGAAGATCATCCGCTTTCGACCGCGATCGTCCGCCAGATTGTCTCACGCCGCGTGCTCTATGTGGCGGTTTTGCTCCACGATATCGCCAAGGGTCGCGGCGGCGATCATTCGGTGCTCGGTGCCGAGGTGGCGATGAAGCTCTGCCCGCGCTTCGGCATGAGTCCGGCCGAAACCGAGACCGTCGCCTGGCTGGTTCGCTATCACCTGCTGATGTCCGCGACCGCGTTCAAGCGCGACCTTTCAGACTTCAAGACCGTGCTCGATTTCGCGGCGGCGGTGCAATCGCCGGAGCGGCTTCGATTGCTGCTGGTGCTGACTGTCGTCGATATCCGTGCGGTCGGGCCGGGTGTTTGGAACAGCTGGAAGCGGCAACTGCTCTCGAACCTCTTCGAAGCCGCCGAGGAGGTGCTGCGGCTGGGGCACAAGCAGACCGGCCGCAAGGAGCGGATCGCCGCCAAGCAGGTGGCGCTCGCCGAAACGCTTGGTTGGAGCAAGGCCGCGTTCGAGCGGCTGCGCAAGCGCTTGCCCGAAAGCTACTGGATCGCCGAATCCGCTGATATCCTCGAATCGAACGCGCGTCACATTGAGGCGGCGAAGGACAAGCCGCTGGCTATCGCGGCGCAGGTTTATCCCGCGCGCGGCGCGACGCTCGTCACCGTCTACGCCGCCGACCATCCTGGGCTCTTCTACCGGGTCGCGGGAGCGATCCATCTCGCGGGCGGCAGCATCATCGACGCACGCATCCACACCACCCGCGACGGCATGGCGCTCGACAATTTCCTCGTCCAAGATCCTTTCGGCCGACCGTTCGATGAGCCGTCGCGCCTCAAGCGAATCGAACGTGGCATCGAGGATGCGCTCGCCAACCGCAACCGCATGAACGAAGCGCTCGCCGCCCGGCCGTTGCCGCGCACGCGTGCCGATGCCTTTCACGTCGTCCCCAATGTGCTGATCGATAACAAGGCTTCGAACCGCTACACCGTGATCGAGGTCAACGCGCAGGATCGCCCGGCACTGCTCAACGCGCTCGCTTATGGGCTCTTCCAGGCCAAGGTGACGATCCATTCTGCGCATGTCGCCACCTATGGCGAGCGCGCGGTCGATACTTTCTACGTGACCGACCTGACGGGCGACAAGATCGTCAACGAAATGCGGCTCAAGGGGCTTGAGAAGGGCCTTCTCGATGCCGCCGGCGGCGCGAAGACCTTGGCCAAGGCGGCCTGACCGGAGACGTACATGAGCAACGAATATGATCCCGATCTCAAGCTTTTCATCGACGGCGCCTGGCGCGGAGGTGAGGGGCGCGAGGCGCATGCCGTCGTCAACCCGGCAACCGGCGCGACGATCGCCGAACTGCCGCTGGCGACGCCTGCCGACCTTGACGAGGCGCTCGCCGCATCGGCGAAAGGTTTCGCGCACTGGCGAGCGGTCGATGTCGACGCCCGCGCTGCGGTTCTCCACAAGGTCGCCGATCTCATCCGCGAGCGCGCCGAGAGCATCGCGATCCTGCTCACCACCGAACAGGGCAAACCGATCGGCGAGGCGCGCGGCGAAGTGCTGTCGAGCGCGGCAATGTTCGATTATTATGCCGAGGAAGCCAAGCGCAGCTACGGGCGCGTCCTCGTCCGTCCTGCCGGGCAGCGTTCAATCGTAATCAAGCAGCCTGTCGGCCCGGTCGCAGCCTTTTCGCCGTGGAACTTCCCGGTGTATCTGATGACCAAGAAGCTCGCGTCCGCGCTCGCGGCGGGATGCTCGGTGATCGCCAAGCCGCCCGAGGAGACGCCGGGCTGCACAAGCGCGCTGATGAAATGCGTAATCGATGGCGGCGTGCCCGCGAATGTCGCGCAACTCGTCTATGGTGTGCCCGACGCGGTGAGCACGCATCTGCTGGCCTCACCCGTGATCCGCAAGCTGAGCTTCACGGGATCGGTCCCGGTCGGCAAGCATCTGATGCGGCTTGCCGCCGACGGCGTGAAGCGGATGACGATGGAGCTGGGCGGCCACGCGCCGGTCCTGATCTTCGACGATTGCGATCTGGAGAAGACGCTCGACATGGTGGTGCCGCAGAAGTTCAGGAATGCCGGGCAGGTCTGCGTTTCGCCGACGCGTTTCTACGTCCAGCGTGGGATATATGATGCGTTCATCTCGGGCTTCGCCGCACGCACCGCAAAGGTGAAGACCGGCAATGGGCTGGAGGCGGAAACGAAGATGGGTCCGCTTGCCAATCCCCGACGCCCCTCGGCTGTCGGGGCGCTGGTCGAGGACGCCAAGCGCCAGGGTGCGCGCGTGCTCGCAGGCGGCGAGGCTGGCGAAGGAGGCTTCTTCTTCCAACCGACCTTGCTCGCCGATGTCCCCGATGCCGCGAAGATCATGACCGACGAGCCTTTCGGTCCGGTCGCCGTGACCCGCGCCTTCGACGATTTCGACGAAGTCATCGAGCAAGCCAATCGCCTGCCCTATGGCCTGGCTGCCTTCGCCTTTACCGAGAATGGCCGCCGGGCCAACCATCTCGGCGACGCGCTTGAAGCTGGGATGGTGGGCATCAATAGCTTCGCAATTGGCGGCCTCGATTCGCCTTTCGGCGGCGTCAAGCATTCAGGCTTTGGCAGCGAGGGCGGGCCCGAGGGGCTCGACGCCTATTACGTCACCAAGGCGATCCACCAGGCGTGATCGAACGTTCGCCGCTGGCACGTCGCCTGTGGCTCGGCGCGGGCTGGACCTCGGTCGGCTTGGGCGCGATCGGCGTCGCATTGCCGATCATGCCGACAGTCCCGTTTCTGATCCTTGCCGCCTTCTGCTTCTCCAAAAGCAGTCCCGCGCTCGAGCGGCGCCTGCTCGACCATCGCCATTTCGGCCCTGCGATCCGCGGCTGGCGCGAACGCGGCGCGATCGGCCGCAAAGGCAAATGGGCGGCGACCGGGGCATTCGCCGCAAGCATCGTCTTCGGCGCGCTGACGCTTGGCTGGCCGTGGGTGCTGATTCCGCCAGGGATCGCGGTGATCTGCCTCGTCTGGCTGTGGACGCGGCCAGAGTGATCTTTCGCCAAGCAGGAGCGCCCGCTAAAGCCAAACGATGACCACTCCCCGCACCGGCGGCCGCGTCCTTGTCGATCAGTTGTTGATTCAAGGCTGCGACCGCATTTTCACCGTTCCGGGCGAAAGCTTTCTCGCCGTGCTCGACGCGCTGCACGATACGCCTGCAATTCAGACTGTGGTATGTCGACAGGAGGGCGGGGTCGGCTTCATGGCGTGCGCCGATGGCGCGCTGACTGGGCGGCCTGGCATCGCATTCGTCACGCGCGGGCCGGGGGCGACCAACGCCAGCATCGGCGTTCACGTCGCGATGCAGGATTCGCAGCCGATGATCCTCTTCATCGGCGACGTCGCGCGCGGCGACCGCGACCGCGAGGGCTTTCAGGAAATCGATTTCCCCGCGATGTTCGCGCCCTTGTGCAAATGGGCGGGGCGGATCGAGGACGCCCGCCGCATTCCCGAATATGTCGCGCGCGCCTATGCGACTGCGCTTTCCGGGCGACCCGGGCCGGTGGTGCTGGCGCTGCCCGAGGACATGCTCACCGACACCGTCGAAGCGCTCGATCGGCCCCGGGTCAACCCGCCCGAGCAGGATCCCGACGGCGAAGCGATGCAGGTGGTGATGGACCTCTTGAAGGACGCCACCAATCCGATCGCGATCGTCGGCGGTGCGGGATGGAACGCAGGCGCGGCACATTATTTCGCGCAGTTCGCGGTGCGGATTGGGCTGCCCGTCGCAGGCGCATTCCGGCGGCAGGATGCGATTCCCAACGACTGCCCGGTCTGGGCGGGCAACCTCGGCTATGGTCCCAACCCGAAACTCGTCGAGCGGATCAAGGCAGCGGACTTGATCCTGGCGGTGGGAGCGCGGCTGGGCGAGGCGACGACCGACGGCTACACTCTGATCACCCCCGATCATCCCGACCAGATTCTGATCCACGTCCATCCGGATCCGACCGAGCTCAACCGCGTCTATCGCGCCGATCTGCCGATCTGCGCTTACCCCCATGAATTCGCGGAATTTGCAGCGCTTTGGGATGACGACATCATCCGCTTTTCGGACGGCGACAAGGCCAACATCGAGTGGCGCGAATGGTCGACACCCAAGCCGTTCGACACCAAGCTCGATCTCGGCATGTGTGTCGCCGCGATGCGCGAGAAACTCCCCGCCGATGCGATCATCTGTAACGGGGCGGGCAATTTCAGCGGCTGGTGGCATCGCTATTGGCCCTATGCCGGATGGGGGACGCAACTCGCGCCGACCGCGGGCGCGATGGGCTATGGTCCTCCCGCTGCGGTTGCCGCTTCGCTGCGCTGCCCGGGGCGCACAGTCGTCGCGCTGGCCGGCGACGGCGATTTCCTGATGAACGGGCAGGAACTGGCGACCGCGATTCAATATGGCTGCGATATGCTCGTGCTGGTCATCGACAACGGCACCTACGGCACGATCCGCATGCACCAGGAACGCGAATATCCCGGCCGCGTTTCTGGCACCGAACTGCGCAACCCCGATTTCGCCGCACTCGCGCGCGCCTATGGCACCTGGGCAGCAACGGTCGAGACGACTGCCGAGTTCGCGCCCGCACTGGCGGAAGCCGTGGGGCAGAAGGGCGTCCGCCTGCTCCACCTCAAGACCGACCCCGAACGCATCAGCGCCGGGACGACGATCTCTGCGCTGCGCTCGCGATGAGACCCCTCTCTGCACTTCTGCTCGCCATCGCCGCCCCGGCCGCGGCTCAGGCAGATCGCGTCGCGCTTGCGACCCGCCTCGAGGCGATCGCGGAGACCAACGCCGAGGCCGCCTATCATCTCGGCATGATGCGGCATCTCGGGATCGGCGCTGCGAAGGACGAGGCGGCAGCCAAGGCGCTATTCGAAAAGGCGGTGGCGGCAGGCGATCCGCTTGCTGCCTACAAGCTCGGCGACATGATCGACGATCGGGCGGAAACGCTGCGGCTCAAGACCATCGCTGCCGAAGCCGGCTACGCCCTTGCCCAGCACGATGTCGCGCGGCTCCATTTCGAGGCGGGCGAGACCGAACTCGCGCTCGAATGGCTGACGCGTTCGGCGCAACAGGGCGAGGCGCAGGCGCTTCGCGCGCTTGCTTCGCTTCACAATAGCGACGCGATCGCGAAGGATGGCGCGCGCACCTACGCCTACTATACGCTTTTCCTCCAGCGCCTTGCCGCGCCGACGCAAGGCCAGCGCGATTGGCTGACAAAATTCGCCAGTGAGCTGTCTGCCGAGGATCGGGCTCGGGGCGACGCCATCGTCAAGGATTGGAAGACCGAGCCGACGCCGCTTACCTCGAAAGCGCGCGCAGGGCTGGCCTCGGCCGAAGCGCTGGTGGCCGGAGCGGATGCGGACGATGCGGGCTCGACAACGACCGCCGAGGACCCTCTCCAAAAATAAAATGGCGGCCGGTGTTGTCACCGGCCGCCACTATGTCGGTTTGTCGCG
>CBDUBW010000103.1:0-8792 GCA_965365485.1 uncultured Aquisediminimonas sp.
CGATCGATCGTCGCGGTGCCGGTGAGCGTGGTCGTGCCGGCCTTGTTGAGCGAGACCTCGTAATAATTTGCCCGCGCGCCGGTCAGACGATCGCCATCGGCGTTGTTGGGCACAAAATTGGTCGTTCCCGGCCCGCCCGCGATCTGGATCGGGCCTTCGCCCGGAGCCTGAGGCGTGCCCTGAATCGATTCGCAATCGTTGAACCCAACTTCGTTGATGCAGACGCTGCCGAACTTGGGCGTTTCGGTCGAAATGCCGAGCGCGGGCGTGTTGGGCAGATCGTTGATCAGAGTGCGGCCCGACGAGATCATATAGTTCGGGTCCATATCCTGAACCCAATGCGTCGGATCGAACCAGTCACCATTGCCGGCCTTGGCGCTGGCATAGACGTAGGGATTGTTGGCGACGATCGCATCCCAATAGAGGAACAGCGGCTGGTAGAAGCTCGTCGTGCCATAAGTCGAGAAGGGTTGCGCCCCGAAGTAACGCGTTCCGCCCGAAAGCACGCCTGCAACGACCTTCTGCGCAAAGCGTTGATCGACGATCAGCGGACCACCTGAATCGCCGCCGGCGGTGGTGCCTTCACGCGCCAGCGCCGCACCCGGGAAAATGTCGAAGTTGAAGCCGACCAAACCGGCGGGATCATCGAAATCGAGCTGATAGTTGGTCGAAACGCCGAACGGCGCATCCAGCGGGAAGCCGAGAATTTCGGTGAAGAGCAGGCGATCGCGATCATCGAGCGAGCCGAGGAAATCGATCATGTTCTCGGCGATGCGACGACGCGAATCGAGGCCTTGGCTCGGATTGGCGCTGTTGCCGAAGGTGCCGTAGCCGTTGATCGTCGCGTGCGTCGGACCGGTCAGCGGCGAGAACAGCATCGCCCAGGTGGGGATGTTTTCGGCATGCGTGTCGAGCGTCGCCAGCGCGACGTCGGCCTGGAGAAATTCGAAGCCGGCCGGATCAAGCGAGCGCGGATCGTACCAGATCTGATTGGCGCTGTAGATCGCGTTGCCGACGTTGGTTTGGAAGGTGTCAGGGCCGATCGGGTTGACCGTCGTCCCGTCGGCGGAAATGCCTGCCCACAACCTGCGGGGCACGAGGTTGTCGGCCTTGAAACCGAAGCTGATTGGAAGACCGCCGCTGTTATAGCCGTAGGCGTCGTCCGGAACATCGTTCACGCAGTGCGCGGCGAAGATGACGGTGCGCGGATTGATCAGCGTGCCGGAGCAGACAAAGCCTGTGCGCGTGGTGATGTTCGTGATCGACCGCATCTGGCCAACGCCGGTGATGTCGACCGCATTGTCGAGTGCGCCGCCGGGCGCATTGCCCGATACCGGAATGTCGTTGCGGACGACAACGGCGGGCGCATTGTCCGAGAATTCGGGAGTGATGCGCCGTTCTCGTTCCTGAGCATTTGCGAGCGCGGGCACGCACAGCGCGGCGACCGAGCTTGCCAATAGAAGCGTGCGCCGAAAGCCGCGCGCATTAACCGAATCGGACATTATCAACTCCCTCTTTTCATTGCGAAAATCGGGAAACCTGCCGTCTCGCCATGCGAGTCGCCCCCCGACCTCTAGGAGGGAGATTAACTATCATTCATCTGCGCGAAAGCTGTTTCTGACCGAATTGTGTTATTTTTGGACTATCGTGACGGCGGAGGCGGTTCAGGCTCGCGCGAAGTGTCTTTGGGCGATACCCGCACGCCCTCGCGATTGATGCGAACATCGAAAGGCGCGCCGCCGAGTTCGGTGCTGAGCGTCACTCCATCTTGCCGGTCGAGCCGAACTTCGCTGCGGTCGTCGATGCGGATCGAGGCATTGTCGAGATCGGGCAGTTCGGGAAGGTCGAGGGGCTCGACCGGAGCGTCGTCCATGCGGACCTTGGGCGCACTGCGCGGAAGCGCCGCGCCCCGGATCGCCTGCGCCATGAAATCGCGCCAGATGCGCGCGGGCAAGCCGCCTCCGCTGATCCCTCGCAATGGGGTGTTGTCGTCATTGCCGATCCACACGCCGACGACGAGATCGCCGGCATAGCCGACGAACAGCGCGTCGCGATTGTCCTGGCTGGTTCCGGTCTTGCCGAAAGCGGGCACGCCGATCCGTGCCGCGCGGCCGGTGCCGCCATTGACGACGGCTTCGAGCATTTCTTCGAGATCGTCGTGCGTGTCTCCCGAAAAGCCGCTGCGGCCGTCGAACATCTTGCCGATCAGCCCGGGCTCGTCGATGGGAATGGCGCGTGGCTTGACCGGCCACTCCTCGGCGGCGAGGCTGGCATAGGCCGATGTCAGCTCGAGCAAGGTCACGCCCGATGTTCCCAGCGCGAGGCTCGGATCGCCCGAAAGCTTGCTTTTGATGCCGAGATCGCGTGCGGCGCGGATCACCGCTTCTTCGCCCAGCCGCTGATAAAGCCTGACCGCAGCGACGTTGCTCGATTGCGCGAACGCCTGTTCGAGCGTGATCGTGCCTCGATAGCGCTTGCCGTAGTTTTGCGGGCGATAGGGTCCCGTCTCGATCGGGGTGTCCTCGACAGGGTCGGTCGGCGACATGCCCGATCGCAACGCCGCCAGATAGACGAAGAGCTTGAAGGTCGATCCCGGCTGACGCCGCGCCTGCGTCGCGCGGTTGAATGAAGAGGCCTTGTAGCTCTTGCCGCCGATCATCGCGACGACATCACCATTGGGCCGCATCGCCACCAGGGCAACCTGCGCCTTGCCGAGAGGGGCGCGGGCGACGACCTTGCGGGCGATGTTCTGAAGGCGCGAATCGAGCGTAGTGGTGACGCTTTCCTCGCCATAGCCCGCCTCGGTCTGCGCGCGCGCGGCGGGCATGGCCCAATCGGCAAAATATGTGCCCGTCGGCAGCTCTGCTTTGCGCCTGCGGTCGAGCTTGGGCGGCTTGGTCGCGTCGGCCTTGGCCTGAGTGATGTTGCCGACATCGGCCATTGCTTTGAGCACCATCCGCGCGCGTTTCGCGGCCGCCTTGGGATTGGCGGTTGGGGCGAGCCGCGACGGGGCCTGGACCAGCCCCGCGAGCATCGTCGCTTGCGCAAGCGTCAGCCTTTCCGGCTGGCGGTAGAAATAATGGAGTGCGGCTGCGCGCAGCCCATAGACATTGTCGCCGAAATAGACGTTCGAAAGGTAGCGTTCGAGAATCTGATCCTTGGTCAGCCAGGTTTCCAGCCAGAAGGCGATCAGCAGCTCACGCGCCTTGCGCGTCAGGCTGCGCTCGGGCGTGAGAAAGGTGATCTTGGCAAGCTGCTGGGTGATCGTCGATCCGCCCTGCGTCCCGCCCGATCCCATATTGTTGAACACCGCGCGCGCCAGCCCGCGCGGATCGACGCCCCAATGGCTGTAGAAGCGCCTGTCCTCGATCGCGAGAAACGCTTGCGCCACATGCGGCGGCAGCTTGGCGACCACCACCGGCTTGTCGATAATCGCGCCATTGCGCGCGATCGGCTGGCCGTCGGCGGTGAGCAACGTCAGCCGCGGCGGGGCGATCGGTTGCAGAGACTTGGACAGCGGCGCGGTTACAAGAAGCCAGCCGATCGCCAGGATCAGGAGCAGCAGGAAGGCAGCGACGCCGCGCTTGATCCATCTGCGCCGCCGCAGCCAGGGCGACGGGCGCGGTCCGATCGGCGGGGCATCGGGATCGACGATCTCGAGCGGCTGCGAAACCGGCGGCTGCGGCGCGGCGCGGCGGAAGAAACCAAAATCGTCGGGCGCCCCATAAGGCGGAAACGCGCTGCCCTGAGAACCGTCGGCCATGGTCGAGTGTATTAGCCAGCTATGACAGTGATTGCGAGCGCAAATCACACATCGTCGCGCAACCAATTTTCGACGCGCAGACCGGGCACGCGAGAGAATTCGTCAACATTGTCGGTGACCAATGTGAGGTCTAGCGCGAGCGCGTGTGCCGCAATCCATAAATCGTTTCGGCCTATCCCATGACCCCGGCTTTCCATGATGGTCCGAATTTCACCGTACACCGTATCGACCGGAGGCTTCAAATCATGGACTGTGAGTGCGGCCAAAACCCGCTCGATTTTTTGAGCGAAGACTTCGTTTCCGGACTTCGACGCTCCGAACAACATCTCACCCGCGACGATGATGCTGATCGAAACGCTTAACACGGCATCGGATTCGATTCGTTTCTCGACAAGGCCACCCGGCCTTTTGACGAGTTGAGAAACTATGTTCGTGTCTAGCGCGTAGTGGTTCACAAATTAACGGGGCGGGGCAGAGGATCATCAATCTCGGGCCAATCGACATCCATTGGCTCCCAACTGCTCAAAAGGTCTAACAGGGTCTGTTTGGTTTTGACCGGCTTCAGCACCAACACGTCCCCTGATTTCTCGATTATGACTTCCCGACCAGGCATTTCGAATTCTTTGGGGATGCGCACGGCTTGGCTCCGGCCGTTACGAAACAGACTGGCTTTGCGCTCGATTACCTTCAGGGGCTGTGAGGTCTGCATATGCCACGGCATATGCTGTGACTTTAACGGCGTCAACCGACTTTGCGGTGCTCGCCCTTGACCCAGCGGACGGTGCCGCTGCTTGCGCGCATCACCACGCTTTCTGTGGTCATTACCCCGTTCTTATGGCGCTTGACGCCGTCGAGCAGCGAGCCGTCAGTGACGCCGGTTGCGGCGAAGATGCAATCGCCTTTGGCGAGCTCTGACAGATCATAGACATGATCGAGATCCTCGATTCCCCATTTGCGCGCGCGGGCGCGTTCGGCGTCATTGCGGAATAGCAAGCGTCCCTTGAATTGCCCGCCAACGCAGCGCAGCGCCGCCGCTGCGAGCACGCCCTCAGGCGCGCCGCCCGAGCCCATATACATGTCGATCGTCGTGTCCGGATCGGTCACGGCAATCACGCCTGCGACGTCGCCGTCGGGGATCAGGACGATGCCGCAGCCAATGCCCCGCAGCTCTGCGATCAGTTTCTCGTGCCGCGGCCTGTCGAGCACGCAGACGATCAAGTCGGAGGGACCGACGCCCTTGGCCTTGGCCACCGCTGTCACGTTTTCGGTGACCGATTTGTTGAGGTCGATGATGTCGTCGGGATAGCCCGGGCCGACCGCCAGCTTGTCCATATAGACGTCGGGCGCGTTGAGCAGATTGCCCGCTTCTGCAACCGCGAGCACCGCGAGCGCGTTGGGGCCCGCCTTGGCGGTGATCGTCGTGCCTTCAAGCGGGTCGAGCGCGATATCGATCTTCGGCCCGCCGTCCTGTGACGCGCCGACCTTTTCGCCGATGAACAGCATCGGCGCTTCGTCGCGCTCGCCCTCGCCGATGACGACGGTGCCGTCGATCGGCAGCTCGTTCAATGCTGCGCGCATTGCTTCGACCGCCGCCGCATCCGCCGCCTTCTCGTCGCCGCGGCCTACCAGATGCGATGCCGAGATCGCCGCGGCTTCGGTGACGCGGACCATTTCGAGCACGAGGACGCGATCGAGAACTTGCGAGGCAATGACCATGATGGTGGAGGTTCCTGAAGCTGCTGAATTGCAGCGGCGGTTAGACGCGGCGTGTGTCAATGTCGAGAAACCCGGGTTAGCCTGAAGCTTGACTTCGCGCGCGCCCTCACTACGAGCGCCCCCGGGCCACGCGGTCCCAACGCCGCGCGTGCTCTCTGCAAGGAGATGCAAGACATGACTGGTACCCCGAAGCCCGCGGCTGTGCCCGCGCGGCCGTTCTTTTCGTCCGGACCCTGCGCCAAGCCGCCGGGATGGGACGCTTCCAAACTCGCTACCGAATCGCTGGGCCGCTCGCACCGCGCCAAGATCGGCAAGTCGCGGCTCGCGCTCGCGATCGACCTGATCCGCGAAGTGCTCGAGGTGCCGGAGACGCACCGGATCGGCATCGTCCCCGCGTCCGATACCGGCGCGATCGAAATGGCGATGTGGTCGATGCTCGGCGCACGCAAGACGACCATGCTTGCCTGGGAAAGTTTCGGCGAAGGCTGGGTAACCGACGTCAACAAGCAGTTGAAGCTCGACGCGACCGTCATGACCGCGCCCTACGGCGAATTGCCCGATCTGTACGCGGTCGATTGGTCGAACGACGTCGTCTTCACCTGGAACGGCACGACGTCAGGCGTTCGCGTGCCCAATGGCGACTGGATCGCCGACGATCGCGAGGGGCTGAGCTTCAACGACGCGACCAGCGCGGTGTTCGCCTACCCGATGCCGTGGGAGAAATTGGACGTCACCACCTTCTCGTTTCAGAAAGTGCTCGGCGGTGAGGGCGGGCACGGCGTGCTGATCCTCGGGCCGCGCGCGGTCGAACGGTTGGAAAGTTACACCCCAGCATGGCCGCTGCCCAAGATTTTCCGGCTGATGGCCAAAGGCAAGCTTAACGAAGGCATCTTCAAGGGCGAGACGATCAACACCCCGTCGATGCTCGTGATCGAGGATGTGATCTGGTCGCTCGAATGGGCCAAGTCGGTCGGCGGGCTGCAAGGTCTGATCGCACGCAGCGATGCCAATGCGGCAGCGCTCGGCAGGATCGTCGAGGAACGCGACTGGCTCGGCCATCTGGCTGCCGACCCGGCGACGCGATCGACGACCTCGGTGTGCCTGACGGTCCAAGGCGCGGACGAGGATTTCATCAAGAAGTTCGCAGGCCTGCTCGATGGCGAAGGCGCGGCCTACGACATCGCCGGCTATCGCGACGCCCCGCCGGGCTTGCGCATCTGGTGCGGCGCGACGGTGGAAACCGCCGACATCGAAGCGCTCGGCCCCTGGCTCGACTGGGCGTGGGCTGAACTCGGCAAATAAATTCGTCGTCCCAGCGAAAGCTGGGACCTCCGTGACACTCGCGCGAACAGCGATCCCAGCTTTCGCTGGGAAGACGATATAGGAATAATTCCATGACCAAACCCAAAGTTCTCATCAGCGACAAGATGGACCCCAACGCCGAAGCGATCTTCCGCGATCGCGGCTGCGACGTCGATGTCATCAC
Source organism: uncultured Aquisediminimonas sp. (assembly GCA_965365485.1). GTDB lineage: Bacteria > Pseudomonadota > Alphaproteobacteria > Sphingomonadales > Sphingomonadaceae > Aquisediminimonas. The sequence goes on from CBDUBW010000103.1 coordinate 6,966, forward strand.
CGGCGAAACGCCAGAACAGTTGGCAGCACGGATCGGTGACTATGACGGTCTTGCGATCCGCTCCTCAACCAAGGTCACCAAGGCGATCCTCGACGCCGCCACCAATTTGAAAGTTATCGGCCGGGCCGGGATCGGTGTCGACAATGTCGATATTCCCGCGGCATCAGCGAAGGGGGTCGTGGTGATGAATACGCCTTTCGGCAACAGCATCACCACCGCTGAGCACGCCATCGCTCTGATCTTCGCGCTCGCCCGCCAGCTACCTGAAGCCAATGCCCAGACGCAGCAGGGGCTGTGGCCCAAGAACGGCTTCATGGGCGTCGAAGTGACGGGCAAGACACTCGGCCTCATCGGCGCGGGCAATATCGGCAGCATCGTCGCCAGCCGCGCGCTGGGGCTGCGGATGAAGGTCGTTGCTTTCGATCCGTTTCTGACGCCCGAACGTGCGATCGAAATGGGGGTCGAGAAGGCCGATCTCGACACGCTGCTCGCCAAAGCGGATTTCATCACGCTGCACACGCCTTTGACCGATCAGACACGCAACATCCTTTCGGCTGAGAATCTTGCCAAGACCAAGAAGGGCGTTCGCATCGTCAACTGCGCGCGCGGCGGCTTGATCGATGAGGCGGCGCTGAAGGCCGGCCTCGACAGCGGCCATATCGCCGGCGCGGCTTTGGACGTCTTCCAGACCGAACCCGCCAAGGAATCGCCGCTGTTCGGCACGCCGAATTTCATCTGCACGCCGCATCTCGGCGCATCGACCAACGAAGCGCAGGTCAACGTCGCGCTTCAGGTCGCCGAGCAGATGGCCGATTTTCTCGTCAATGGCGGCGTCACCAACGCACTCAACATGCCGAGCTTGAGCGCGGAGGAGGCGCCCAAGCTCAAGCCGTATATGGCGCTCGCCGAGCGGCTCGGCAGCCTTGTCGGCCAGCTCGCGCACGACAATCTCGACAAGATCAACATCGAGGTCGAAGGTGCCGCCGCGCAGCTCAATATCAAGCCGATCACCGCCGCGGTGCTTGCGGGGTTGATGCGGCGTTATTCAGACACAGTGAACATGGTCAACGCGCCCTTCCTTGCGAAGGAACGCGGCCTCGACGTCCGCGAAATCCGCCACGATCGCGACGGTGATTACCAGACCTTGGTTCGCGTCACCGTCTCGACCTCGCAGGGCGATCGTTCGGTTGCCGGCACGCTCTTCGGCAATCGCGAGCCGCGGCTGGTCGAGATTTTCGGCATCAACATCGAAGCCGAGCTGGAGGGCCATATGCTCTATGTCGTCAACGAGGATACGCCCGGCTTCATCGGCAGCATCGGCTCGCTGATGGGCAGCAACAACCTCAACATCGGCACCTTCCATCTCGGACGCAGGGCCGCCGGGGGGGAAGCGGTGCTGCTGCTCTCGATGGACGAGGCCATTCCGGAAGCGGTGCTCAAGGAAGCCTGTGCGCTGCCCGGCGTAAAGACCGTGAAGGCGCTGCACTTCTGATCTGCTAGAGGCTGCGGCATGACTCTCCTCCCCACCGGTTTCCGCGATCGCCTGCCGCCCGAGGCCGATGCTTCGGCGCGGCTGGTGCGGAGCATCCTCGATACTGTTGCGCGCTACGGCTACGAACGCGTCCAGCCGCCGCTTGCCGAGTTCGAGGCTGGCATGTCCGGCGGCGGTCGCGATCGGTTGCGGTTTACCGACCCCGTTTCGGGCGAGACGATGGCGGTGCGGAGCGACATCACCGGGCAGATTGGGCGGATCGCGACGACGCGGATGGCGCATCACCCGCGACCGGTTCGGCTCAGCTATGCGGGGCCGGTGGTCAAGCTTCGCGC
>CBDUBW010000104.1:0-8776 GCA_965365485.1 uncultured Aquisediminimonas sp.
GTATAGAGCTCGGCGATCGACAATGATCCCGCGCCCTTCGCGCGTTTGAGCGCGGCGCGGATCAGGCCGATGAGCCGCGCCGATCCGCGCTGGCCATCGACCGTCCGCAGCGCCGCGCGCAATTCGGCGGCATCGTCGGCGCTCGCCACGGCGACGATGTGATCGGTACCGAACGGAGCGACCACGCTCGTCTCAAGCACCGTCAGCGCGCTGCTTTGCGGTAGCAGCCCCGCGCCGTCCTCTGCGAGCGGGTAAAGCAATTGCACCGTGCCGTCCGACGCCAGGTTGAACACCGTCGCGTAGCGCGGCCCACTGCCCTTCCCCCGCCCCTGCGAGGCCAGGTCGATCGCGATCCTGGTATCCCGCGGGTAGATCACGTCGCTGCCGCCCGGATCGACCCTCATCCGCATGTTGAGTTCGGATACCAGCGGCCGCAACGCCATCACCGTGCGCCACTTTTCAAGAACGCCGTTGAAAGCGCTCAGGCTCGAAATACCGGTCGCAACGACATCCCCCGATCGGCGCACCACCTCGCGCTCGGCGGTAAGCCAGAAGAAGTCGGCATTGTCGGGCTTGTCAACGATCCGCCACGGCGCGTCGCTCGGCAGCGGCGCGGACGGCGGCGGCGCGAAAGCGACGGCCGGGGGCGGGTCTTCGAGCAGAGGCCGTGGCGCGGGCAAGCTCGAAAACAACGGCAGATCGGTCCAACCCGAAGGGAAGAAGGCGCTGCTTTCCTGCCGCTGCGCGCTCAGCATCCGCACCTGGCTGTTGATGTAAGAGCTGACCTCTATCACGGTGACGACCCCGTCGCCGTCGAGATCGGCGGCAAGGCTCGCGCCATCGCTGCCCGCAGTGCTCAGCCCCTGCTCGAACGCAAAGGTCAGCACGCCGCGCTGCGGATCGCCTTCCTGCGGCAATTCGGTTTCGAGCGCGAGCTGATCGTCACGCGATGCGCCGATGTAAATAAGATTGGGCAGATCGTCGCGATTGGCCGCTGGCACGGTGCTCGTCTCTTCGAGCCGCAGCGCCGGTAGTCGCGGGCCAGGGCGCGCCACCAGTTCCAGTGCGCGCTGCTCGTCGGTCCTGAGCGCCAGCCGCGCAGTGTAAGCGAAGGCGCGCGGATCGACGGCGCGATGCATGCTGCCCGAATGGCAGGCGTCGACCATCATCAGGATGCGCGCATCGCTCGGCGCATAGCGTTTCAGCCAGGCGTAAAAATCCTTGTCGACAATGAAGCGTTCGCTGTCTTGTGCGTCGGGATCGAAGCCCGGCAAGGGAAGGAACTGATCGAAATCTCCATCGGTGGCCGCCCGCCCGGCGGGTGCCGCCGCCTGTGCGCCGTGGCCGCTATAGTAGAAGAGGATCCAGTCGCCCGGCTTGGCGCGCCGCCCCATTTCCTGCAGCGCCGCCTCGACGCTCGAGCGGCTGACAGCGCCGTCGCGCAGGCTGACGACGTCGCTCGCCCCCATCTTGCGCACCAGCGCGTCCATTGCCGAGACGTCGTTCGCAGGCCCGGCAAGATCGGGAATCGCGGGCGAGGCATAGCGCGAGACCCCGACCAGCAGCGCGCGGGTTTCGGCCGTCGCCGGAACCGACAGAAGCCATGCCAGCAACAAGAACAGCGCGCCGCGCATCGCCTCAGAGCGACCCGCCGATTTCATCCGGATCGAGGTCGCGCGCGACCCGCAGGCCGACATCGGAGCGGCGTTTGGCAGAGGCGGTGCCGAGGCGATTGGCAGCCCGCAACTCGCCCGGAACGCTTTCGAACGATCCGCCGCGCACCACCCGAGCCTTGCACGATGCGTCGATGCAGCCGTCGGTCCATTCCCAGACATTGCCCTGCATCTGGTAGAAGCCCTTGCCGTTCGGCGGGTAAGCGCTCACCGCCTCGGGATAGCCGCGATAGGGGCCTTTGGCCGATCCGCGATAGCTTGCGGTGTGATCGTAATTGGCTTCGGAGGGCGTGATTTCCTCGCCCCATGGAAAGGTCGATGCCGTCCCCGCCCGGCTGGCATATTCCCATTCGACTTCGCTCGGCAGCCGGTACGCGCGGCCCGATTGCGCCGAAAGCCAGCCAAGAAAAGCGCGGGCGTCGTCATAGCTGATGCTCGTCGCGGGGATCAGCGGGTTGGGGTTCTCTTTCGCCCAGCTGGTCAGCTTCGGGCAGGCGCCGTCGCGAACGCAGGCAGTCCATTCGGCGACCGTCACTTCGTAAACACCGAGCGCGAAGCCGCGTGCAACGGCGCGCGATTGCTGCGCGGGTTCGTCATCATCGCGGCCGTCCTCCGATACGGGGGAGCCGAAGGCAGTGCTGCCCGGCGCCAGCGCGCGCATCCACGGGCAGTTCGCACAATCGTAGAAGCGATCGCCTGCGGAAGGATCGCAGGAAACGAAGCAGGGCGGCTGGCCCTGCAGGCCGTAATCGAAGGTCGGCTTCTGGAACGATCCGCTGGCCTTCATCGCCACGCGATCGGAGACGCGCTTCATGGCATCGGCGATATTCTGCTGCGGACGGCGGATCTCCTCGGCTAGCACCTTCGAGAAGGTGCCGTCATCGAACGCGACCTGATTGGCGCTCGTTGAAAAGGCGACGAGATACCCTTGATCGGGGCGGATACCGCCATCGGCGGTGCGCAGCACGCGCTTGAGCCCCTTGCTCCCCGGCACCGCAGCCGCTGTCTCCACGCCCGTCGGCACCACGGTAAGCTGCGGCACGTCGACGACGTTTCGGCACATGTCGAGCACCACCAGCACCGTCTTCGCACCCGATTGCATCAATGAGCGAGTCACTGCGGTACGCGAGAAGGCAGCGCCTTGCGCGAGCGCGGCGCGATCCATGTCTGTCGCGACCATCATCACGTCGCTGCCGACCCCGGCCGCGACGCCGTGGCCGGAGAAATAGAGCATCCCGAACGCGGACGGCCCGGCCGCTGCGAGCTTGGCGCGAAACGCCGCGATCTCGGCCAGCATTGCGGCTTGGCCGAGATCGCGACGCACGCGCACCGCGCCTTCCCCCGAGGCATCGGTGAAACCGGTCGCCGAAAGCGCGGCGGCGACCTTGTCGCCATCGCCATAGACCGCGCCGAGCCGGTCGAAGCTCGCATAAGCGCCGTTGGCGATGACCAGCGCCAGTCTCGGGCCCTTTTCCTGCGCGTAAGCAGGCGTCGCTGCGCCGAGAAACAATCCGATCAGCAGCGACGCCAGCCAGCGCATCAGAAGCGGAACCCGATGCCCGCCGTGTAGGTGCTGTAGCCCTTGGCCTGGACGGTATTGAGGTTGAAGCGGATCAGATCGCGCGTCGCCCGCGTCGATTCCTCGCGTCCGCGCAGACCGAACGACAGCGTCGCTTCGTGGAAGCTGTTGTTGCGCAGCTCATCGCCGACGAACGCCGTGAAGCCGTAGCTCGCGCGCAGCGACGTCGAACGACCGCCAACCAAACCCTTCAGCGGCAGATCGTAGGCGACGCCGTTGCGGAAGATGAAGTTCTTCAATTCAGGATTGATGTTGGCGCTCGTTCCCGGCGGGTCGAGCGTCTGGCTGTAGGCGATCATGTTGCCGATCACGAGGCGGCCTCGTCCGGCACCCTGGATGACGTAGCGGCTCGATACCGAGCCCTGGATGATGTGGCCCGCCTGGCCCGCATCCTTCGAATAGACGATGCCGTAGGAGACACGCGGTTCGAGTGACCATTTCTGCGCGATCACCGGCAGCTCGAGCCCCATGCCGAGTTGCGCGCTATAGGCCTTGGCGCCGTTGATCCGTGTATAGTTGAACGGCAGATCGAATTTGAGCAGCGCACGATTGCCTTCGAATACGCGAAAACCGCGCTGGATGCGCGCATCGATCCGGTCGATGTCGAAGCGGCCCGCGCTGCCGGTCGTGTAGGCCGCGCCGACGATCCACGGATCGCCCGAGGTGTTGGCGCCTTCTTCGATCAGCGAATCGCCGTTGCTCAGATCGAGCGCGCTCTTGACCAGGCTCGATTGCAGGCTGTTGGGATTGCCCGCGAGCGGATCGGACGGCGCCGAGCGCGCGAACTGATTGCTGAGGCAGCCGAGCAGCGCGTTCGAGGTCGGCGTTAGGCTGTCATCCTCCTCTTCCTCGACGATCGAATCGAATATGTCGTACGATCCCTGGCGAGTGCCGCCGTTGAACTGAAACGAGCAAGGTGCGCCGTCATTGCTGACGACCTCCCCCCGGCGATTGACGAAGTTGACCGTCAACACCGGGCTGTTCTGGGCATAGCCGGCGAGGACTGTCGCGCCGCGAAGATCGAATACCTGCGCGATTTGGCCGAACTGCGCGTTTTGCGGGCCCACCACCGCCGCGATGTCCTGCGGATTGAGGAATTCCTCGATATCGGTGATCCGCTTCTGCTCGAACGCCGCGGCCTGGCTGAAGCCGTTGAGTTGGTTGGTGACCTGGATGCCGACGCGAAACGCGTCGTCGAGATCCTGGTAATTCCCCAAATTCGGAATAGCCTGCTGCGCCTGAGCCAAGTGCGGCACGCACGCCGCCACGACCGCGCCGAAGCGCAACATCGAACTCTTTCTCACGATAACCCCTTTGCCCGCTGTTTATTTTGTGGGCGAAAAGTAGCTGGCTGAGCATCGCGGCGGAATCCGCCACTTGGCCTAAGCCGCTGGGCTAGGCCGTAACCCAGCCTTCGTTGTGCGCGCGATTGACGAGTTGCGAGCGGTTGCGCGCATCGAGCGCACCGAGCAGCGCAGCGACGTGAACTTTCACCGTGGCAGGCGAAACCGCGAGCTCGCGCGCGATCTCCTTGTTACTCGCCCCCTTGACGAGCAATGCGAGCACCTCACGCTGGCGCGACGTCAGGCTCGGCGGCGGCCGTTTCGCCGCATGATCCTCGCGCCCGCCGCACAATTCGAGGATACGTGGCGGCAGATAGCGACCGCCCGCCGCGACCAGCGAGATCGCCGCTTCCACGACCTCGCCGCTGGCGGTCTTGTGCAGATACCCCGCCACGCCCATGTCGAAAAGCTTGAGCAATATCTCGTCATCCTCGCTTCCGGTGATGACGAGAAGCGGAACCCCCGGCGACGCGCGCAAGATGTCGGACACCCCGTCGACCGGCGAAGCGCCCGGCATCGAGAGATCGCAGAGGATGAGATCGACGCGCCTTGTCGAAGCGATCGCGATCGCCTCGACGAAGCAGCCGACGCATTCGACCTCGGCTTCCGGCCAGATCAACCTGATCGTACCCGCAAGCGCCGACCGCATCATCGCGTGATCGTCGGCAATCAAAACAAACTCGATACTCGACCCCATTATGGGGCTGTCTTGCTATGCGCGGTCGGGCAATTCAAGAAAGAACTGCGCGCCTTTCACCCAGCGCGGCTCGTGCCCCGCGACCCCGCTGATCGCGTCCGCGGCACGCTGGGCGGACGACAGGCCGAGCCCGAAACCACCTTCGCCTCCCGTTTCGCCTTGCGTGAAATCCTCGAACAACGATGAGATGTTTTCGCCCCCAACGCCCTTCCCGTCGTCGATGACGAACAGCCTCCAGCCCGTCGCGACCCGCCTGGCGCCGATGCGGACGCGTTTGGCGCCCGAATGGCGCAGAGCGTTATCGATGAAGTTGCCGAGCACGCGCTCGCACAGCAGCCGGTCGGTCACGATCCTGGCCTTGGTCGGCAACACCGCCAGGCTTACATTCTGCAGCGCCGACGCCGCCCCGTATTGACGCACGAGTTTTTCGAACAGGCGGCGCACCTCGATATCGACCATATTCGTCGAGACCGCACCGCTCGACAGGCGCAGATGATCGAGCATGGCGTGGAGCAGCCGCTCCATCGCTTCGAAAGCCGCGCGCGCTGCCCCCGCCGCTTCGTCGCGGGCGCGATCGTCATGCGCGCGCAGCGCCTGTTCGTGGAACAGCCGCGCCGCCTGCAGCGGTTGCCCGAGATCGTGCGTGGCGGCCGAAATGAAGCGTGTGCGGGCATCGCGCGCCTGCTCGGCCTCAGCCCGCGCCGCGCGCAACTCGCTGATGTTGCGGCGAACCATCATGTCAAACACGATCAGCACCGCGCCAAGTATGATGAGATAAGCGGTCAGGTAAGGCCAGAGCGGTATGCGCTCGATCACGCACACCGCGGCCAGGCTGCCCATGACGATTCCGATCCGCCAGCGGGTGAACGCGTCTTCGTCCGCTGAAGACAGTATCGTCGCCGCGCAATAGCTCGTCGAAAACAGCAGGGTGACGTGCTGCAGCTCGGTCGTGCCGAAGGGCATGAAGAGCCAGGTGACGCCGTTGACGCCCAGAAAGGTGCCGAACTCGAGCATCTGCCGCGCCCGGTTCGATGCCCGTCCGCGCCCCGGCCCGACGACATAGGCGATGAGAACGTAGATCCAGTATCCGAACAACGCGATCGAGAAGGTCGCCCAGATTGCGCGATTGAGCGGCGGCGGCAGATCGCCATAGCCGAACCACGCCGAGCCATAGCCCGCGATGGTCAGCCCCAGCGAGGCGACCCCGTTGACGAGCAGGCGCCGCTGGCCGCTCGAATATCCCCGTTTCCCCGTCATTTCCCGCCGCTATCGGGCGAGTGATTGGCGGATGGCAAGGGCTTAGCCCGATTGGCTTACGGGAAGTTGGTAGCGGAGGAGGGACTTGAACCCCCGACACGCGGATTATGATTCCGCTGCTCTAACCAGCTGAGCTACTCCGCCACGGGGCCGCGCCTATAGCAGCGGCGCGGGGGCGGTCAACCGGCATGGCTTCCCTGCCCCGAAGCCTTGGGCTATGCCCCCACGCAAAGACGGTCGCTGTCCGAAAAGGGAGAGATTTATGAGGCCGTTGCTGTTTCCGCTTATCCTCGTCGCGTCCGCCGCGCAGGCGCAGCCCGCCGGGTGGACGATCGACTCGCAGAAGAATGCGCAGGCGCCCGCCGCCTATCGCGCAGTCGCGACGCGTGCGGTCGGTGCGTCGAAGCTCGTCTACGAACGTTCGATGCTGAACGGGGTCAACTACCGCGTAGAACATGACGGCTGCACCAGCAGCAGCGGCGGCGCGGGCAATGCCGAGGATCCGGCCGAGCGCCTCACCGAAGTCGTGACCGCGATGACCAATCTCGTCCGCGACAAGGATAATTTCTGCAAGCTGCCCGCCGCGTCGATAAAGGCGCTGCCGACCGGCCTGCGCGACGCGATCGCCGCCGCCGACGCGGCTTATGAACGCGACCGCCCGACCATCACCGTCACCCCGCGCACCGCCACCAAGGACGGTTGGACGATCGAGGATGCCCCCGGCACCGCCTATGACGGCCTGGTCGGCGATCACATCCTGACCATTCGAAAGGCCAGCGGCCCGATCCTCCTCACCTACACCAACCAGCTGTTTCTCGATGCCGACAAGGTCAGCGCCGGGCAGCGCTCGATGACGGGCAAAGTCCGCGACTGCGACTATGGCGATAGCGACTATAACGACCTCATCAGCGTCAACGCCCGCGCAGGCGCGGTGCGCAAACAGATCGAAGGCGGCCTCGCGACCACCGGCTACGACGTCACCGACGCTCAGATCAAGGCCGGGATGGCGGGCTTCGAAGCCGCCTTCGCGATGCTCGAGACTTGGGCGATCGAGCGCCTCGATGAACGTCGCGCGCTGCTCGCGGCAGCGGGAGGCAGCGGCATGAGCGCGATGGACGCCGCAGCAGCCGGCCCTGCAGACGCCATGGAGGCGATGTCGAGCGTGGACGCCTCTTCATCCGCCGCCGACGCCGCCGGCAAGGCGGCAGCCTGTGCCGAAGCGAAAGCCAATGGCTGGATGATGCCCGAGGGCTGTTAGCCCGGCGCCGTCATCGGCCGTCCGCCACCGAAGCGCCAGGCGGCGATCGGCTCCCAAGGCCCACCGCGATAATGCCAGGCCGCCAGCCCGGCGATTGCGAGCGGGCGCGGACTCAATCCCGTGTTTAGGTTCGCCAGCAGCGCCTTGGCGGCGGCGGGCTCGACCTTGTTCTGGATGGTGACATGCGGCCGCCACCCCGCCTGATCCTGCGGCGTCAGCAGCCCGGCAAAGGCATGTGCAAGCTCGCCACGGATCGCCTCAAGCTCGGGCGACTGCACGCGATAGGCAACGCCCCGGCCCAGCGAATAGGGAGCAACGATCTCGGCACGAGGCGCAGGGCCCTCGCACGCCGCGCGTAACCGCTGACGCAACTCGGCTTCGACCGTCGGCGGCAGATGGTGAAACAGCGTCAAATGCGCGGCAAGATGATTGCGCTCAGGCGGAAAATGGACCCGCCGCTGCCCGTCGAGCCAGCAATGATCTTCGGGCCCGAACAGCGCGGTAACGATGATCGGGGCGCTCACGATCCTCCCCTTCTTGAAGGGGAGGTGGCGCTCGGCGCGAAGCGTCGAGTGACGGAGGGGTAACGATCTGCCTTGCTGGCCCCTCCGTCAGTCGCTTCGCAACTGCCACCTCCCAAACGAGTTGGGGAGGATCGAACGTGCCTCAAATCTCCACCTGGCTTCCCAGCTCGACCACGCGATTGGTCGGCAGGCGAAAGAACTGCATGGCGCTTTCCGAATTGTTGAGCATCCACGCGAACAGCTTCTCGCGCCAGATCGCCATGCCCGGCCGCGACGACGGCAGCAGTGTCTGCCGCGCGAGGAAGAAGCTCGTGTCCATCATCTTGAACGCGGGGCCGCAGCGCGTCACCTGCCCCAGCGCGGCGGGAACGTCCGGCTCTTCCATGAACCCGTATTTCAGGATCATGCGGTGGAACCCCTGCCCCACATCCTCGAGACTGCAGCG
>CBDUBW010000105.1:0-8770 GCA_965365485.1 uncultured Aquisediminimonas sp.
TTCTCGCGCAAATCTGCGAAAGCACGCGTTCCGAGGTGGCACGACGCAAATCGCTTCGTACGATACGCGATCTGGAGGAAATCGCTGCCGCCCAAACGCCGACCCGCGGTTTCCAGCGCGCGCTTGACGTCAAGGCGTCTTCCGGCTTCGGATTGATCACCGAGATAAAAAAGGCCAGTCCGTCCAAAGGCTTGATCCGGGCGCTTTTCAGTCCAGCTGAGCATGCATTGGCCTATGAGAAAGGCGGAGCCGCCTGCCTGTCGGTGTTGACGGATCAGCCATATTTCGCCGGGCAGGACGACTATCTAATTTCGGCGCGCGCTGCCTGTACGTTGCCGGTCCTCCGCAAGGATTTCATGGTTGATCCTTGGCAAGTAATCGAATCTCGGGCGATCGGAGCCGACGCCATCCTCATCATAATGGCAGCGGTAGATGATGGCCTCGCCTCAGAACTCGAATCCGCAGCAGCCGGCCACGCGATGGACGTGCTTGTCGAAGTTCATGATCAGGACGAGCTTGATCGCGCTCTGCGATTGCGTTCGCGCCTTATCGGCGTCAACAACCGCAATCTCAAAGACTTCACCGTCGATTTTGCGCGCACCTACGAGTTGATCGCAGGCATTCCCGGGGACAGCACGATCGTAGCCGAAAGCGGGCTTTCCACGCATCGTGATTTGCAGGCGATGGCCGAAAAAGGCGTGCGATGCTTCCTCGTCGGCGAAAGCCTGATGCGTCAGGACGATTTGGAAGCGGCGACCCATATGCTATTGCACGGCCTGTGACGGCTCTCACCCATCTTGATCGAAGCGGTGCTGCACATATGGTCGATGTTTCGACCAAGCCCGTTACCTTGCGGGAAGCGGTCGCCGAAGGACGGATCGCCATGTCGCCCGAAGCGCTTGCCGCGCTCAAGACGGGCGCGCTTGCCAAGGGCGATGCGGTGGCGGTGGCGCGGATCGCCGGGATAATGGCGGCGAAGCGGACGAGCGACCTGATTCCACTATGCCACCCGCTTGCGATCAGCAAAGTGCAGATAGATATTGCGTTCAAAAATGAGAGCGTGCGGGTGACCACCACGGTCGCCACTGCGGGGCCAACCGGTGTCGAAATGGAAGCGTTAACAGCGACTTCGGTCGCGCTTCTCACACTTTACGACATGGCCAAGGCAATCGACAAAGCTATGACCATCGGCGAGATCGGGCTGATTTCAAAAAGCGGCGGGAAATCGGGGCTGTGGCAACGAAGCTGATAACGTTGGCCGAAGCGCGCCGGCGTTTGCTGGCGCTCGCCGAGCCAGTGCGTATCGAGCATGTCAAATTGATAGAGGCAGCCGGGCGCTGGGCAGCCGCGCCCATTCGCGCCAAGCGCACGCAGCCGCAACGCGACCTTTCGGCAATGGACGGCTATGCCATTCGCTACGCGGATTTGCCCGGCCCGTGGAAAGTCATCGGTGATTCATCCGCAGGGCTCCATTTTGAAGGGCTGGTTCGCAAAGGCGAAGCGGTGCGCATTTTTACAGGTGCGGCCGTGCCCGAAGGCGCCGACACCATCCTCGTGCAGGAAGACTGCAAGCGTGATGGGAATAAATTGAGCCTCAGCGGAGCGGGGCCGGCGGCTCGGGGCGCGCATGTTCGCAGCGCAGGCAGCGATTTTCGCAAGGACGCCATTTTGATCGCGGAAGGCGCTCCTTTTACCGCAGCGGCAATTGGGCTGCTGGCCCTTGCTGGCCATGCCACGCTTCCAGTGCGCAGAAAGCTCCGCGTAACGTTGATCTCGACCGGAGATGAACTGGCATTGCCTGGCAGCGCTATCGGCCCCGATCGCATACCCGCTTCAAACGCGCCCATGCTCGCTGCCCTGCTTCGCGATCTACCGGCAGAAGTTCATGATGCCGGCATCTTCGCCGATCGCCTGCCTGCGCTGGCAAAGGCTTTTGCTGCGGCCAAGGAGAGCGACATCGTCGTGACGACTGGCGGCGCATCAGTCGGCGATCACGACCTCGTCCGACCAGCGCTTGAAATGTCGGGGGCAACGCTCGATTTTTGGAGGGTCGCGATGCGGCCTGGGAAGCCGGTGTTGGCGGGCAAGCTTGGCAATAGCATCGTTCTCGGGCTGCCCGGCAATCCCGTTTCTGCCTATGTCACCGCTATTCTTTTTTTGCGGCCGCTGATTGCGCACCTCTGCGGCGCAACCGATCCGCTGCCCGCGTATCGTTCCGCCGTCCTCGCGGAGGATCTGCCCGCGAACGGTGGCCGTCTGGACCACCTTCGCGCAGATTGGCGTGAAGGCTGTGTGAAGCCCGTCGGACGCAATGACAGCGCAATGCTGGCTTCGCTCGCGGCGGCGAACGCGCTGATCGTCCGCGAACCTGACGCTCTTGCGGCTCGGCAAGGAGAGACGGTCGAAATCATCGCGCTGTGATGCGGCCTTGACATGTTCCTCAAGGTTGCTTAGTTGTTCCGCGTCCGTTCTTGCCGGGAGACTTCGATGTTGACGCGCAAACAACATGAACTGCTGTTCTACATTCACGATCGGCTTGCTGATGCCGGTATTTCGCCTTCGTTCGAAGAGATGAAGGAAGCACTCGATCTCAAATCGAAGTCGGGTGTTCACCGGTTGATCACGGCTCTGGTTGAACGCGGATTCATCGAGCGTTTGCCCAACCGTGCGCGCGCGCTGGAGGTTGTGAAGCTTCCTGAACGCGGTGGCGAGGCGCGCCCGGTATCGACCAGCAACGTGGTTCATCTTGCGCCGAAGACCAAGCCGAAGCGGGGCACGCCGCAGGCTGCCAATGATGTTATGGAAATCCCGCTTCACGGTCGTATCGCGGCGGGCCAGCCGATCGAGGCGCTGCAGGGACAGTCGACGCTCGCGGTACCTGCAGCTTTGCTCGGTGCGGGGGAGCATTTTGCATTGGAGGTTTCCGGAGATTCGATGGTCGAGGCTGGCATTCTCGATGGCGATTATGCGCTTGTCCGCAAGGCTGATGTGGCGCGCGAGGGCGAGATCGTGGTCGCGCTGGTTGAAGATCATGAGGCAACGCTGAAATATTTCCGCCGCGAAGGGGCGATGGTGCGTCTTGATCCCGCCAATCGCGCTTACGAGCCGCAACGGTACAATCCGCAGCAGGTTCGTATTCAAGGCAAGCTGGCGGGACTCCTGCGTCGCTATTGAGAGCGCGTTTTCAGGGGGGCGTGGTCGTCAACTTCATCAACTTTGGGCGTCGATAGCAGCCAAGGGTGGCGGTCGGAAGGATCGTGCACAGTTCTCATTTCTGCGGTGTCGAGATAGATCGCCAAGCCCCCGGTGCGTGAGAGCATCGTCGGGTCCGCCTTGATCCAGCGCGGTGTGCATGCTCTCGGCAGCCGGCGGTCGCTTACCATGATGTCCACGGAGGCGCAAAGCATGGTCAGTTCGCGCCAAGGAAGTCGGTAGCCTGTGCGCGTGGCCGCGATGCGCCAGTTGCGTTGACCGCGTTTGATCGCGATCAGACAGACGTCGCGACTGCAGCGCGCTCCCGGAAAGTCGTCGAGCGCCGACGCCGGCGCGATATCACCCATATGTTCGCCAAGCGTACCGCGGACATAGTCGCCGGCGCGGTCGCGGAGAAGCGCCAATCCCGTTTCGCCCCTGACTGCCAAGTGACGGCCATCGCCAGTGACAAGCAAGTCGGGCGCCGGCGTTGTCATCGCGGCCAGAGCGCCTGCGGTTAGTGGCAACAGTCCCAAAAGACGAGACCGGGTTCGCCACAGCATGATCCAGAGCCCGCCGGAGATCATCGCCGCAAATGCAAAGTCGGGAATGCGCGGGACGCTCGCCACCGCCCCTGGCGTTTCGGCGACCGAAGTGGCCAGCCAAAGCAGCAATGCCAGACCTTTTCCCGTCGCCCACCAAAAGGGAGCACCCAAGCCAACCACATCGAAGATGAGGGCTAGCGCCTCCATCGGCATTATGAAGAATGTCGTAAGAGGAATCGCGACGATGTTGGCGAGCGCCCCATAAAGGCCCGACTTATGGAAATGATAAAGCGCAATCGGCGCAAGCGCGATCTCTACTGCAATGCCGGTCAGCAATAATGACAGCAACAGTCGTCCGGACCGAGCGATCGGGCCCTCATCTCGCCGCGACACGAGCGCCTTCACCCAGCGCGTTTCGTGCAAAGCGACGATGGCGGTGATCGCAGCAAAGCTCAGTTGAAAGCTCGCCCCGGCCAGGGATTCCGGAATAAGAAGCAACACGATCAACGCCCCGGTCGCAATCAACCGTAAGGTTAGTGCTTCGCGCCCGAGGGCAATTCCAGCGAGTACAAGCAATGCAGCGATGCACGAACGGATCGTCGGCACCTCCGCCCCCGTCAGCAACGTGTAGCCTACGCCCGCCGCGGCCCCTGCCCCCGCTGCAATCAGCAACAGCGGCCAACGCAGCGCCAGCCAGGGGCTGAGCGCAAGCAATCGCAAGGTCAGCAGCATGGCCGCGCCGACCACGGCGGTAATGTGCAAACCGCTGATCGAGAGCAGATGGGTAAGGCCTGAGGCCCGCATCTGCTCTTCAACTTCCGGAGAGATGCCGCCGCGATCACCCGAGGCGAACGCCGCTGCAATACCTCCCTCGCTGCCATCGAGCTGCGATCGAACATGCGCTGAGAGGCGCTCGCGAAGTCCCGGCGGGTTAGCGGGTCCGATTCGTTCGACATTGCCAAGCGCCCGTCCGGTGGCGCCGATCCCTTTAAACCAGGCAGTCCGCGCAAAATTATATCCGCCGGGCACTGGCGGCTCGGCTGGCGGCATCAGCCGGGCGCGAAGTTTCACGACATCGCCGTTCGCCAAGCCATCCGGGCTGTCGCCATTCGCGACTGAAACCCGCACGCGAGGGGGCAACGTGTAATCAGGCGCAACCGCAACAGTCAGTCGTATCTTCCCTTCGGCGCCGCGCTGTTCGACGCGTTCGATCCGTCCCGTAAACTCGGTCGTCACCGCTCGTGATATAGGGCGCGGGTCGGTCCATTCGGCACGGGCCCAGATTAGCGCGCATCCCGTAACGATAAGAAATCCCGACCAGAGCAACGCCCCCCGGAGACGCGTTCCGCCTTCGACGACAACGCCCGCGCACATAATTGCCGATCCGACGAAGATCACGGCGATCCATTGCCGTGGCCCGGGAAGCGCGAACCATGAGGCGATGCCAACGCCAAGCGCCACCGGAACCCACAGCGCCAGCTGGTCACGCTCGGCTTCGAGCCATTGTTCGACGCTGCCGACTTCAGGCCATCGCACCCTGCGCACCACGGTTTGAAGCGTCCCCCACGCCATGCTAGTGGCCGTCCCCATCTTGTCAGTTTTGGAGCAAAGCCGCGTGGGCGCAAGCCGTGAAACGTCCCCGATCGTCACTCGCTTTGCGCCCTCTCCGACTGGCTTCCTCCACATCGGCGGTGCGCGCACGGCGTTGTTCAACTGGCTTCACGCCAGGCACCACGGCGGCAAGTTTCTGCTGAGGATCGAAGATACCGACAAGGCGCGATCGACCGAAGCCGCAATCGATGCAATCCTCGACGGCATGCGCTGGCTCCAACTCGATTGGGATGGTGACGTCGTCTTCCAATCGGCCAATGCCGCGCGTCATGCCGAAATCGCCTACGCGCTGCTTGATAGTGGCCATGCGTATCGCTGCTACGCCACGGCCGAAGAGCTGGAGGCCATGCGCGCCGAACAGCGCGCCGCGAAGCAGCCGCTCCGCTATGACGGTCGCTGGCGCGACCGGAAGGATTCTCCTGCGAATACACCGTTCGTTGTGCGCCTCAAAGCTCCCAGAGACGGCAGCACGACCATCGCCGACCTCGTCCAGGGAGAGGTGACGGTCGTGAACGCCGAGCTCGACGATTTCGTGCTACTGCGCTCGGACGGCACCCCGACATATATGCTCTCTGTGGTAGTCGACGATCACGATATGGGGGTCACTCATGTCATCCGTGGCGATGATCACCTCAACAACGCCTTCCGGCAACTGGCGCTGGTCCGCGCCATGGGCTGGCCAGAGCCGGCCTACGCGCACGTTCCACTAATCCACGGGGCCGATGGCGCAAAGCTTTCGAAGCGTCATGGCGCGCTGGGCGTTGAAGCCTATCGTGATGAGATGGGTTATTTGCCCGAAGCGCTGAGCAATTATCTGGTCAAGCTTGGCTGGGGACATGGCGACCACGAGATTTTCAGCCGCGAACAGGCTATCCAATGGTTCGACATCGCTGATGCCGGACGCGCTGCGGCGCGGTTCGATTTCAAGAAACTCGGCCATTTGAACGGCCATTACATCCGCGAGGCTGACGATTCGCGCCTGGCAGCCTTGGTTACAAAGCAGCTTGGCGATGTGAGCGCGGACGAATTCGATTTGATCGAGCGCGCCATGCCCGTCCTTAAAGTCCGTGCGGCGACTATTGTCGAATTGGCGGAAGGTGCAAAATTCCTGATCGAGCGCGCGCCAATTGCACTCGACGACAAGGCGCGAAGCCTGCTAGATGAAGCGGCCATTGTCCTTTTGGGCAAGGCCCATGACGCGCTGGCGCGGTTGCCCGATTGGGCGATGCCGCAGCTGGAAGAATGTGTACGGGTCGTTGCACAGGAGGCCGATGTCGGCCTCGGCAAGGTCGCGCAGCCGCTTCGGGCGGCGCTGACCGGCCGGGGGACTTCCCCCGGAATTTTTGACGTGCTGCTGCTTCTCGGCAAGGAGGAGTCGCTGGCAAGAATTGGCGACGCTCTGCAAGGCAGGGCTGGAACGGGGAAGGACGAATAGAATGAGCAGCGCAAGCATCACTGTCGGCGAAAAGACTATCGATGCGCCGATCCGTTCCGGAACGATTGGGCCGGATGTCGTCGATATACGCAAGCTTTACGGGCAGACCGGGGCGTTCACTTTCGACCCCGGCTTTATGTCGACAGCCAGCTGCGAATCGGCGCTGACCTATATCGATGGCGATGAAGGCGTGCTGCTCCACCGCGGCTATCCCATCGGCCAGCTTGCCGAGCATTCATCGTTTCTCGAGGTTTGCTACCTGCTTCTCAACGGAGAGCTCCCGACGCAGGACGAACACGACAAGTTCATAAGGACGATAACGCGCCACACCATGCTGCATGAGCAGCTTTCGACATTCTACCGCGGCTTTCGGCGTGATGCGCATCCAATGGCGATCATGTGCGGCGTGGTTGGCGCTCTTTCTGCCTTCTATCACGACTCGACTGATATTACCGATCCCGAGCAGCGCAAAATTGCCAGCCACCGGCTGATCGCAAAAATGCCGACGATTGCGGCTATGGCGTTCAAATACGCAGCTGGTCAGCCTTTCGTATACCCGAAGAACTCATTGTCATATACGGGCAACTTCCTGCGCATGACGTTCAGCGTTCCGGCTGAGGATTACGAGGTCCATCCCGCTATCGAACGCGCCATGGATCGCATTTTCATTCTTCATGCCGATCACGAGCAAAATGCTTCGACGTCGACAGTGCGGCTTGCCGGATCATCAGGCGCCAATCCCTTCGCATGCATCGCGGCGGGCATTGCGTGCCTATGGGGCCCGGCGCATGGCGGTGCCAACGAGGCTGCGCTTAACATGCTGCGCGAGATCGGGCGGCCGGAGCGCATTCCCGAATATCTCAACCGGGCCAAGGACAAGAACGACCCATTCCGGTTGATGGGATTCGGTCACCGCGTGTACAAGAATTACGATCCACGCGCTGTCGTCATGCAGAAAACGCTCCGCGAGGTCTTCGATGCGCTGGGGGTCAACGATCCGGTGTTCGAAACCGCGCTCCAGCTCGAGGAGATGGCGCTTAGCGACAGCTATTTTATCGAGAAAAAGCTTTTCCCAAATGTCGACTTCTATTCAGGCGTCATTCTTTCGGCGGTCGGCTTCCCGACCGAGATGTTCACCGCGCTGTTCGCTCTCGCGCGCACTGTCGGCTGGGTGGCGCAGTGGAACGAGATGATTTCCGATCCCGAGCAAAAAATCGGTCGTCCTCGCCAGCTTTATACCGGGCCGGTGCAGCGGGATTATGTTTCGATCGGGCAACGCTGAAATATGTAGCGACGCGGATCCATGCTCGCGTCGGGCGTGTAGATTATTGCGTTCGCGGCAGCGTGAGCACAAACCGCGCGCCTTTTCCCGGTGCGCTGTCAACTGTGATGTCGCCGCCCATGGCGCGTGCCAGCCTTTGAGAGATATACAATCCAAGGCCCGACCCGCCTGGTTCGGAAGGATCAAGCCTTGCAAATTTTTCGAAGATGCGCGCCTGATCCGCAACGGCCATGCCAGGCCCCTGATCGGCGACGATTATGGCTGCAAGATCGCCTTCTTCTTCGACACGCAGCCAGACGCTCGACCCCGGCGGCGAATAGCGTACGGCATTACCGACAAGATTGACGAGTATCTGCAGCGACCGCCGAAAATCGCCGAGCGCCGGCATGGTCTCATCAGGGGGCGGCGGGTCGATCTTCACCTTTCGGTCGGCCGCGCGAACGCTCAACAGGTTCGCGGCGCGGCGCGCGATGTCGCAAAGATCGATGGCTTCAGGCGAGACCCTGAACTCTGCACGTTCGACTTCGTGCATATCGCCCAGATCGTCGACGACCCCAAGAAGATGGCGGGACGCCGCCGAGATATTCCCCGCGTAGGCGACATAATCCTCGCGCACCGGCCCTTCTTGTCGCGCCGCAATCGCATCGGCATTAATGATGATGCGGTGAAGCGGTCTTCGCAAGGCTGCATCAAGCCGGTCTGCCA
>CBDUBW010000106.1:0-8724 GCA_965365485.1 uncultured Aquisediminimonas sp.
TGCAGCGCCATGCACTTGCTCATCGACGTCACGCCCGCCTTCGACGCGCAATAGGCGGTGAACATCGCGCCGGGGCGGAGCGCAAGCATCGATCCGGTGTTGACGATCGCGCCGCTCTCTCCGCTCGCGACCATCGCCGGAAGCGCTACGTGCGCGCCGAACAGCGTGCCGTTGAGATTGATCGCGATCGTGCGGTGCCAGCTGTCGAGATCGATGTCCTCGACCGTCCCCGGCTCCGAAATCCCCGCGATGTTGAACAAATGGGTGAGCTTGCCGAAGCGCTTCACGGTTGCATCGACCGCCGCGCGCCACTGATCGACTTCGCGCACATCGAGCGAGACGCTGGCCGCGCTCTCGCCCAATTCGGCTGCCGTTGCGGCAACCTTGTCCGCCTGGACATCACCGAGCATCACCGACCCGCCAGCCGCGACGAACAAGCGCGCCACTGTCGCGCCGATCCCTTCCGCCCCACCTGAAATCAGCGCCACCTTGCCCTGCATATTCATCGCTCCATGATCGTGACGGCGGAAACCCCCGGCGCGCCGTAGACGTGGGTGTAGGCCGTCTTCGGCTCGCCCGGCACCTGTCGCGCCCCGCCCTGCCCGCGCAGCTGGACCACATTCTCATAGACCTGCCGCAACCCCGAAGCGCCGATCGGCTCCCCGCAAGCGAGGCATCCGCCATCGGTGTTGACCGGCAGCGCGCCATCGATCTGCGTGCGGCCCTCGGCCAGCCACTGCTCCTGGTCACCATCATTGCAGAAGCCGTTTTCGGCCATGTGCATGATCTCGGCGCCGCTTTCGGTATCCTGCAACTGCGCGACGTCGATATCGCCCGGGCCGATCCCTGCCTTTTGGAACGCCGCGCGCGAGGCGAGGTGTGTCGGGCTTTCACCGCGTTCGATGCGCAGGCTCGGCGCGAACACTTCGAACGAACCCACGGGCCGCGTGCGCATCGTCGCGGTCTTGAGCCTCACCAGCGGCTTGCCGAGTTCGCGCGCCTTCTTCTCAGTGGCAAGGACCAGCGCGACACCGCCCTCAGCGGGCGAGCAGAACATATACTTGTTGAGCGGATCGTTGACCATCGGCGCGGCCATGATCGTATCCAGATCCATCTCGGATCGCCGCCAGGCATGATCGCAGCGCGCACCATTGCGAAACGCCTTTTCGGCGACCCGCCCGAGCGTCCCCTTGCTGATGCCGTGAAGCGCCATGTACCTTTGGATCTTGGTCGCGAAGAATTGCGTGGTGAGCATCAGACCGGTCGCGCCATACCAGTCGGGGAGGCCATATTCTGCGGGCTTGGCGTTGAACGCGCCCCGGTCATGCTTGTCGAAGCCGACCGCGAGGCCGAGATCATATTCGCCCGACTTGATCGCGTTGAAGGCCGAGGCCAGCGACGACCCGCCGGTCGCGCAGCCGTTCGACACGTTGACGATGGGAACGCCGGTCAGGCCAAGCTCATTGACCATCAGATCGGCGTTGCCCGACGCGGCCGAGCCGCCATAAGCGAACTGGATGTCCGGCCATTCGACGCCCGCATCGGCCAGCGCCTGACGCACCGCGAACACGCCCTGATCACGTCCGGAACGCTCCTCGGTCCGACCGAACGGGTGGATGCCAATGCCGACAATGCAGACGTCTGTCATTGTTCATCCTCCCGCGGCGCAAAGGCGTAAGTCGCTCGGGCGTCGTCGAACGGGACGATCTCGAGCCGGACCGGCATCCCGATCCGCAACCCGTCCGTCCGCGTCAGCCGCGTTTCGACGATGACCTCGCCCGGCAATTCGACATAGCCAAGCGCGAAGGGCGTGAACTCGGCCGGCCCTTCATATGGTGGGGTTTTTGGCGGAAAGCTCTGGATGGTCCAGGACCATAGCGTGCCTGTTCGCGAGAGCGGCACAACGTCATAATCCGCGGCAGCATCACCCTGCGGCATCGGGAAGACGATCTCGCCATCGGACCTACGCTTGCCGCCGATCAACCGGGGCTCGGCTTCGTCGGTCCACAACCCTTGGGCGATGGGCGCGAGCATGTCAGGCCGCCCTGGCATAGTCGGCGATACCGGACGCCGGATCGCCGAACAGTCGCGAGAGCAGCAGGATGCGCTTGAGACCGTGGCCGATGCCGAGCTCGTCGGTCATGCCCATGCCGCCGTGAAGCTGGACAGCCTGTTCGGCCACCCACGTCGCTTCCTCGGCAACGAAGGCCTTCACCGCAGCGGGCGAGGACGGCCGCAACAGCGCGCGCCACACCGCCGATTGAATATTTTCGACCTTGGCATAGCCGTCCACGAGCCGGTGCTGGATGACCTGAAACCGCCCGATCGGCTGGCCGAACTGCTCGCGCGTTTTGACGTAAGCCAGCGTGTCATCGAACAGTCGCCGCGCCAGCCCCGCCATCTCTGCCGCTGCCATGAGGCGGGCGTCATCGACGATCTTGTCGAGATCGGCAGACAGGGGTTCGGCATGCTCGACGTTGCGAAGTGTCAGCTCGACGGCGAGGCTGCCGTCTGCGACCGGATAGGGCTTGGCATCAACGCCGCTGGCATGGCGACGCACTGTGAACAGCCGCGTTGCGCCTTCGTGAAGCGCATTGACGATGAACAAATCCGCGGCCCCTCCGCTGGGCACGAAGACCTTCGTGCCGTTGAGCCGGCCGTCCTTCGACACAACCGCCGCCGCGTCCATCCGATAACGCCGACCCGGCTCGGCAAAGGCGAAGGCGGCGATGGTTTCGCCCGAAACAATCGCGTCGAGATGGCCGCTGCCCGCCATCAGTCGCGCGGGGAGGAAGCCGCATTCGAGCCAGGGTTCGGCCGCAAGCCCCTGCCCCAGCGCCTGAGCCACCACCGCACAGTCGAGCAGCGAGCCGCCGATACCGCCATCGGCCTCCGCCGCCGCGACGCCGATCAGCCCGAGTGAAGCCATTTCACGCCAGCGTCTTTTGTCGATCCCGCCCGGCCGCGCGCGCGCCGCCTTGCGCGCGGCGACGTCGCTGCCTTCGCAAAAACGCTCGACCGCTGCCTTGAACAGCGCCTGGTTCTCGTCGAGATCGAAGTTCATGCGAACTTCCCGAACACCATCGGGACCGCGAGATAGCCGCGCAGCAGAATGTTTGGCGAGACCGCGAGTTCTGCGCCCTCGGCAAGCTTGATATCGTCGAGCCGCGCGAGCAGCCGTTCGAACGCCACGCTCATTTCCTTGCGGCTGAGCATGTTGCCGACGCACATATGAATGCCACGCCCGAAGGCCAGGTGACTGCGCGCATTGCTGCGCTCGATATCGAAGCGGTCGGGATCGGGATAACGCGCGGGGTCGCGATTGGCCGCGGCATAGCGCAGCATGATCATGCTCCCCGCCTTGAACTCGTGCTCGCCAAGCGTGCAGTCGCGCTTGACCAGCCGCCACATCCCCGCGGTCGGCGTGTCAAGGCGCAGCACTTCCTCGACCATGTTTCCAATCAGCTTGGGATTGGCGCGCGCCTTGTCCTGCTGATCGGGATTGCGCGCGAGGTGCACGACGCCCCCCGCGAGCGCATGCGTCGTCGTCTCGTTGCCCGCGACCATCAATTGCTGTGCGATCGAGAGGATTTCCGCGTCGTTGAGCGGCTCTTCGCCCGGCTGGCTTGCGTTGACCACGTCCGACAGCAGATCGTCCATCGGCGTCTCGCGCCGCACGTCGATCTTGGCCTTCACCGCATGCTGAAATTCGACGACCTCATGAGCGCATTCGATTTCGCGCTCCTTCGAGATCATCCGCCCCAGCCGGTCGGCAAAGGCGTCGGACCAGCGCTTTACGTCGGCCTGCTCGGAAAGCTCGAACCCCAGTTGCTCGCAGATCACCTGCACCGGCAGCCCGACCGCGAACTCGGACACGAACTCGCATTCGCCTTTGTCGATAAAGCCGTCGATCAGCGCATCGACCTTGGCGCGTATCCCCGCCTCGAGCGCATTCACCCGCGGCATCGAAAAGGCGAGGTTGACGAGCTTTCGGAAGCGCGTGTGCGTGGGCGGATCGGCGGTCAGCAGTGTGTCGATCTGCGGCCAGCCGGTATCGAGCACTGCCTTAACATGGGGGTCTTCCGCCATCGCGCCGGAAAGCGTGCCGGTGAAGTCGTTCGAGAACTCCTCGACGCGCGCCGTCGCCTCGGCGCAAAGGTCATAGCCCATCACCACCTTCATGCCCGTACCCGGCAGTTCGAGCACCGGCGCGTTGGCAAGCGCCCATTGATAGAGCGGAAACGGGTCCTGCATCACTGCGGGGTCCATCAGGCTCGGCGCGCTGCTCATATCGTTCATGGGGTTGCTCATGCCATTGCAGGTGGCGGGTTTCGACGCCTCAAATTGCTAGGAATGGACCATCACCCCGCCATCGACCAGGATCCCCTGTCCCGTCACGAAGCGGGCATCGTCGGAAGCGAGGAAGACCATCACGTCGGCGATGTCCTCGGGCTGACCGATGCGACCGAGCGCGGAACGCGACGCATAATAATCCTTCGATTCGGGACGGTCAGTGAACATCGGGCGGGTCATCCCCGTCTCGATCGCACCGGGCTGAACGCAGTTGACGGTGATCCCGTCAGGCCCGAGTTCCATCGCCAGCGCGCGGGTCAGGCCGAGGACAGCATGTTTCGATGTCGCATAAGCAACCAGCCCCGCATCGCCATAGCGCGAAAGGATCGACCCGGTGTTGATCACCCTCCCCGCATCCGACGCGCGCAGCATCGGCAGGAAGGCGCGGGTCAGCGCCATCACCGCGGTGACGTTGATCGCCAGCGCGTGATCCCACTGCTCGGCGCTCATCTCGTCGAACGGCCCGGCAGGGCAGACGCCCGCATTGTTGACGAGGATATCGCATCCGCCGAGCTTCGCCTCAGCCGCGGCGGCGATTGCGCCAGCGTCGCGCGCATCGATGGCGAGATTGTGCGTGCCGGCCAGCCCTGCCTCGACAAGATCGACCGCAAGCACCTCGCACCCTTCTTCGATCAGCCGCGCGACGACCGCGGCACCGATACCCGAAGCCGCCCCGGTGACGACCGCCTTGCGGCCCTTGAGATCGCGTCCGCGTCTCATAACGCCAGAATCATCTTGCCGTCATTGCTCCCTGAAAAAAGCCGCAGAAAGGCGGGCAAGGCGTTGTCGATGCCCTCGTCGATATGCTCGTCGAACACCAGCCGGCCGTCGCGCAGCCAGCCCGCCATCTCGGCCCCGGCTTCGGCGAAGCGTGGAATGTAATCGGCAACGAGCAACCCGCGTAGCGAGGCGCGCTTGACGATCAGCTGCCAGATATTGCGCGCGCCGGTCTTCTCGCCGCCTTCATTATTATATTCGCTGATCAGCCCGCACAGCCCGATCCGCGCGCCCATTGCGAGGTTGTTGAGCCCGGCATCGAGGATATCGCCGCCGACATTTTCGAAGATGATGTCGCACCCGTCGGGCGCCTCAAGCCGGATCGCCGCGGTCAGCGTTTCGACCGACTTGCCGCGATAATCGATCGCCGCGTCGAAGCCGTAACGATCGATCAGCCGCGCGCACTTCTCCGGCCCGCCGGCGATGCCGATGACTTTCGATGCACCTTTGATCTTGGCGATCTGCCCCACCAAAGATCCTACCGCCCCCGCCGCGCCCGTCACGAGGACGGTATCGCCCGGCTTGGGCTCGCAAACGTCGATATAACCAAAATAGGCAGTCATTCCGACCGCGCCGAGCACCGACAGGAAGTTGGTGGGAGACGGCACGATCGAGACGTCGATGGGCTGAGTGAAGCCGCCCGTCGTGCCCACCGAGTATTCCTCGATCGCATTGAGCCCCGACACCCATTGCCCGACCGGGAAGCCCTCGGCTTTGCTCGCCACCACCTCGCCCACCGTCGAAGCTCGCACCGCGCTGCCGAGAGGAATTGGCGGCATGTAGCTCGGCGCATCGTCCATCCAGCCGCGCATCGCCGGGTCCAGTGAGGCGAAGCGGTTGCGGATCAGGAACTGGCCCTCCTCAAGTTCGGGTACGGCCTCGCTCACAGCTTTGAAATCCTCGGCGACGGGCAGACCATCGGGACGGCGGACCAGCAGGAAACGGCGGTTCTCGGGCATCTCGACTCCGGTCATGCGGCGGTGATGCTCACCGGTATCGCGCTTTGGAGCGATTGTCCCGTGATCGGATCGTAATCGCGCGTTTCGCTGACCAGCCTGTTTGTGCCGCCACCGAACGCGCGCACGCCTTCGACGCCGACATCGGGATCGCCCCAGGCATGCGCCATCGACACGATGCCCGGCCGCATCGCCGCGCTCGCTTCGGCGACCGCAAAGACGTGGCCCGCTTCGGATTCGATGCGGATGATGTCCCCTTCGGCCAGGCCCAGCCCAGCCAAATCATCGGGATGGATGTGCGCCGGATTTGTCGTCCGCTTGGCCTTGAGCGCGGGCAGGTGCCCGCCGGTCGAATTGAAGCGATGCCGCGTCCGCCGCGAGACGAGCTTGAAAGTCGCGGTCCGCGATTGCCTCTCGGCATAGCGCGCCAATTCGGCAGGCATCTCTCCCGCCGCGAGATCGAAGCGATTGGCGCTCTCCGGATCGGGCGGCCCGACCACGGGGTGGAGATCGTCATAGATGATCGCCGTGCCATCGGGCGTGTCAGCGCGGACCTTGCTGGGCGCAACGGCGCAGCCCGCGGTCATAAGATCGAGGAACGCCCCCTTTTCGGGAAGTTCATCCATCGGGCAAGGCCCGCCCGCGAGCGGCAACCCCGTCCCCAGCCGCTTCGCAAGTCCCCAGAGCAAGGCATATTCATCCTGCAGGTCACCGGGCGCAGGCACCATCGCTTCGGTGAAGCGGGCATAGGGTCGTTCGTACCACCATTCCGACAGGTTCGAGATATCCTCCCGTTCGAGGCACATACGCGGGGCGAGGATGACGTCGGATCGCTTCGCCGTCTGCGCCATTCGCACGTCCACTGAAACAAGCAGATCGAGGCTCTCGAGCGCGCGCGTCATCTTCTCCTGATCGGGGAACGCGACGATCGGGTTTCCGCCGATATTGATTAACGCCCTCACCTGCCCCTCGCCCGGCTCGAGAATTTCATCGGCAAGCACGTTGCACGGCATCTCGAAGCCGAGATGAGTAAGCCCGCGAAAGCGCGACTGCGGAAAGCCTTCGCCGAACATCGGCACTTTCGCCCCGACCTGCGCGCGCCGGGGAGTGACGGCGGTGAACACGCGCGGAATCGAAGACAGTTCACCTTCCTGGCAGAAGCGCGCGCAGATGATGTTGAGCGCAGTGACGAGCCATGCCGTCAGCGTACCGTTGCCCGCCATCTCCGGCCCCGTGCCCGTCGCCGCGACGCCGCGTTGCGCGTTAGCGAACATGCGTGCCGCTTCGACGATCTTTTCGGGTGCGATCCCGCATTGCGCCCCTGCAACCTCGGGCGTGAACGGCGCGACGGCGTCTTCGAGAGCGTCCAAGCCATCGACATGCGCGCCGCAGAAATTGCGGTCGTGCAGCCCTTCGGCCAAAATCACGCGGATCATTCCCGCGAGCAGAGCTGCGTCCTCGCCCGGCAGCACCGGCAGGTGCAGAGTCGCCAGTTTGGCGACGTCGCTTTCGCGCGGATCGGCGACGATCAGCTTCAAACCGCGCGCCATCGCGTCGCGCAGCCGTCGAGAGGGCGAAAAAGGCGGCAGCGATCCCGGCGGGGCATAGTGCGAAACGATCGGGTTGTTGCCGATCATGAAGCAGACATCGGCCGTGTCGAAGCTGTGCAGCCCGCCTTCCCACATGCCGTAGCGCATTGTCGTATAGACTTTGGCAGGCTGATCGAGCGTCACGCTGGTATAGATGTTGCGCGTGCCGATGCCGTTCGCGAACGCCGTCGCGGTCGCCACTCCCGCGGAATTCTGGAAGGCGTAGGTGCCACCATAGATCGCCACCGCATGCGGCCCATGCGCGTCGATAATTGCGCGCAATTGCTGCGCAACATAATCGAGCGCGGCTTCGGTGGCGATCGGAGAGAAGCTGCCGTCCGCGCCCTTGATCTGGCACGCCAGAAGGCGCTCGGGCGAATTATGCGCCTCGGCCAGCTGCCGCCCTTTGATGCAGGTGTAGCCACCGAATACCGGATCTTCCGGATCGCCGCGCACAGCGGTTACGCGGTCGTTCTCGATCGTCGTCAGCATCGCGCAGTTTGCGTGGCAGAAGCGGCAGAATGTGCGGCGGGTCTCGGGCATGGCGCGGCTCCGGCAGATGCCACAGTGATAGGCGCAAGCACCGCAAAGCCGACTGTCACTTTTGGCGGTTGTTTCCGTAGGGGCAGCGAAACATTTTGAAAGCGTCCCGAAGTCACAGCGCTCGTCAATTGCGCAGCTTCGAGGAGGATATGATGGGAGGGGACCGAAATGGTCAGATCGGCATTGAAATTCGGCAGCCTGCTTGCGCTTTCGGCGGCGATCGCAGCCCCGGCATTTGCGCAGGAAGCGGCGCTTGAAGAGGATGACGGCGCCCTTCGCGACATCGTCGTCACCGCGCAGAAACGTGAAGAAAGCATCCAGTCTGTGCCGATCGCGATCACCGCGCTCGACGCGCAGGCGCTCGACGCCGCGACAATCGAGGATATTCGGGACATAGCCGGGCGCGTCCCCAGCCTCGTCGTCGATAGCGTCGGCGCAGGGCCGAGCGCTGCCGCCATCTCGATCCGCGGCATCAGCTTCGAGGATATCGAAAAGAGCTTCGATCC
>CBDUBW010000107.1:0-8696 GCA_965365485.1 uncultured Aquisediminimonas sp.
GGATCGAATCCATCAGCGCGTCGGTGATGCCGGTGACCGCGTTGGTCGCGCCCGGACCCGATGTGACAAGCACGACGCCGGGCTTGCCGGTCGAACGCGCATAACCTTCCGCCGCGTGCGTCGCCGCCTGTTCGTGACGAACGAGGATGTGCTTGATCCGCTGCTGTTTGAAGAGGGCGTCATAGATCGGCAGCACCGCGCCGCCAGGATAGCCGAACACTGTATCGACGCCGAGATCGCACAGCGCATCGATCAATATTTCGGCTCCGGACTTTTCAGCAGGCATCGTTTGGTCTCGTCAGGGCAGCGCGGGCGCTGTCGCGCCGCAACATGGAAAAGGCAAGCGCAGCCCGCTAAGCGTAGCAAACTGTCATGTCAACGTCTGTTTGTGTAATAATGTTGCAAGATTTGATATCTTATCAGAATCAAGTTGCGTATTTCTTCGCTGCCATTGGTCGGGAGATTGGTTGCGGAACCACGTATATTGCCGCTTGGCATATTGCCGGGTGGCGAGCTGGCCGGCCTCAACGGCGCTAACCTTACTAACCTTCCGCGCCTGATACGCCGCGATTTCCGCGACGCCGATCGCCCGCATTACGGGCAAGCGAGGATCGAGCGCGCGTGCAATCAGCGCTCCCACCTCGCCTTGTGCCGGTTCGAAAATAGCCTCGAAGCGCTCATCACAGCTGGCGAACAGCCAGTTGCGCGGCGGGACGAGGACGCACCCGATAATACGCACGTCATTGCCGATCCCGCCTACACGTTCGGCCTGCCAATCCCTGAGCGTTCGGCGGGTCGATCTCACGACTTCTAGCGCGCGTGCTACCCTGGTGGTGTCCGCAGGCGCCAGCCGAGCCGCCGCCTCGGGGTCTTCGATCGTCAATGCCGCATGCGCTTCGCCGACAGGCATGTCGCGCACCCCCTGGCGCACGTCCGGATCGATGTCGGGAACCGGCGCGATGCCATCGAGCAAAGTTCGGATGTACATTCCGGTTCCGCCAACGAGGATCGGAAGCCGACCCGCATCATGCGCTTCCGCAACCGCTGAGCGCGCTTCAACAGCCCAAGCCGCGGCCGACCAGGCGATCGCGCCATCGACATGGCCGAAAAGCCGATGCGGCGCCTCCGCCTCCTCCTCGATCGTCGGCCGCGCCGTCACGGTGCCAAGATCGCGATAGACCTGGCTGGCGTCGGCGTTGATGATCACGCTCGGCGTCAACCTTGACAGCGCCAACGCCAGCGCGGATTTGCCGCTCGCCGTCGGCCCCGTGATCACCACCAGAGGAGGCTTCGTGTTCATCGCCACGCTTGTAGCAAAGGATCGCCTGGCTGCGGGCGATATTTCCGCGGCGAGCGATGCGCTCCGTGCCGTGAATGCGGATCATCTCAGCGAAGCCTGGCTCGACGAAGGCAAGGCCGCCGACATCGCCTTTTCGGGCGACGCAAAAGCGGCCCGGGCATCTGTTGAAGGCTTGCCCGGCGAGATCGACATCATCGTCCAGGTCGCCGCCATGCGCCGGCGCAGGCTGCTGATCGCCGACATGGATTCTACCATGATCGGTTGCGAGTGCATCGACGAACTTGCCGATTATGCCGGCATCAAGCCGCAGATCGCTGAGGTGACCGAAGCGGCAATGCGCGGAGAGCTTGATTTTGAG
Organism: uncultured Aquisediminimonas sp.; assembly: GCA_965365485.1. Lineage (GTDB taxonomy): Bacteria > Pseudomonadota > Alphaproteobacteria > Sphingomonadales > Sphingomonadaceae > Aquisediminimonas. The sequence continues at coordinate 1,659 of CBDUBW010000107.1, forward strand.
GCCGCTCTCAAGGCGCGGGTGGCGCTGCTCGCGGGGCTCGACGAGGCGCGGATCGAGCAGTGCCTCGCCGAGCGCGTCCGCGACACGCCGGGTGGCCGCGAACTGATCGGCACAGTCAAGGCCAATGGCGGCCATACGATCCTTGTCTCGGGCGGTTTCACGCGGTTTGCAGAGCCTGTCGCGGCGCGGATCGGCTTCGATGAAGTCGTCGCAAACCGCCTCGGCGTTCGCGACGGCGCGTTGAGCGGAATGGTCGAAGGAAGCATCGTCGGCGCGCAAACCAAGCGTGCGACGCTGATCGATGCGCTTGCCGCCAAAGGCTGGAGCAGTGACGATGCCATCGCGATCGGCGATGGAGCCAATGACATTCCGATGATCGCAGCAGCGGGGCTGGGCGTCGCTTTCCACGCCAAGCCCAAAACAATTTCCGCCGCAGATGCCGCGGTGCGTTTCGGGGATTTGTCGGTGCTGCTCTACGCGATGGGGTATCGTCGCGCGGATTGGGCTGCTTGACGCCCCAACCGTTCAAGCTATGTTCTGGACATGGACGTGACGATCATCCTTGCCGTGAGCATCGCGCTCGCCGCGGGCCTGCTCATCGGGTGGTTGCTAGGAGGGCGGCAGAACGGCGCTCTCAATGCGGAGCGCGATCTTCACCGCGACAATTTCAAGAAGGCGATCGCGGACTTGGGCATCGCGCTAGAGGAGCGCGACGCGGCGCGGCTGGAACATGCCGCGTTAAAGGCTGACGCCGCCGCGCGTGAAGATGCCTTCGAAGCGCAGATGACGGCACTACGCGAGGCCAAAGATGCGCTTTCCGCACAATTCAGCGAAGTCGGCGGCAAGCTGCTTGGAGAGGCGCAGCGCCAGTTTCTCGAACGTGCAGACGCTCGCTTCAAGCAAGCTGAAGAAACAACGGGGCAGGGGATCAAGGCGCTGATCCAGCCCGTTCACGATCGCCTTCAGAAATATGAGGAAGCGGTCGGCAAGGTCGAGGCGGAGCGGCGTGAGGCGTTCGGCAATTTGCATGGGCTCATGGAATCGATGCGCGTCAGCAACGACCTCGTCCGCAGCGAGGCCGCGCGGCTCGGCAATTCGCTGCGTAACGCCCCCAAGGCGCGCGGCCGATGGGGCGAGCAACAGCTCAAGAACGTGCTAGAGAGCTGCGGCCTTTCGGAGCATTGCGATTTCCAGACCGAGGTGAGCGTCGAGGGCGGCGAAGGGCGGCTGCGGCCCGATGTCATCGTTCGAATCCCCGGCGGCAACAGCTTGGTGATCGACGCCAAGGTCTCGCTCAACGCCTATCAGGATGCTTTCGCCGCCGACAATGAGGACGGCCGTTCGGCTGCGATGACGGCCCATGTCGCTGCGCTCAAGACGCACATCAACGGGCTCGGCGCCAAGGCCTATTGGAACCAGTTCGAAACCGCGCCCGACTATGTCATAATGTTCCTGCCCGGCGAGCATTTTCTCTCCGCCGCCCTCGAGCATGACAATCAGCTCTGGGACTATGCTTTCCAGCGCCAGGTGCTGCTTGCGACGCCGACCAACCTGATCGCCATCGCGCGAACTGTCGCGGCAGTGTGGCGACAGGAGAAGCTGGCGGGGCAAGCGCGCGAGATCGCGCTGCTCGGTAAGGAGCTATACGCTCGCCTCGCGACGATGGGCGGCCATGTCGGGCGGATGGGCAAGAACCTCGATACGGCAGTCTCGGCTTACAACGCTCTCGTCGGCAGCCTTGAATCGCAGGTGCTGACGCAGGCCAAGCGTTTCGAGGAACTGTCGGTAGACACGGGAGGCAAGGCGATCGAGCCGCTGCCGATGGTCGATCAGACGACACGGCCGCTGGTCAAGCTGGTTTCGAGCGACGCTGGTTGAGCACTTCATAGGCCATCACCGCGCACGCCATGGCGGCGTTGAGGCTGTCGGCTTTGCCGAGCATCGGCATTTTGACGAGCAGGTCGCATTCGGCCTCATAGGCGGGCGGAAGGCCTTGAGACTCATTGCCGATCAGGAGGAAGGTCGGCGCTTCGTATCGGGGCTGCTGATAGTCGATGTCGGTGTTAAGGCTGGTGCCGACGAGTTGCGCAGCGCCGTTTCGCAGCCAGGGCAGGAAGTCGCCCCATCGCGCTTGCGCCACCTGTTGCGTGAAGATGGCGCCCATGCTCGCACGGACAGCTTCGACCGAGAAGGGGTCGGCGCAATCGTCGATGAGGATCAGCCCACCGGCGCCGACGGCGTCGCCGGTTCGAAGGATGGTGCCCAAGTTGCCCGGGTCGCGCAGCCGCTCCGCGACGATCCAGATGCCCGACGTCGCACGATCTATCGACACCAGAGACGTGCCAAACTCGCGGTAGACACCGAGAACCGCGCCCGGATTATCCTTGCCTGAGATTTTCGCGAGGATGTCGGGCGGGGTCTCGCACACCTCGCCCGCCACTTTGCGTAATCGGGCGACAAGAGGATGGCTGGCGGTTTCAGGCGTATGCCACAGCTGCTCGGGCACGTGGCCAGATTCAAGCGCTTCGGTGAGTATGCGGAGACCCTCGGCCAGAAACCGACCCTCGGCCTTGCGATGCTTCTTGTCACGCAGGCTTCGCACCCGTTTGACCAGCGGATTGGAGAAGCCGGTGATTTCGCGGATCATTCGGCTTCGTTGAAGCGTGACTCGACAAGTTCGGCGAGTGAGGCCACCGCGTCTTCGGCACCGTCGCCCGATGCCGAAATGACGATCTCATCGCCCTTCGCCGCACCGAGCATCATCAGGCCCATGATCGACGTACCGACGACGCTGTTGCCATCCTTGCGCACGGAGACTTCGACCGGCAGCCCGCTGGCCATCGTCACGAACTTGGCGCTGGCGCGTGCGTGGAGCCCGCGCTTGTTCACAATCAGCACCGTTCGTTCGCAATCGCTCACGCGGCCTGCTCGCCCAAGACTTCGGATGCGACCGAGATATACTTGCGGCCGGCTTCACGCGCAGCGGCGACGGCAGCGACCACGTTCATCGACCGCCGCGCGGATTCAAGGCGAATGAGCATCGGCAGATTCATACCCGCGATGACTTCGACGCGGCCCGTTTCCATCAATGAAATGGCGAGGTTCGAAGGTGTGCCACCAAAGAGATCGGTCAGCACGATCACTCCGCGTCCGCTATCGACGTCGGCGATCGCCGCTGCGATGTCGCCGCGTCTTGCTTCCAGATCGTCCTCGGGGCCTATGCAGATCGTCGCGACCCCGGTCTGCGGCCCGACTACATGCTCCATCGCCGTCACGAACTCGACGGCAAGCCCGCCGTGCGTCACCAACACCAACCCGATCATTCTTGCCCTGCCTGTACTGTCGCGGACGGCTTACGCCCGTCTTCTCCCTGCTGCATGCGTGCATCCGTGCTAGAGCCGAGATCACGATGCGTGACGCTCGGCACAAATCCCGCCGCGCGCAACCTTTCCCCCATAAGCTCGGCCACATGGACCGATCGATGGCGTCCGCCCGTACACCCAAATGCAATCGTTACATAGGCCTTTCCGTCGGCGGCGTAGCGCGGCAGCAATGTGATGAGCAAATCGGCGATTTGATTGATAGAGCCGGACCAGGCCGGATCCTCGTGGATATAGGCCTGAACGTCCGCATCGAGCCCCGTGCCGTCGCGGAGGTCGTCGACCCAGTGCGGGTTGCGAAGGTAGCGCATGTCGAAGACCAGATCGGCGTTGCGCGGCAGTCCGCGCTTGAAACCGAACGACATGATCGACAGCGTCGGATCCCCATGACCCTCGGCTTCGAAGCGTTGGCGCAGATCTAGGCGGAGGTCGTTGGCACTATACGCGGTCGTATCGATGACATGGTCGGCCCAGCGCCTTAGGGGAGCGATCAGTTCGCGCTCGCGGGCGATACCGTCGGCGGCGGGGCGATCGGGCGCGAGCGGATGCCGCCGCCGCGTCTCGCTATAGCGCCGCTCGAGTTCACCGCCCGCGCAATCAAGAAACAGCGTCGCAATGTTTTGGCCGTGCTTGTCGCGCATTGCCTTGATGCGATCGACGATCGTTTGCGCATTGAACCCGCGCGTGCGGCTGTCGACCCCGAGCGCCAGCGGGCGTGCCGCCTCCGCACCCTCCGGAAGTCGGGTTTCGAGCAGCCTCCCGAGCATGGAGAACGGGAGATTGTCGACCACCTCGAAGCCGGCATCCTCAAGCGTCTTGAGTGCGGTTGATTTCCCCGCCCCGGACATGCCGGTGACGATCAATATCTTGTCGGGCTGGCTAGCGGCGGTCATGGTGATAGCCTTCTTATCGCCCATTCGACCTTTATTGGCGATGAAGGTTCAAGCCCGGCAAGCGCTATTACCGGAATTTCGACACCCGCGATTGCGCGCGTTTCGCCAGGTTCTGGCAATCGCGTCGGCAACTCATCGACCACGGCCAATAGCGCAATCGGCACGCCGCTTTGAAAGGGAAGCTCCACGATCCCGACACCGTGTATTTCGATCTTGCCCGCAATTGTCTTCGGAGGCGAGCCGATCAGCACGCCGCCCTCGCGGTCAAGCTGCGTGTAATCGTCACTCACCAGCACAGCGCCGCGATCGATCAGGCGCAGCGCCAAATCGGATTTCCCTGAACCTGATCTGCCCCCGATCAGCACCCCGCGGCCCCCAATTGCCACGCAGCTCGCGTGAATGCGGTCGTTGGCGACGCTCGTCATTGCGCGATCGGGAGCCGGACGACGAAGCGCGCTCCGCTGGCGTCATCGCGTGAATCTGCTGTGATGCTGCCGTCATGCCCTTCGACGATGGCTCGCGCAATCGCCAGGCCAAGTCCGGAGTGCGTGCCGAAATCTTCGCCTGCCGGACGGTCGCTGTGGAAACGTTCGAAGATTGCCTCTCGGGCGCTTTCCGGAATGCCGGGCCCTGAGTCTTCGACGGTTACGATCGCCTCTGCGCCGTCGCGCCTTAAGGCCGTTTGCACAACGGTTCCGGGCGGGGAGAAGGATATCGCATTGCTGATCAGATTGTCGAACACGCGGGTCAATTGTGCGGCATCGCCTCGGACGACGGTCGAATGACTGTCCGTTCTTAAGACGGCTAGCTGAACCTGCTCCTCGCCCCGCCGCGTTTCGTGCGACTTCACGAGACCTGCAAGCAACGCTCCGAGATCCACCGCCTCGAAGCGCGTTCGCGCGAGCCGGGCGTCGAGTCGAGACAGCTCCGAAATGTCGGTGATGAGGCGGTCGAGACGAAGCACGTCTTCTTCAATGATGGCCTCGAGCTGAGCGCGCAACTCCGGCTGTTTGACGGTCCGCAGCCCTTGAGCCGCCGAGCTGAGCGATGCCAGCGGATTTTTGAGCTCATGAGCGACATCGGCGGCAAAGGCCTCGGTCGCGTCGATACGCTCGCGCAAGGCATGGCTCATGTCCGAAAGTGCCCGTGCAAGCAGCCCGATCTCATCGCGGCGCGTGGGCAGTCGCGGAACCTTGACTTCTCTATCGCGCCCGAACCGCACGCGTTGCGCGGCTTTCGCCAGCGCCCGCAGAGGTTGTTCGATCGTTCTCGCTAAGAACAGCGACAGCAGGATCGAGAGCGCCGAAATCACTGCGATAACGATGCCGAGCCGGGATCGTTCGGCGCGGACGAGGCGTCGAATGTCGCGGGCGTTGGTCTCGGATAGCAACAGCCCGTCGCGGACCTTCGCGGTTGCCCAAATCATATGCGTTCGGTCGCGGGCGAGTTTCCAGCCCGCGCCCGATCCAGGCCATTGCGAAGGCGGCGCGAAGCCGGTGAACAAGATGGGATCGCCCGCGTCAACGACCGTCTCGATCGCATCGTCGAGCAATCGCGCGGCATGCCGCTGCCACGGTTCGTCAGCAGGATCGCGCAACCGGAAGCTCGGCCCGGACGCCGCCCAGCTGTCGGCGATCAATCGTTCGTCCGCAGCGATCCGGAACCGAGTACGGGTGTCAGAGCCGACTTGGCCGAGAAAGGCAGTGCGATCTGCAGGCGGCAACCGTGTCAGCGCGGCGGCAATGACCCCTGCTTGCTGCTGAGCTTGTGCGACCCGCTCGTCGATCAGTCGCGTGCGGTAAGAATCGAGGTAGAAGAAGCTGCCGGCGAGCAGCAGAATCGCGAAAATATTGACGGCGAGAATGCGCTGGCGGAGCGAAAGCCTGCCCGATAGTTTCAATTCAGGAGGGTCCACCGCCTGAGTATCGATAGCCGGCGCCGTAGAGCGTGTCGATTGCATCGAAGTCCGGGTCCACCTGTCTGAACTTGCGCCGCAGCCTTTTGATATGGCTGTCAATGGTGCGGTCGTCCACATAGACATCGTCCTGATAGGCAGCGTCCAACAGCTGGTTGCGGCTGCGAACGACATCCGGGCGGTGTGCCAGTGCCTCCAGGATCAAAAATTCGGTAACGGTGAGCGCGACGTCCTTGCCGTCCCAAGTTACGCGGTGCCGGGACGGGTCCATATTCAGCCGGCCGCGCTCGAGCGCCTCGGGTTCGTTTCGCTCGCCCGCCGGAATCGCGCTGCTTGCAACTGGCCCGGCTCGGCGCAGAATGGCGCGAATGCGTGCGATGAGCAGGCGTAGCGAAAAAGGCTTGGCAATATAATCGTCGGCGCCCAGCGCCAGCCCCAGCTCCTGATCGACTTCATCGTCCTTCGACGTCAGGAAGATTACCGGCATCGCCGAAGTTTGGCGTAGCCGCCGCAGCAATTCGATACCGTCGAGGCGCGGCATTTTGATATCGAAGACGCCGAGGTCCGCCGGATTGCCCGTCAGAGCCCGCAACGCCGACTCCCCATCCGTGTAGAGTCGAGTGGTAAAGCCCTCTGCCTGCAGCGCGATCGAAACCGATGTCAGAATGTTGCGATCGTCGTCGACCAAGGCGATGCTGGCATCCATGGCAGCGGCGGTGTCGGGCAATTGTGACATTCCTGCGGCATAGTCGGGGCAGCCCGGCGCGGCAATTGCGCGGGATGCGCGGGATGCGCGGATGCGCGGGATGCGCGGGAACCGGAGCGTGTAATTGACGGTTGGAGCGGCCTT
>CBDUBW010000108.1:0-8669 GCA_965365485.1 uncultured Aquisediminimonas sp.
AGCTGCAGCACGGTCGCGACGACACCCATATCGTAGAGATCGTCGCGGCCAGGATCGTCCTGTGCGGGATCGAGCTGCGCGACGAGGAAAATCTCCTTGTCCGCCGCCATCGCTCTTTCGAGCGCAACCACCGATTTGTCGCGGCCGACGAAGAGAGGCACGACCATGTTGGGGAAGACGACAATGTCGCGCAGCGGCAGGACGGGAAAGGTCTGGTTCATGGTCGCCATATGGGCGTTGACCGGGCGGCTATCAATGGGCGGGAACTCCGCACCGTTAAAGCGACAAAAGCGCCCGCATTTTGCACCGTATTTGTCGCCTTTGTCGCTTTAACGACTCCGCGATCCGATGATTAATTTCCTACCCATCCGCTTTGAGCAGTCAAGCAAATTCGATCAGCGATCCTCTACGCCAGGATGCCATCATGCAGCCGCACGCAGCGATCCATCTTCGCGGCGATGCGTTCATTATGGGTGGCGATCAGCGCGGCGCTGCCCTGGCCGCGCACCAGCGACAAGAACTCGGCGAGAACGATGTCGGCAGTGGCCTCGTCGAGATTGCCTGTGGGCTCATCGGCCAGCACCAGCGCGGGACGGTTCGCGAGCGCGCGGGCGACGGCGACGCGCTGCTGTTCGCCGCCCGAAAGCTGGCTGGGGCGGTGATCGAGACGCTGGGAGAGGCCTAGCGCGCCAAGCAGTTCCGCCGCGCGCGCCTGAGCAGTGGCGCCGTCCGCACCGTGGATGAGCTGCGGCAGCACGACATTCTCCGCGGCAGAGAAATCGGGCAGGAGATGGTGAAACTGATAGACGAAGCCGAGCGCATCGCGGCGAAGCTGAGTGCGGCCGTCATTGTCGAGATCGGCGGCCTCTCGACCGAGGATGGCGATCGACCCAGAGAAGCCGCCTTCGAGCAATCCGACGGCCTGGAGAAGCGTCGATTTGCCCGTGCCCGATGGCCCGAGCAGCGCGACAATCTCGCCTGCCTCCACCGAAAGGTCGACCCCGCGCAAAACCTGGATCTCGATCCCGCCCTGATTGAAGCTCCGCGTCAGCCCCTTGACCGCAAGCACCGGCACGGCCCCGCCAGCGGTACCCTTGATCTCGACGTCATGCGCCTGAACGCGATCGAAATCTTCGGCTTCACTCATAACGCAGCACCTGCACCGGATCGGTGCTCGCCGCCTTGATCGCGGGGTAGAGCGTGGCGAGGATGGTCAAAATCAGCGCCATCGCGACGACGACGAAGACTTCGATCGGATCGGTCTTGGCCGGGAGTTCGGTGAGGAAGCGGATCGAGGGGTCCCAGAGCTGCTGGCCGGTTGCCCATTGAATGGCCGTCACCACCCCCTGGCGGAAATAAAGGATGGTGAAGCCAAGCGCGACGCCGGCAGCGATTCCGAGCGCGCCGATCGTCACACCGACCGTCATGAAGATGCGGACAAGGCTGGCGCGCGAGGCGCCCATCGTCCGCACGATGGCGATGTCGCGGGTCTTGGCGCGGACGAGCATGATCAGCGAGGAAAGGATATTGAACGCCGCGACGAGAATGATCAGCGAGAGGATGACGAACGATACGACCCGATCGACTTCAAGCGCTTCGAACAGCGAGGCGTTCATCCGCCGCCAATCTGTGACCGCGCCTTTGTCGCCAACTTGCGCGGCCAAGGGCGCGAGGATGCGGCCGACATCGTCGGGATCGTCGGTGTCGATCTCTACCATGCCGACCGCGTCGCCGAGCAGCAGCAGAGTCTGCGCATCCTCGATCGGCATCATCACGAACGCCTTGTCGTAATCATAGACGCCGACTTCGAAGATCGCGGCAACGCGGTAGCTGACGATGCGCGGCACCGATCCGAAGGGCGTCGTCTGGCCATCGGGCGAGATCAGGCTGATATTGCCGCCGACCTGCGCGCCGAGCGCATCGGCGAGCCTTATGCCGATCGCGACATTGCCGCTGCCGGGGACCAGCGCGTTGAGATCGCCCTGCAGCGCCTTGCCTCTGAGCGTGGGATTGTTGCGGATATCGACGACGCGCATTCCGCGCACGAGGACGCCATCGACGCGGCCGTTGTGACTCGCCATCAGCGGCTGCTCGATCAGCGGGGTCGCCGATTTGACGCCAGGCGTCGCCATCGCCTTCGCCGCGACCTCGCGCCATTCGGGAAGGCGCCCGCCATAACCCTGAACGACGGCATGGCCGTTGAGCCCGACGATCTTGTCGAACAGCTCGGCCCTGAAACCGTTCATCACGCTCATCACGACGATCAGCGCCGCCACCCCGAGCATAACCGCGGCAAGGCTGATCCCCGCCACAAGAAAGATGAAGCCTTCGCCACGACCGGGGAGCAGATAGCGCTTCGCGATCATCCGTTCATGGGCAGCGAGCAGCATGGCGGGCGCGTTAGAGTCGCGCCGGTGCGAAGGCAAGGAAGCTCGAAATAACCTGTGGCAATATAAACACAGTATGAACCAAATCGACCTGGATGTCGCATTCATACCATGACAAGAGCCCGAGCTTTCCGTAGCGACACCCTCGTTCGAAACGTGTTGCCACGGTTCGGGGAGAGACCCAAGGCTCCGCCCGCAAAAGCTGCATCAAGCGGCAGGGTGTTCGAGACGTGGGTCTTGCAAAGGGGGTAGGCGGCTTCGTCACGCGATGCCCGGGTTGCGCAAGCGCAATCCGGGCATTTCGTTTGTGCGGAAACGCGCGCGCTGATAGCGGCGCTGGCCCATGTTCAATGACCTCTCCTCCCCCATCGCGCTGATCGAGACTCGCCGTTCGGGCAAGCCGCGTGACCTGGTTTCGCCCGGCCCCGATGACGCGCAACTGCGGCGCATCGTCATGGCTGCGACGCGCGTACCCGATCATGGCAAGCTAGCGCCGTGGCGCTTCGTGATCGTTCCCGCCCACCGCCGCGACGATCTCGCCAATTTGCTGACATCGGCCTATCTTGCCGAAAGGCCCGAAGCGGGGCGGCTCGAACTCCAGGCGATGACGCAGTTCGCGCATCAGGCGCCGGCGCTGGTGGTCGCGCTCTTTTCGCCCGTCGAAACCAGCAAGATTCCGTTATGGGAACAGCAATTATCGGCGGGCGCGGCGTGCATGACGCTGCTCAACGCCGCGCACGCGCTTGGCTTCGCGGGCGGGTGGCTGACCGGGTGGCCGGCTTATTCCTTAAGAGTTCGCGACGCTTTCGGCACAGGCAGCGAAAAGATCGCGGGGTTCATCTTCATCGGCACGCCGGGCCGCCCACAGGAAGAGCGACCGCGCCCCGACCCCGATGCCGTCATCAGCGTGTGGGGCGGACAAATCGGCGCGTGACTCTTGCGGCGTATCGCTGTATTAGTTCGGCATGACAGCACAGGATCAGGACGAGGTTCCCGTATATCTAAGGCTGCGCGGCCTGCTCGCGGCGTCGATCCTCGAAGGCAATTATGCCGAGGGCGATCAACTGCCATCGGTGCGCGCCTTCGCCGCCAGCCACGCCGCCAACCCGCTCACCGTCGCCAAAGCCTATCAGGCGCTTCAGGATGACGGCTATGTTCAAGTGCGTCGCGGCGTCGGCATGTTCGTCGCCGAGGGCGCGATCGAACGGCTGCGCATCCATGAGCGCGAGATTTTCCTCGCCAAGGTCTGGCCGCGGATGCGCGCGCATATCGAACGGCTCGGCATCGATCTGGAAGAACTGGTTGCCCGCGAACCCGCCTAGCGGGTAACGGGCGCGCGCTCATGGTGTTCAAGCGTCTCTTCGGCAAGCCCGAAACCCCCGCGCCGCGCGAATGGCGCGCGCCGCCGGGCGAGCGCATCTACGCGATTGGCGATATTCACGGCAGGCTCGATCTGCTCGACACGCTGCTCGCGCAAATCGAGGTCGACGACGCCGCGCGCCCGGCGGCGAAGACGCAGCTGATCTTTCTCGGCGATCTCGCCGACCGCGGCCCCGATTCACGCGGCGTCATCGAACGGTTGATGGCGCTTGCCGAGGCGAATCGAAAGGTGCGCTTCCTGCAGGGCAATCATGAAGAGCTGCTCATCCTCGCCTGGAATGGCGACAAGCGCGCGCTCGGCCTGTTCAATCGCGTCGGTGGGCGCGAGACGATGGCGAGCTACGGCGTGCCCTACGAGGTCTACGACGCCGCGTCGCTCGAAGAATTGGGTGACTTGATCGCCACGCACATTCCACGGGCGCATATCGATTTCCTGCGGGGGTTCGAGGATATGATCGTCGCGGGCGATTACCTCTTCGTCCATGCCGGGATCCGGCCTGGTGCGTCCATCGAAGAGCAGATGCCGAGCGACCTGCGCTGGATCCGCCGCGATTTCACCGAACATGCCGGCCGCTTCAGCCATATGGTGGTTCACGGCCACACCATCACCGAAACGGTCGATGCGCGCGATAATCGCATCGGCATCGATACCGGCGCGTTCACGACCGGACGCCTCACCGCAATCGGCATCGAGGATGGAGCACGCTGGTTCCTGTCGACGCGCGACTAGATCAGAGGATTTCGAAGACCCGTTCCTTGGGGCGGCAGAGGCGCACGCCCTTTTCGGTTTCGACCAGCGGCCGCTCGATCAGGCTCGGCTCGCCCGCCATGGCATCGAGGATGCGCGCGTCCGTCGCGTCGGGCAGCCCAAGCTCCACCGCGCGGGTACCGCGAACCCGCAAGCCTTCGCGCGGACTGATGCCGGCACGACGATAGAGCGCCTCAAGCGTATCTCGCGTTGGCGGATGTTTGAGATATTCGATGACGGTGACGTCGATGCCCGGAGTGTCGCGCAGGATTGCGAGGGTGTTGCGCGAGGTTCCGCAGCCCGGATTGTGCCAGATCGTTGCTTTCATAAGCGACGCCTCTGGCAGCGCCATGATAACGCGGCAAGCCGTGCTCGCGTGGTTGACAGCGTCGAGAGCGCGAACCTAGTTGGCCGGGTGAACGCGCCAAACCCGTCGAACCAGCTGTCCGAGTTTCGCGAGGGATCGGATCCGCGGACGCTGCGCGACGCGATGGGCTGTTTCGCGACCGGCATCACGATCGTGACGACGATGAATGCCGAGGGGCGGCCGATCGGGCTGACCGCGAACAGCTTCACTTCGGTTTCGCTCGATCCACCGCTGCTGCTCGTCTGTATCGGCAACCACGCCAACAGCGCCTTAACGCTTCGCGCGAGCGAGCGCTTTGCTGTCAATGTTCTCAAGACCGATCAGCAGCCCACCTCCAATCGCTTCGCGGGCAAGGGCGAGGATCGCTTTGCGCTCACCGACTGGGATGTCGGCGAATTCGGCACCCCGGTGGTCAGCCACTGTCTCGGCTCATTCGAATGCGCGACGCACGCAGTTCATGAGGGCGGCGATCATTTCATCATGGTCGGGCGCGTGCTAAAGGCGATCTTCGAACCGCATAGCGAGCCGCTGCTCTATTTTCGCGGCAAGTATCGCAATCTGGCGATCGCCTAGCCGTCAGCTTCGACGAGATCGCGGTAGCGCGAGACGATCTGCGCGATCGCCGAGAGTGCCAGCGTCGCCGGATCGCGCGTCGCCGGAATCAAGCCGACCGGGCCGGTGATCCTGGCGAGATCGGGTTCGGGAACGCCCTGTTCGCGCAACGCCGCGAGGCGCGTGTCATGGGTGCGCGGGCTACCCATCGCGCCAATGAAGAAGGCGGGCCGGCGAAGCAGCGAGGCAAGCAAGGCGGTTTCCCACTCATGTTCGTGAAACAAGAGCAACGCTGCCGTATAATCATCGGTCGCGATGGCGGGCATCTTGCCCATCGTTTTGAGGTGATAGGCTTCGACGCCTTGGCTCGACAGCCTATCGGCCAGCGCAGTGTCGGGCGTCCAAATGTCGGTCTCTGCGCCATAGGCCCGGGCCAGCCCGGCCGCACGCTCGACTTCCTCTCCCTGCCCTGCGACCAAAATCTTGAGCGGGGGGTGGTGGCGAACCGAGAATATCTCGCCATTCCACCCCGTTTCACGGTCGTCGCCCAATCCGGCCGAGCCGTTGCGACCGAGGTGCAGCGTGAAGGTCTTGCGCTGTGCGATCAGTTCGCCCGCCCGCTCGATCTCCGCCGGATCGGGCGTGAACAGCAGGTCGAGCCCGCCTCCGCATGGCAGGCGGATATCGAGAAAACGCGACCCTGCCCCGAAGCGGATGATCTCGGCACGGCTCCGCGCGAGCACCTGCAACGCTTCCGCCGCGACCGCTGCTTCGATGCACCCGCCCGAGAGCGACCCGGACCAGCGCCCATCGGATGAAACGGCGATATGCGTGCCCAGCGCACGCGAAGCGCTGCCCTCTATGCCGACGATCGTCACGAGCACGCCAGACTGCCCCCGTGCCTTTGCGTCGCGCAGATAGAGCAAAGGATCGGCGCCGTTCACGATAGCAAGTTAGGGCCTGCCGGAGAGCAGGGCAACGCGATCAGGCGCGGCCGGCCGCCGCGACCATGGTCTTGCCCATCATGTCGAACAATTCGCGCATCGCGACCGGCTTGAGGATGACGCCATCGGCGCCGCGCGACAGGCAGCGTTCCTTGATGTCGATCGCGGTATCGGCGGTGACGACGATGATCGGCAGCTTGGCCTTGGCGTCGGGGCGCTGGCGGATATGGTCGATCGCGGTCAACCCATCCATGCCGGGCATCCGCAAATCCATCAGGATGAGATCGAAATCCTCGTCATCGACCTTTTGCAAGCCCGCCATGCCATCGACCGCCTCGTCCATGTCGGCGCCTGCAATCTGCAGCATGTCGCGAACGACGCGCCGGTTCATCTGATCATCTTCTATGAAGAGGACGCGCATGTCAGGCCGCGATCCGGTTTTGCGCGGGCGCGGCGAACATCGCCTCGAGGGCCGGACCGATGTTGAGCGGCGGCATCTGTTTGGCGATAACATCACCTGACGCGGGCAGTTCCGATCCGGGCGGGAGGAGCGTCAACACGCGACTGGTTTCGAGCGCGCCGGAAAGAATGTCGAGCGGTGCTTCGCCCAACGTCGTTGAATCGACGATCAACGCATCGCACCGCCCCTTGCCAAGCGCATCGGCAAAGCTGTCGGCTGTCTCGAGCGTGCCCACCTTGCCCTCGAGTGCCGCTGACGCGAGGCTTTGAAAGAGCGGATTGCGATCGAGCAGCAGCACGCGCGCTTGAGCGAGCGTCTGCGGCATGGCGTCATCGGCGGTCACGGGATCTGTCTGGACAATCACGAGCGGCAAGTCGAGCGTGAAGCATGACCCGCGACCCAATTCGCTGGTCACCCCGATCCTGCCGCCGAGTTCGGCCGCAAGCTTGCTCGAGATGGAAAGGCCGAGCCCGGTGCCGCTGTGCTGCCGTGTCGTCGCGCCATCGACCTGATGGAAGGCTTCGAAGATCGCTTCGAGCTCATCCTCCGGGATGCCGATGCCGCTATCCTCGACGGTGATGACCAAACGATCATCGGCGGCGCGCGCCGAAAGCTTGACCTCACCCTTCTCTGTGAACTTCACGGCGTTCGCGACAAGGTTGAAGACGATCTGCCGCAGCTTGCGCTCGTCCTCGACGATACGCGCGGGCGCGTCGGCGACATCGACGACCATGGCGACGCCCTTGGTCTGGGCTTCCGCCGCCCAGATTCTTGCGGTCTCCTCGATCAGCCTGGGCAGGGCGATCTCGCCGCGCTCGACGACGACCTCGCCCGCTTCGATCTTCGCCATGTCGAGCAGATCGTCCACGATCGCTTTCATCGCCTTGCCCGCGCCGTCGATCAGCGAGATGCGCTCATGCACGTCGGGCGCGACGCCGGGCGTGTGCAGCAACACCTGCGTCATCCCCATGATGCCGTTGAGCGGCGTGCGGATCTCATGGCTGGTCGTCGCGAGGAATTCGGACTTTGCGGCAAGCGCCTTGTTGAGCTGGACGTTGGCAACGCGGGTCTGATCGCGGCTGCGCCTGATCCGCAGGAAGGCCAGGAGCAGAACGATAAGGAGGACCAGGCTGCCGCCGAGCATGATCAGTTGCGTGCGCGCGCGGCTCTGCGCGAGATCGGCGTCGCGGCGGGCGATGCGCAGCTCCTGGCTCGAATAATCGAACTGCGCCGCCATCAGCGCGGCATTTGCGGAGGATCGGATTTCGCGAGACTCCGCATCCAGGCGGTTGACCGCTTGCAGGTGCGCAAAGGCGTTGGCGGGATCGCCGAGTTTCAGATAAGCCTCGCTCGCCGCGGCATGGACATCGCGGAAGAGATAGTTGGTTCTGTCTAGCGGGGTATCGCCGAAGACGTTTGGCAGAATCGCGATCGTGCCCGCCGCATCGCCGCGTGCCCATGCAATCTGCGCCCGCGCCGCCCAGATCAGCGGCAACGACTCCCGCGCACGCGCCGAGGCGACGGCATAGCCGAGGTCAGCGGCGCGCTTTGCTTCATTCAGCCGTCCGCGCTCGAGTTCGACCGCGGCGATGTTCGAATAAATCAGCGCTTCGTTCGACGCGCTGTTGATTTCACGGGCGAGAGCGAGCGCGCGACGATAATCGGTGATCGCGGCGTCGTACCGCGCCATCTCCTTATAGGCGAGCGCTTGATTGTTGAGCGCCGACATCGTCAGCCGTTGGTCGCCGGGATGAACCTCCGCCGACTGCGCGTAATAGCGCAGCACGCGCGCATAGTCGCCCGCGTCGATGTAGATCAGGCCGATGCTCTG
>CBDUBW010000109.1:0-8417 GCA_965365485.1 uncultured Aquisediminimonas sp.
TCTCCTCGCGATGGAGCGCCCGCCGATCTGCACCTGCGGATACGTCAAGCTGTGGGAAGGGTCGGTCAACAGCGAAGGCAACAGCCAGCACATCGCCGATTGGTACAGCTTCAGCCACGTCATCCACGGTTTCCTCTTCTACGGCCTCGGCTGGTGGCTGCTCCGCGACCGCCCCCTCGGCCTGCGCCTGACGCTCGCGGTCGCGCTCGAAATGGTCTGGGAAATCGCCGAAAACTCCCCCGCCGTCATAGACCGCTACCGCGCCGCAACCATGGCGGTCGGCTATTCGGGCGATTCGATCCTCAATTCGGCGAGCGACGGCGCGATGATGATCGCCGGCTTCCTCCTCGCCGCGCGCCTGCCCTGGAAGGCGACGGTCGCGCTGGCGATAATCTTCGAACTCTTCACCCTCTACACCATCCGCGACAATCTGACGCTAAACGTCGTGATGCTCGTCGCCCCCATCGACGCGGTGCGCGAATGGCAGGGTCAACTCGGGTCTTAGGGAACGTTGTTTCACCCAAAGCACCAAAGCACCAAAGGCTTTGGAGCCTTTCAGACAACGGGGGCGCGATAGGCGCTGCGATCGTTTATGATGCGTTTGACGCCGTGTCGGAAAAGTCCGTCCCCAAAGTTTATCAGCAGGCCAAGCGGCATGTTGGTGAGCCGGAGATATGTCAGCAGTTGCTTCGAGTGAACCGGCGACAGCCGCTCAACCGACTTGATCTCGACAATGAGGATTCCCTCGACAAACAAGTCCGCTCGGAAAGCATCTTTGATGGCGACATTCTTGTATGTGACCGCTACCGGTCGCTGCTGCTCGACGCGTAAATTTCGTTCACGCAGCGAAGCTGCGAGAAAGCTCTCATAGGCCGCCTCCAACAACCCCGGTCCCAGATCGTCATGTAGCTTGAACGCGCAATCGATCACCGAGCGAGCAAGCTTTTCAAGCCCCTCATATCTGTCCGAGTCTAGCATCAATGCCTTTGGTGCTTTGGTGCTTTGGGTGAAACCATTAAGCCCATCACCCCTCCTTCTTTCGCCGCAGCAAAACCATCACGTCGTCGCGGTTGATCGCACCGATCAGCCAGCCGAGCCCGAAATAGACAAGCGTTCCCGCCGCCCCCGTCGCCGCCAGCCCGACGAGCAAACGCAGCTTCGACTCCTCCATCCACCCCGCCAGCGCGCCGTTTACGAACCACAAGGTCGCGCCCATCGCCGCTGCCGCCACAAGCTGCCGCCCGACACGGAACGCCACCGGCCCGTGCAGCCGGAAATGCCCGCGTGCGTGGAGGATCGCGTAGAGCGCGACTGCATTGATCCACGCGCTCCCCGCCGTACTCAGCGGCAGCGCCACCAGCCCCAGTCGCGGCACCAGCACGAAGTTTGCGGCAACCCCGGCCGCGAGCGCCGCCAGCCCGACCACCACGGGCGTCTTCACATCCTTGCGCGCGTAGAAACCGGGCGCGAGAATCTTGATCAGGACATAAGCGGGCAGGCCGGAGACGAGCACTGCCAGCACCATCGCCGATTTGCCCGCATCCTCGGCGGTCATCTTGCCGCCTTCGAACAGCAGCGACATGATCGGCCCTGCAAGCGCCGCAAGGCCCACCGCCGCGGGCAGGGTCAGCAGCATGCCGAGATCGACCGCCTGGCCCTGAATGCCCTCGGCCTCCGCCCCCGCGTCGCGCCCGATCGCACGGCTCAATGAGGGCAATATCGCCGTCCCCAGCGCCGATCCGATGATCGCCAGCGGCAGCTGGTTGAGGCGATCGGCCTGTGCGAGATAGACCAGCCCGCCTTCGATCCGCGTCGCGAAATAGGCATAGAAGAACTGGCTGAGATAATAGATTCCGCCGGCCAGTGTCGCGGGCAGGACAAGCAGCACCAGCTCGCGCACCGCAGGGGTCAGCTTCGGAGGACGCAGCCGCAGCGTCACCCCCGCGCGCGCCATGCTCCACCATAAGAGGCCGAGCTGCAGCAGCCCCCCGCCAAGCACCGCGAACGCCATCGTCCGCGCCGTCGGCATCCCGCCCTCGGGCGCCAGCAGCAGCGCCGCGACCAGCGCGATGTTGAGCAGGCTCGGCGCGAAGGCGGCGGCGACGAAGCGATCGAGCGAATTGACCACGCCGCTTGCCAGGCTGACGAGGCAGATCATCACCATATACGGCATGGTGATCCGCGTCAGCTCGACCGCGTTTGCATAGCGGTTGTCGCCCGCCGCCCATTCATCGGGCGCGATCAGCGCGATCAGGCCGGGCATGAAGACCATGAAGATCGCGGTGATCGCGATCAGCGCGGGCGCGAACACCGCCAGCACTTCCTCGGTGAATGCCCTGGCGTCGCCGATCCCGCCCTCGCCCCCCAGCCGCCGCGCGAACAGCGGCACGAAGCCGCTCGAAAAGGCGCCTTCGCCGAACAGCCGGCGGAACAGGTTTGGAATGAGAAAGGCGAGAGCGAACACCTCCGCCGCCGGCCCCGCGCCCATCACCCGCGCCGCCACCATTTCGCGCACGAAGCCAAGCACGCGGCTGACCATCGTCAGCCCCCCGATCGTGCCGATGGCGGCGGTGAGTTTCATGGCGCGGAAGATCCTCCCCTTCTTGAAGGGGAGGTGGCATCGCGAAGCGATGACGGAGGGGTGAGGGCGCGGAACGATGTCATGCCCCCCCTGACCGCTACGCGGTCGCCCCCCCCATCAAGATGGGGGGGATCTAGGCGGTCAAGCATTCCCCTGCGCGGAAACGCCCTGGGCGCCTTCGTTCGCTGCTGCCTGCTGCATGTAAAGCGCGCCGAAATCGATCGGTTCGAGCATCAGCGGCGGGAAGCCGCCGTCGCGCACGGCATCGGCGAGGACGCGCCGCGCGAAGGGGAAGATCAGCCGCGGGCCCTCGGCGAGGAGGAAGGGCTGGAGCTGCTCGTCGGGCACGTTGCGGATGCCGAACAGCCCGGCATATTCGAGCTCGACCTGGAAGGCGATCTTGTCTGCCGCGACCGCGCGGACTTCGATCTTCAGCAGCACTTCATGCACGTCGTCGCCCACGGTGTTGGCGCCGATGTTGAACTGCACGTCGATCTGCGGCTGGCCCTGCCATTGATAGACGGCAGGCGCGTTGGGGTTCTCGAACGAGAAATCCTTCACATATTGCGAGATCAGCCCGACCGCGGGGGCCGTATCCTCGCCGTTCGCGACCGCTGCGCCTTCGGGTTGACTTGCCATGAGAGATTGTCCTGACTGTCTGGAATAAGGTGGCGCGCGCCTAACCTAAGGCCGGACGCAGGGCAATGGACCTTCTCCCCGCCGAAAGCGGTTTGAAACCTTTGCAACATATGCCTATGTTACGTGTTCGCTTTGTTTCCCGGAGGCTGTCGTGCTCGGCATTGTCATATTCGCCATGGTTGCGCTGTTCCTGGGCATGCGGCTCTACGCCGTGCTCGGGAAACGCACCGGGCATGAACAGCCGCTGGCGCGCTCGCCCGAAGAAAAGCTGCGCCCGGTGCCGCCCGCCGTCGAGGATGGGCGCGACACGCCGACTCCGGTCGTGGAGCAGGCGCACAATCCGGGCGCCGAGGCCGGTCTGCGCGCGATTTCCGCCGCCGATCGCAATTTCGATGCCGCGAGCTTCGCCGAAGGTGCGAAATCGGCCTACCGCATGATTCTCGAAGGCTTCTGGGCCGGCAATGAGGACGTGTATCGAGATTACGTTTCCGAAGACGTTCGTGCCGCCTTTGCCGAAGCGATCGCCGCGCGCAAGGAGGCTGGTCACGTCCTCGACAATCGCCTCGTCGCGATCGAACGCGCGGTCATTTCGGGCGCGTCGCTCAACGCCGGTGTTGCTGAGATCATCGTCCGCTTCGATGCCGATATCGCCGCCGTCACCCGCGACAATGAAGGCAAGGTCATCGCCGGCTCGCTTTCCGACGCAGTCCCCACCCATGACGCCTGGACCTTCGCGCGCACCCTGCGCTCGGACGATCCCAACTGGATCCTGATCGACACTGACGAAGCGTCGTAGGTTCAGACACTGCTCCAGAACTAAGCTCCTCCCCAACTGGTTGGGGAGGTGGCATCGCGTAGCGATGACGGAGGGGTGTGTCCGCGTGACCAGACCCCTCCGTCACGGCGTGCTGCGCCGCCGCGCCACAGTTTCGGGTCGTCTAGTCCCCCGGACTGGACTTGGACTGCCGGGGGCAGTCCAACCCGAAACCCCTTCAAGAAGGGGAGGAGCTGTTTGCCGATCACGATTCACATCAGCTGTGCACTAGGCTAAGCGTTCAATCATGCGCGCGCCCCTTTTCCTCGTCCTCGCTTTGGCCCTCTCCGCCTGCAGTGGGCGCATCATCCCGCCGACGGCGAGCACACCGACCCCCGCCACCCCCCGTGAAACCGCCGCCCCGCCCATTCCAGCGACTCCCATTGCCGCCGCCCGCGCCGCTGCCGCGCCCGGCGGCACTACCGGGCGCACGGCGGGTGTCTTCCCAGCGCCCGCCTTCGATGCCATCCCCTATGATGCAACCAGCGCTACGCGCGCATTAAAGGCGTTCCGCATTTCCTGCCCCTCGCTCGTCAAGCGCAGCGATCAATCGGGCCTCACGCAGCCCGCCGACTGGCAACCCGCCTGCGATGCCGCGAGAAGCTGGCCCGATGGCAACGCCGTCAGCTTCTTCTCCGAGAATTTCGAGATGGTGCAGGTGGGGGAGGGCAGGGCCCACGCCACCGGCTATTACGAGCCCGAGATCGCGGGCTCGCGCACGCAGAGCGAGCGGTACAATGTCCCCGTTTACAAACGTCCGCCCGATCTGATCGAGGTCGATCTCGGCGCCTTCTCGGACGGCCTCAAGGGCCGCAGGATCAGGGGCCGCGTCGAAGGCACCAACTTCGTGCCTTATTACGATCGCGCGCAGATCGAAGAGGGCGCGCTCGCGGGCCGCGGGCTCGAAATCGCCTGGGCCGAGGATGCGGCGGAATTCTTCTTCCTCCAGGTCCAGGGCTCGGGGCGGCTGCTCCTCCCCGACGGCCAGGTCATGCGCATCGGTTACGACAGCCAGAACGGCCGCGATTACACCGGCATCGGCAAGCTGATGCGCGATCGCGGGCTGCTCGGCCCCGGCCAGACCTCGATGCAGGGGATCATGGCCTATCTCCACGCCAATCCCGAGGAAGGCCGCGCGATCATGCGCGAGAATAAGAGCTGGGTGTTCTTCCGCGAGCTGACCGGGCCTGGGCCATTGGGCGCGCTCGGTCTGCCTGTCAGCCCGCGCGCGACCGTTGCCGCGGACCCGGCCTATGTGCCTTTGGGCGCGCCGGTCTTCCTCTCGCTCGACCGCGCCGAACCGAACGGGCTGTGGATCGCGCAGGATACCGGCGGTGCGATCAA
Organism: uncultured Aquisediminimonas sp.; assembly: GCA_965365485.1. GTDB lineage: Bacteria > Pseudomonadota > Alphaproteobacteria > Sphingomonadales > Sphingomonadaceae > Aquisediminimonas. The sequence continues at coordinate 5,379 of CBDUBW010000109.1, forward strand.
GGGCGCCAACCGCTTCGACACCTTCTGGGGCACCGGCGACGAGGCGCGCCGCATCGCCGGCGGCATGTCCGCGCGCGGTACGGCGTTCCTGCTCCTGCCCAAGGGTGTGCTGGCCAGGCTCCAGGCCGAAGCCGGTGCGACGCCTTAGCGCCGACGAGGCGGCGGCGTGGCGCGCGGTGGCGGGAAGCGTGCGACCGATCAGGGCCAAAGTTCCTCCCCATCTTGATGGGGAGGTGGCAGTCGCAAAGCGGCTGACGGAGGGGCCGGTGAAGCGGAAAGCCCCCTCCGTCACGGCTCCGCCGCGCCACAGTGCCGGGTCGTCCAGTCCCCCGGACTGGACTTGGATTGCCGGGGGCAGTCCAACCCGACACTCCAACGAGTTGGGGAGGAACTCATCAGACACCCTCGATTCCACCTGGGACAAGGTCATCGCCACCGGCCGGATCGAGCCCGATTTCACTATCGATCTTCACGGCGAAACTCTGAGCTCAGCCCACGCCCGCCTCAACCGCAGTCTCGATTTCGCGCTCCGGCAAGGCGCGCGCGTCATCCTGCTCATCACCGGCAAGCCGCGCGACGACAATCCGCGCCTGCCCCCTCAGCGACCTTTCCAACGATCCTCTGGATCGCCGGAACCTTGGGCCGCTTCGCCCACCAGCCGCGGCGTCATCCGCGCCTCGATCAAGGATTGGCTCGCCGCCAGCCCGCACGCCTCCAAGATCGCCGCCATCCGCAACGCCCACCCGCGCCACGGCGGGGCAGGGGCGCTTTACTTGATATTGCGCCGAAACCGGTAAGATTGCGGTTTCACCCAAAGCACCAAAGCACCAAAGGCTTTGAAGCTAAACGGCGCGAAGCGCCCGATATTTGTCGCACGCGATCTGGGGCGCTTTCGCGCCGTAAACTCGATCTCTTTGGTGCTTTGGTGCTTTGGGTGAAACCAAAAGCCTACGCCGCAATGCGACGATCTGCATCGCGCGCCGCCAGCAGCTCCGCCGCAATGGCGTAAGAGCGCGCATTATCGACATCGATCGCCAACGCTCCGTCCGCGACGATGACCGGCCGCAGTTCGAGTCCGAAGCGCCGCGACAAGCGCGCGAACGCGCCCGCCAATGATCCGATCCCGAAGATGAAGCAGATGAGGCTGACCAGTCCGAGCGCGCCGAGGATGCGCCCCGGCTTCTTGACGAACTGGCCGCCGCTGCGAAACACCTCGATCGTCTTCAACGACGCAGCGTTGCCCAGCCAATAGCTGTTGCAGTTCGAATAGGCGTCGTCGGCGAATTCGTAGAAGCGCCTCTGGCCCTCCGGGTGCGCCGCCAGAACCGAGGCCCGCCTCGTGAACGCGACCGCGGCATCGCTCCCCCGCGCCTGCGCGACGATGTCGCCGATCGAGGCAGGGGTGAGCAGCGCATTGTCCGCCGTCGTCACCAGCACCGGGAAAGCCAGCGCCGCCGCGCCGCCAGCGACGCTATCGGCGATATTGTGCGCAGAGGCGATGCCCTTCAACCGCCCCGAACCGAGCAGCGGGCGGAGCTCCGGCACCGTCTCGAGCAACGCCGGATCGTCGATCGAGACTGCGATCTGGCCGATCTCGGGCGAGGCCGCGAGCGCGCTGACGGCGTGAACGATCATCGGCACGCCCGCCAGCGGGATCAGGCATTTGTGCGAAACGCCGTGCGCCAGCGCGAGCGGGTCGCTGCCGCCGTCGCGCTTGCCCGCGAGCACCAGCGCCGATGCCTTGGCGGCGGCCACGGGAACGCGCGCCGGCGCGCCGGCCTCCCTTCCGATCACGCCCTGCCGCGCCAGGCTATGCGCCACAATCGTTTCCACAAGCTGCGCGTGCTCGACGCCGAGCAGCTTCGCCGATCGCGAGATCGTCTTTTTCGACCAGAGGTTGCATGACAGGTTGACCTCCATGAACTTGACCTCGCCAGTGCGGGGATCGACGCGAAATTCGAACCTGCCGTAATCGAACGGCCACAGCTCCTTCATCAGCGTGCGGCTGTGGCGCTCGAGGCGAAGGCGCAGCAATTCGTCCTCGACCGGGATCAGCGGATCGTCGGGCGTCGGCACCAGTCCGCGCTTTTCCTCATAGTTGCGCAGCGTCGTGCCCTTTTCGGGGCAATAGGCCATTGCCGGCAGCACCCATGGCGCACGTCCGCCGACCACCGGTACGGCAATGTCGATCTCACCCGCCCAGGCCTCGACGATGACGTCGTGGTTGAGGCGGTGAAGCGCATAAACCGCCTCGCGCACGTCGCGCCAATGTTCGAACACGCCGACGCCCCACGATGCCGAAGAGGCGTTGGGCTTGACGACGTAGCGATCGGCGTCGAACGGCGGCAGCGCCGGGGCCGGGGGTGCCGATCCGGCAGCTGCACCAGTCCATGGTCGGTACGCCGTGCGCGCGCGCGACGAGCTTCATCAGATGCTTGTCGTCGGACAATCCGCGCAGGATCGGCGTTGCGCCGAGATAGGGCAGGCCGTGGCGTGCAAGCAGCAGCGGCGCAAGCATCTCGCTATTCTGGAAGCCGCCGCGGTTGAGCAGCGGAATGACGAAATCGGCTTGAGGACGCTCGAACAGCGCCTCATAATCGTTCGCGGCATCGACGCGTAGCCCCAACCCTCGCAGGGTCGTCAGCATCTCGTGGTGATAAACCGCATGATTGCCGTCCGCCGCATCAGGCTGCCCACCCGAAAGCGCGTGCTTGGCGAGAAACAGCAGCTTCAGCCGCTCCTTGTCGCGCGGCGCGATCGTCATCAGCATGCGCTCGGGAGATTGAAACACCACGTGCGTCCTTCCGGATCGGATGACGCCGGCGAATACTACGAGTCTGTGGCGGCAGTGCGTAGGAGCAGTGACGTTTGCGTTACCGAAATACGGCAGGATTCGGGCGACGGTGGGATCTTCGGGTGAACCAGATCAGCCAGTGGTCGCCGCGATGATGCGTCGGTAAATCCGCACCAGCACCTCCAGATCGGCCACCGCCACCGCCTCGTCGCGCTTGTGCATCGTCGCGTTGCACAGCCCGAACT
>CBDUBW010000110.1:0-8384 GCA_965365485.1 uncultured Aquisediminimonas sp.
CCGAACTCGTTGTTGGTGCCGTAGGTGATGTCGGCATTATAGGCGTCGTGCTTCTCGCTATCGGCCATGTTGGGCACGATGATGCCGACGCTCATCCCGAGGAAATTGTAGATCTGTCCCATCCAACCGGCGTCGCGGCGGGCGAGATAATCGTTGACGGTGACGACATGAACGCCCTTGCCTTCGATGGCGTTGAGATAGACCGCGAGCGTCGCCACCAGCGTCTTGCCTTCGCCGGTGCGCATTTCCGCGATCTCGCCGCGGTGGAGGACGATGCCACCGACCATCTGGACGTCGTAATGGCGCTGGCCCAGCACGCGCTTCGCCGCCTCGCGCACCGTCGCGAAAGCCTCGGGCAATATATCGTCCAGGCTTTCGCCTTCTTCCAAACGCGCGCGGAATAGGGCCGTCTGGTTCTTGAGCTCATCGTCGGTCATCGCCGAGATGGTCGGCTCGAACCCGTTGATACGATCGACGATCTTGCCGAGCGACTTGACGTAACGGTCATTGGACGAGCCGAAAATGGCCTTGGCGACAGCTTGAAGCATGGGGAAGTCCTGAAAATCGAATGAAGCTGGGGCCGCGATTGCGACGATGTCGAAGGTGGCGCGATTAAGCGCGGACGGCCGAAGCTAGACCTGCAATCGCGCCGGGATAGCCTCACGCGGACGAAACGGCAGCGGCAGCGCCGGCGGCGCGATCAGTGGCGGTCGCACCGAGGCTAATGACGGAAGCACTTGCAGCGGCCGCGACGGCGCATTGGCCGTCACGCCTGCGGTTTCGGCCACCGCAACGAGCTGGGAAACGCTATGTGCCGAGGCCGCGATCCGCTGCTCGCCCGCCATCGCGCCGGTAAGCCCGGTCAACAAGGCGGAGATGAAAATCAGCAGCTTCAAAAGCGCGGCCCCATTCGCGAAGCACGGCATATAGGGCGTCGCGCCCCCTTTCGCCAGTGCAATCGCCTGCGCGGTCGGTTAGGCGTGCTCGATGACCATCTCACCTCTCGCCCGGCCGTTCCCCGATCTGCCCTCCGTGGACGGAGTCACGCTGCGGGTCGCACAGGCAGGGTATAAGGATTGGGACCGAGCGGACCTGACCTTTGCCGAACTTGACCCCGGTACTGCAGCCGCGGGGCTCACCACGCGGAGCAAGTGCCCCTCGCCGGAAGTCGAATGGTGCCGCGATGCTCTCGCACTCGGGTCTGCGCGAGCGCTCGTTGTCAATGCGGGCAACGCCAACGCCTTCACCGGCCGACGCGGGCGCGAGGCCGTCGAAGCGATCGCGGCGCGCGTAGCGCATCACCTCGATTGCCTCCCGTCGGACGTTTTCATTGCCTCGACAGGGGTGATCGGCGTGCCATTGCCGATCGACAAAGCCGAAGCCGGGCTCGACGCTGGCTTCGCCGCACCGCACTGCGGCTGGGAGGATGCGACCAACGCCATCGGCACCACCGACACCTTTCCAAAGGCCGCGGCGACGCGCGCGATCGTCGGCGGCAAGCCCGTCACCCTTGTCGGCATCATCAAGGGCAGCGGCATGATCGCACCCGACATGGCGACGATGCTCGGTTTCATTTTCACCGATGCGGCGGTCGCGCCGGACTTCCTGCAGACGCTGCTGAACCACGCCAATGGCATGACCTTCAACTGTATCACCGTCGATAGCGATACCTCGACCAGTGACACCGTGCTGGCCTTTGCGACAGGCAGGGCAGGCCACGCGCCGCTCGCTTCGTTCGACGATCCCGGTGCGGATGCTTTCCAGGCCGCCCTCACCGATCTCTGTCATCAGCTGGCGCAGCTTGTCGTCCGCGATGGCGAGGGTGCGTCGAAGTTCATTGAGATCACCGTCGAAGGGGCGGAGTCGGATAGCAGCGCCCGCCGGATCGCGATGAGCATCGCCAACTCGCCTCTGGTCAAAACGGCGATTGCCGGCGAGGACGCCAATTGGGGGCGCGTCGTCATGGCTGTAGGCAAGGCGGGCGAACCGGCCGACCGCGATAGGCTCGCCATTCGCTTCGGCAACACCCAGGTCGCGCGGGACGGTCTCGCAGTTGACGGCTATGACGAAGCGCCTGTCGCGGCGCACTTGCAGGGGCACGACATCAGCATCGGCGTCGATCTCGGGCTTGGGCAGGGCCACGCCACCGTCTGGACCTGCGATCTCACGCATGGCTACATCAGCATCAACGCAGATTACCGGAGCTAGATTATGCCCGAGATTGTCCTTCATCATTATCCGACGTCGCCCTTCGCCGAACTGGCGCGAACCGCATTGGGTCTGAAGGGGTTGTCTTGGAAATCGGTCGAGATTCCGATGATGCTGCCCAAGCCCGATCTGGTCGAGCTGACCGGCGGCTATGCGCGCACGCCCGTCCTGCAAATTGGCGCCGACATCTATTGCGATACTGCGGCGATCCTCGACGCGCTCGAAGCGCTGCAACCGGCACCCAGCTTCTACCCGCAACCGCTCGGCCCCATTCATCGCATCGTCTCGGGCTGGGCAGGGGCGGCGCAATTCGCGGCGCACGTCGGCGCGGCGTTTCGCCATGCGCCTGCCAATCTGATGCCGCCGGGTTTTGCAGAGGATCGCAAGCAGCGCTTCGTCGGCTTCGATTTCGAGGCGATGCCCAAGTTCGCGCCGCATCTCGAAACGCAGGTTCTCGCGTCCGCGTCGTGGCTTGCCGCGATCCTGGCCGACGGTCGTGCCTTTATCGGTGGCGATGCGGCAGGGCATGGCGATCTCGCGCTCTACACCAACCTTTGGTTCCTGAAGGTCATGCCCTTCGCCGCCGATTGCGCTGCCAAGGCGCTTTCTGATCCGCAGGTGGTCGCCTGGTATGACCGGATGGTCGCCATCGGCCATGGCAGATTCGAGCCTGCGAGCGCCGAAGAGGCGATAGCCATCGCCAAGGCGTCAACGCCCCTTGCGATGCCAGATGGGCCGGGCCATCCAGTGCTGATCCGGACCGAGCAATCGGGCGACCAACCCGTGGCCGGCACCTTGGTGCGCGCTGACGATAGCGGCATCACCGTCGCACGCGAAAGTGCAAGGGCGGGCGCGGTCTATGTGCATTTCCCGCGCATCGGCCAAATCGTGGTTCCGGCCTAAGAACTTGCATTGTCGCCTAGCCTGCCCCCATCATGGGCAGGCATGCTCAGGCAGTACGAACTTGTCGAACGGGTCAAGGCTTACGATCCCGACGCCGATGAGGCGCTGATCAACCGCGCCTATGTGTTTTCGATGCAGAAGCATGGAACTCAGACGCGCGCCAGCGGCGACCCTTATTACAGCCACCCGATCGAGGTCGCGGGCATCTTGACCGACTTCCGGATGGACGATCGCACCATCGCCACCGCCATCCTCCATGACACGATCGAGGATACGCTTACCACCTACGACGAGATAGAATCCAAGTTCGGCGGAGACGTCGCGCGCCTGGTCGATGGCGTCACCAAGCTCTCGAAGATCGAGGCGATGACCGACAATGAGCGGGCGGCGGAGAATTTGCGCAAGTTCCTGCTCGCTACGTCGGACGACATCCGCGTGCTGATGGTCAAGCTCGCCGATCGTCTCCACAACATGCGCACGCTGCACTTCATCAAGGATGAGGCCAAACGCCGCCGCATCGCCCGCGAGACGATGGATATCTATGCGCCGCTTGCCGAACGGATCGGAATGTACGGCTTCATGAACGAGATGCAGACTCTCGCGTTCAAGGAACTTGAGCCAGAGGCATTCGCCTCGATCACGCGCCGGCTCGAGCAGCTGAACGAGGGCGCGGGGGACAGGGTCGCCCGGATCAGTTCGGGCCTCAAGCTGCTGCTCGCCAAGGCCGGGATCGAATCCGAAGTCTTCGGCCGCGAAAAGCATCCTTATTCGATCTGGCGCAAGATGCAGGAACGCCATATCGGGTTCGAACAATTGTCCGACGTGATGGCGTTCCGCGCGATCGTCGACGATGTCGATGACTGTTACCGTGCGCTCGGAATTATCCATCGTCGCTGGCCGATGGTGCCAGGACGGTTCAAAGATTATGTCTCGACACCCAAGCGCAACGGTTATCGCAGCCTTCATACGTCGGTCATCCATTCGGAAAAAATGCGGGTAGAAATCCAGATCCGCTCAAAGGACATGCATGCCAATGCCGAGCGGGGGGTGGCGGCGCATTGGAGCTACAAGCAAAATGGCGAAGCGCAGGACGGGCAAGTACGCTGGCTGCAGGATCTTATCGAGATCCTCGAGCATGCCGCTTCTCCTGAGGAGCTGCTCGAACACACCCGCATGGCGATGTACCAGGATCGCATCTTCGCGTTCACGCCAAAGGGTGAGCTGATCCAGCTTCCGAAGGGCGCGACGCCGGTAGACTTCGCCTATGCGGTCCATACCGATCTTGGTGACACGGCCGTCGGCGCCAAGATCAACGGCCGCGTCGTGCCGCTGCGCACCGAGATTGAAAATGGCGATCAGGTCGCGATCCTGCGATCCAAGGCTCAGGAGCCGCAACCCTATTGGCTCAATCTCGCCGTCACGGGAAAGGCGCGCGCCGCGATCCGCCGCTTCGTCCGGCAAAAGGAACGTGCCGAGCAGATTGCGATGGGGAATAAGATTTACGATGAAATCGTTCAGCGCCTGTCTGCGCCGCCAACGCCCGAGGCCAGGGCGGCAGCGGTTCGCAAGCTGAAGCTTCAGGACGAGAATGAAATGATGATAGCGATCGCGCGCCAAACAGTGTCCGATCCGCAATTGATGGAAGCGCTTGTTCCCGGTTCGACCGACAATGCTAGCCTCGCCCCGCCGCAACGAGAGGCGATCTCGATCAAAGGCCTGACGCCGGGCGTCGCCTATGATCTCGCGACCTGCTGCCACCCGGTGCCGGGTGATCGCATCGTCGGGCTACGCCGTCCCGACGAGCCGATCGAAGTGCACACCATCGATTGCAACAGCCTGGTCGACGGGGTCGATGCCGATTGGCTCGACCTTGCCTGGGGCGATGGTTCGGACGGGGCAACCGCGCGGCTGAGCGTGATGGTCAGGAACGAGCCCGGCGCGCTCGCCACGGTCGCGGGTATTTTCGGCGGCCATAATGCCAATATCCTCAACATCCGGCTCGATGCGCGCGATTCGGCGTTTCACACCAATATCGTCGATCTCGAAGTCCATGATCTGGCGCATCTGACGCGCATTCTCGCCGCTCTCCGGACGGCCGAAGTCGTCGTCAAGGCGGAGCGGGCGTGAAGCCCGATTTCGCCGCGGCCCGGGCCAACCCCCGGCTCGTCGACGCGGCGCTCGCTCTTGCCGATAACCGGCTGGACGAAGCCGAGCCGCTGTTGAAGGCGCAATTGAAAGCCAACCCGTTCGACGTCGCGGCGATGCGGATGCTCGCCGAGCTCGCCGGGCGGATCGGTCGCAACGCCGATGCCGAGCATCTGCTCCGCCGCGCACTCGAACTCAGCCCCGGCTTCGTCGCCGCGCGCTCGAATCTGGCGATGGTGCTTTACCGCCAGAACCGTCCCGAAGAGGCGATCGCCGAGCTTGATCTGCTTGCGGAAAGCGATCCCGATCACGCGGGCAACGATAATCTCAGAGCCGCGGCACACGGGCGCATCGGCGAGTATGACGAGGCCATTGCGCTCTACGAAGCGGTGCTCGCGAAAGTGCCCGGCCAGCCCAAGGTCTGGATGTCGTACGGCCATGTGCTCAAGACGGTCGGGCGGCGTGACGACAGCATCGCCGCCTATAAGCGTGCCATCGCGCTCGCGCCGACGCTGGGCGAAGCCTGGTGGAGCCTCGCCAACCTCAAGACATTCACCTTCAGCGACGATGAGTTGTTTGCGATGACGGTTGGGCTGGCGACGCCGATGGTCGGCGATGAGGACCGGCTTCACCTCAACTTCGCGCTCGGCAAGGCGTTCGAAGACCGAGCGCGGCCCGACGTCGCCTTCCGGCACTATGCGCAGGGCAATGCCATCCGCCATGCGCAGATGGGTTATGATCCCGCCGCCACGACGGCGCAGGTCGATCGCGCGATCGGCCTGTTTACGAGCGAATTGTTCGCGGCGCGCGGAGGCAAGGGATGCGAGGCGCCCGATCCGATTTTCGTCGTAGGCATGCCGCGCTCGGGATCGACGCTGATCGAGCAAATCCTCGCCAGCCATTCGATGGTCGAAGGCACGATGGAACTGCCCGATATGCCGGGCATCGCCGCCCGCGTCGGGGTGCGCGAAGGCGGGCTCGCCTCGGTATCCGACAGCGAGTTCGCCGAAATGGGAGCGGGTTATCTCGAGCGCACCCGCGTTCAGCGCAAGACCGATAAGCCTTATTTCATCGACAAGCTGCCCAACAATTGGGCGCATGTCGGGTTGATCCGGCTGATTCTGCCCAACGCCAAGATTGTCGATGCGCGGCGGCACCCGATGGCGTGCTGTTTCTCCAACTATAAGCAGCATTTCGCGCGCGGGCAGGGTTTCGCTTACGATCTTGACGATCTCGGCCGCTATTATGCCGATTACATCCGCCTGATGGCGCATTTCGATCATGTTCAGCCGGGGGCTATCCGCCGCGTCTTCCACGAAGATATGATCGAAGACAGCGGGCGCGAGATCCGCCGCCTGCTCGCCGCGCTCGGCCTGCCGTTCGAGGAGCAATGCCTGCGCTATTGGGAAACCGAACGCGCGGTGCGGACACCCAGCTCGGAGCAAGTCCGCCAGCCGATCTACCGCGACGGGGCGGATGCGTGGCAGCCTTTCGCGCCGTGGCTGGACCCGCTCAAGCAGGCGCTCGGCCAGGTGCTCGACGTTTACCCGCAAGTCCCGGAATCGCTAAAGCAGCCTTAACCTTTGCCGGTCGCGGTCGCTTTACCCGGCGTCCTTACCAGGGCGTTCATGAAGACACGTATTGCCTGCCTCCTCGCGTGCGTTCCGGCGCCCGCCTTCGCCTCGCAGCCGAGCGTGCGCAGCGAGCCGATGTACGTCGCCTATCCGCGAGACGCCTTTGACGCCAAGCTCGAAGGCCGCGTCGCTGTCGAGCTGCAAATCTCGGCGACCGGAGCGGTCGAAGGCTGCACCGTCGTCAGTGGCGTTGCCGAAAGTCTCGACGAAGCGAGTTGCAGCTATTGGAAGCGCAGCACCTTCCGCCCCGCTTACGACGCGCAGGCGAAGCCAGTTGCGGCGACGGTGCGGAAATTTTCCGATTGGCGGCTGCGGTAACGATACGCGTTCGGAGCGGTCAGATCCCCTCCATCAATGCGTAAGACAGCGTCACACCTCGCCATCCCGCGCCGAAGCTGCGCCGAGCCTGATCCTGCGCCGAGGCGATGAAGGCGTCCCACTGGCCCGGGTGGATCGTCTGGCATCCTTCGCTTGAAGTGGTCGCCCTTCCACCTCGGTGGATGTTGATGCCGAACATCCCTTCGTCAAGATAATCGGGATTGCCGTCGCGCATTACCCGCACCGGCGCCGCTCGCTGGCAGATCGCTTCATAGCCCCCGCCGCGCGCGCCCTGGTGGCGGGCGAAGCGATAGGCGTGCCAGACGCCGGGCAGTAGCCGCGCCATTCCCTTGCTTGCCCCGAAGCCGCTGCCAGGCCGCCGCCGCGAAGGATCGGTGTTGGCGTTGTAGCTGCTGAAATGCTCAGGGCCGATCAGGAAGATCGCGTCATCGTAGAGGCCCCGGTCGTTAAGCCCGGGCCTGCCCATCGTGTCGCGATAATAGCCGCGTATGCCGGCGACGATCAGTGGATGCTGCACGGGTTCGATCCCCAGCGCGCGGAGTTTCGGCATCAGTTGGGACGCGGTCATCCGCGGTTTCGCGGGGGGCACCATCATCGTCATCTGCATCTCCAATGTTCCGAATGTTCGCACTGCGTTCTTGGTCTTGCGCGCGGGAATCGGCCGTGCGTATAGCGACGGACATGTCCGACCTCTTCGCCAACGCCAGCCGCACCAGCGATGATTACAGCGCGTCTGATATCGAGGTCTTGGAAGGGCTTGAGCCCGTCCGCCGCCGCCCCGGCATGTATGTCGGCGGCACCGACGAGCGCGCGCTCCATCACCTCGCCGCCGAAGTGCTCGACAATGCGATGGACGAGGCGGTGGCGGGGCATGCCAGCCGCATCGAAATCAGCCTGGAAGCCGGCAACCGGCTGACGATCGTCGATAATGGCCGCGGCATCCCCATCGATCCGCATCCCAAATTTCCGGGCAAATCGGCGCTCGAAGTTATTCTTTCGACACTGCATTCGGGGGGCAAATTCGAAGGCAAGGCCTATGCGACCAGCGGCGGGCTGCATGGCGTCGGCGTCTCGGTGGTCAACGCGCTGTCGAGCGAGACCGTGGTCGAGGTCGCGCGCAACAAGGAGCTTTATCGCCAGCGCTTTGCTCGGGGC
>CBDUBW010000111.1:0-7908 GCA_965365485.1 uncultured Aquisediminimonas sp.
GCCGAGGAGGCGCTCAAGGAGTTTTACGGCACCAAGCATGCCATGGTCTTTTCGACCGGCTACCAGGCCAATCTCGGCTTCGTCTCTACGATTGCGCAGCGCGGCGATTATGTCGTGCTCGACGCCGACAGCCATGCCTCGATCTACGACGGCTGCTTCCTTGGCAATGCCGAGATCGTCCGCTTCCGTCACAATTCGGTCGAAGATCTCGACAAGCGCCTGAGCAAGCTGCCGCCCGAGGCGCATAAGCTGGTCGTGCTCGAAGGCGTCTATTCGATGCTTGGAGATATCGCGCCGCTCGACAAGCTCGTTGCCGTCGCCAAGAAGCATGGCGCGATGGTGCTCGTCGATGAAGCCCATTCGATGGGCTTTTTCGGCGAGCATGGCCGCGGCGTTTACGAAGAACAGGGGCTCGACGGCGAAGTCGATTTTGTCGTCGGGACTTTCTCCAAGAGCGTGGGGACGGTCGGCGGCTTCGTCGTCTCGAACCATCCGAGCTTCGACATCTTGCGGCTGATCTGCCGCCCCTATGTCTTCACCGCGAGCCTGCCGCCAAGCGTCGTCGCCACTGCCGCGACCTCGATCCGCAAGCTGATGCACGCAGGCAACAAGCGCGGGCATTTGTGGGCGAATGTCCGTCACTTTCACGGCGGCTTGCAAAAACTCGGCTTCACGCTCGGCACCGAAACGCCGCAGAGCGCGATCGTTTCGGTGCTGCTCGACGATCAGGACAAGGCGATTGCGATCTGGAACGCGCTGATCGAACTCGGCGTCTATGTGAACGTCGCGCGCCCCCCGGCAACGCCTACCGGGGTGTTCCTGCTGCGCTGTTCGCTGTGCGCCGAACATACCTCCGAGCAAATCGACACGGTGCTGGAACGGTTCGCGCAGGCGGGCAGAATGACGGGCGTTCTCTAGCGGATTGCCCCCTTCATCAGCAGCTTGGGCACCAGCACCACGGCGCCCAGCAACGGCCATCTTCGCTGCCAGTTCTTGATCGCGACCTCCTGCCCCGAGTGGCGCGAGATCTTCCAGGCGAGATAATCTATTCCGCCGGCGAAGGTGAAGCTGGCCTTGGCCAGCCGCGCGACGCTCAGCGCTTTGCCATTCCGCTTCAAGGCGCGCCATTTTCGTTCAGCCGACGCGCGAGATGTGTTGCTTGCGGGCGCGACCGCGGCAAAGTTTTGATAACGCTCGGGATCGGCGTCGACGATGGCGCCGGGGCGGGCGTTGCGCTCGGCGCGAAGCTCGCAGCCATAGGTGAGCGTAAACCCGGTGCGCCACGCGTCGAGCGGATCATCGGCATCGCTTATCGGTCTCGCCAGCGACAGCAGTGTTGACGCAGCTTGGGCAACCGCTTCGACCGCGCCGGCGCGCGCCGCGTCGTCCGCCGCCCAAACCAGCCGCGTCGGCTGAGCAAAGCGCGCCCAGACCGAGACATTGTCGGCATCAGGGCGATTGAGGCGTGCGAAATCCGCCTCGCTGAGCACTGCGTATTTGGCGGCCAGTCCGTCATGCGCGAAGGGAAAGACATTGGGCGGGATCAGCCGGTTTGCGGTCGCCAGCCAACGCTTGTCATAAGCCGCGGCATAATCCGAAACGATCAGGTAGAAATCGAGCATCAGCCCATCGAGCTGCTTCTCGCGCAGGCACGATCCGTAGAACAGCACTGCCCGCGATGCGGCGCCATGCTTTGCCGCGATCGCCGCTGCCATCTCCGAGACACGCCGATCGACCGGCTCGGCCAGTTCAGCCGCAACCAACTCTTTCAGCGAGTTCACGCCGCCAGGCGGAGGAAGGGCACCGGGGGTGTCGCGCGCAGGACGATGGGGGAGCCGGTGCGCGCCTGAAACTCCTCGCCATCAAGGATCACGCTCGAATGATCGCTTTCGATTCGGATCGTGTCGCCATGCGCGACATGGACGCCGCGCACGGGCTTCAGCCCCAAATTGCCCCTGAGGCTTGCCATGAAAGCGCGAAGCAGCGCGAACCGCGATTGATCGACCGCGACCAGCTTCATCCCGCGACCGCCACCGGCCTGGCTGCCCATCAGCATCTTCTCGAGCGTCGTCACGATCAGGAAGGCGAAACGCTGCGCGCCCTCCCCCTCGCGGATCAGCGAAACGCGAACGGGATTGGGCGCGGGCGGCAGGAAGCGGCGGCTGCGCAGCCCGAAGATCACCGCGACGATCACCGCAAGCGCCGCCAAGGCGTGGCTCAACCCGTTGGGAAGCCCCATTGGATAGATGCTGTGGCGGCAGAACAAGATCGTGTCGGCAAGCCCGGCGCCGCCCAGGAACATGCCGAGCACCGGACGATTGCTCGGCGCCTCGCCTTCGGTCAGCGCGATCAGTTCACGCTCGACCACATGCGGCGAAAGATCGCCGCTCGCCAGTTCGACGATGCGATCGAGCGCAGCCATCGGATCGCCCACCGATCCCAAATCGAGCGCGATCAAATTGGTCTTGCCGTTGGGCAGCACCGCGACCGGCGGCGGCGTCTCGCCGAAATAGCTGCCGGCGTGCAGCTCGGTCAGCGCCGCCTGGACCGTGCCGTCGCCGCCGCTGATGACCAGCACCTTGGGGTCGAGCAAAGCGATCGCCTCGAGCACGCCACCGATCTGACCGATGGTTTCGACCTCGAAATGCGAAAGCCCGGGACGATCGGCGCAATAAGCGCGGATCTGCGGCAGCAATGCGCGATTGCCCGTCGAATGCGGGTTCGACAGGATCGCGACCGATGCCATCAACGCGAGGCGATCGCGACGGCCTTGAAAGCTCCGCCCTGAATATATTTGACCGTGATCGGCACCGTCACCACGCCCTGATTGACGTTGACGACGACCTTGGACGCGGGCGGCTTCTTGCCCAGGAAAAAGTCGAACACCGAGATGTTGGGATTGCCCGAAGCGCCCGCGCCGTCGGCTTTGTCGGTGCTGCCATTGGCGTTCAAATCGTGGCGGATGTCGATCACATAGCCGCCGGGCCGGGGCACGCGCAGGCAGATGTTGGCGACGCCGGATGCGGGCACCGCCACTTCGGTGCGCTTGAGCGCGCGCTTCTTGTCGAACCAGGTGGCAGGCTGGGCGCCCGGAAAAGTGCGGGCGCGCACCATCCCGGTATTGCGCTTGAACCCGGTGACCTTGACCAGGATGGCGGGGCCGTCCCCGTTCGCGCAGGCGGCCGCGTCGGGGCCGAGAATCGCCGCATTCGCGGCACCTGCCGGCAGCATCGCGAGCAGCGCGCCCGCGCTTGACGCTGTCAGAAATTTACGCATGACCTTCATCTTCCTAAACGCTATACGAGCGGCCACGCGGCCGCTGCAACGATATCCGGCTGCTGAAATAATCGCCCAATGCGGCGAAAACATGGTGAGCATGGTGCCGATTGCGGTCGTGAAATGTTGACGGCGACCGATCGCTATATCGCCCGGCTGATCGCGGTTCCGCTTTTCGCGACCTTGGTCATCGCGGCGATGCTGCTCGTGCTCGACAAGATGCTGCGGCTGTTCGATTTCGTCGCTGCGACAGGCGGGCCGGTGAGCATCGTCTGGAAGATGCTCGCCAACATGCTCCCCGAATATCTTTCGCTCGGTATCCCGATCGGGCTGCTTCTCGGGATCCTGCTTGCCTTTCGCAAGCTCGCGCTATCGTCGGAGCTCGATGCGCTGCGCGCCGTCGGCCAGGGTTATGACCGGTTGTTGCGCGTTCCTTTCCTGTACGCGATCGCGCTGGCCGCGGTGAACCTGGGGATCGTCGGCTATCTTCAGCCCTATGCGCGCTTTGCCTATGAAGAGCTGCGCTTCGAGTTGCGTTCGGGCGCGCTCGGCGCGTCGATCAAGGTGGGCGAGTTCACCAGCCTGGGCAAACGCATGACGATGCGGATCGAGCAGAGCGAGAATGACGGGCGCGACCTTTCGGGCATATTCGTCCGTGTCGATGGCAAGGACGGCAAGACGCTCGCGGTGACAGCCGAGCGGGGCACCTTCATGGGCACCGACGATCCCGATACGATCATCTTCCGGCTGACCAACGGCGTGCTGGTTCACAATGCTCCGGACTATGTCACGCCGCGCGTCCTCGCATTTTCCGCGCATGATCTGCCCATCGACCTTCCCAAAATCGAGCAATTCCGGATGCGCGGAGGCAAGGATCGTGAACGGACGATCCCCGAGCTCGTCCGCATCGGCAACGACAAGACCCAGCCCAAGGCGCTGCGCGATGAAAGCCGTTCCAACTTCCACTTCCGGCTTGCCGAAGTGGCGATGATGTTCCTGCTGCCGCTGCTCGCGCTGGCGCTGGCGGTGCCGCCCAAGCGCTCTTCGTCAGGCGTCGGCATCTTCATCGCGATCGTGATGGTGGTCGTTTATCACAAGATCAACGAATATGCCGAAAGCCTTGGGGCGCTGGGGCGTTTCGATCCCTTCTTCGCATTGTGGATTCCGTTTGCCTTGTTCGCCGCGCTGATCTGCTGGATGTATTACACCCTCGCCTACGTTCCCGGCGGCCAGCCGATCGGCGCGATCGAGCGCGTCGCCGCCAAGGCCGGAGCGGCCATCAAGCGAACCTTCGGTCGGCGGCGGCCGCGCGATTTGGCACCGGCCTGACGATGTTCTTTCTCCGTAAGCCCCCACCCGCGGGGGTATCGAGATTGGTACGGGGCGCGAGACGCTGACAATGGCGGCGAACAGCTTCTTTCCCTCGCGCACGATCAGCATTTACATGGCGCGGCTGTTCCTGACGCGGGTGCTGGCCGTGGTGCTGGCGCTGGTGCTCGTCCTGCAAATGCTCGATCTGCTGACAGAATCGGGCAAGATTCTCGAAGTTCCGGGCAATGACGGCGGCGACGTCTGGACCTATGTCGGCCTGCGCGCGCCGCAGATCATTTCCTTCGTGCTGCCATTCTCGATCCTGCTCGGCACGCTCGTTACGTTGGCGACGCTCAACCAGAATAGCGAGATCGTGTCGCTGAAGGCCGCCGGGCTCTCGGCGCATCAGGTGCTCGCGCCGCTCTTGCTCGCCAGCGTCGGCATGGCTGTGGTCTCGTTCGCGTTCAACGACCGCATCGTCGCGCGGGCCACAGCGACGCTCGATCGCTGGCAGAAGGTCGAATATGCGGCGATCCCCAGCGCGAGCAACGTCAAGACCGACGTCTGGGTGCGCAACGGCGATAATCTGATCAACGCCCGCGCTGTCACCGGACGCGGTGCTGCCACCCGCCTCGAAGGTGTGACCGTTTACAATCGTCAGGGCGGCGCGCTCGAAACGATCGTCCGCGCCTCTAGCGCGCGGTTCGAAGATGATGGCTGGGTGGTCGGCAACGCGCAGCGGTTCGATGTCAGAACAGGGGCGCAGAGCAATCTCGGTACGATCCGCGTCGCGGGCGGCGTCCGGCCCGATCAGTTCACGCTGGCCGGGCTGGATGCGGACAGCATGTCGTTTGGGGACCTCTGGGTCGCGGTCAGGGAGCTAAAATCGGCGGGCCGCCCGACCGCGGCGCTCGAATCGGGATTGTGGCACAAGCTTTCTTCGCCGCTGTCGGCGCTGCTGATGCCGCTCTTGGGGGCGGTCGCTGCATTCGGGCTGGCGAGATCGGGGCAGCTGTTCCTGCGCGCCGCGATCGGCATGGCGCTCGGCTTCGCCTATTTCGTCGCCGACAATTTCGGCCTGGCGATGGGCAATATCGGTGCCTACCCGCCGCTGGTCGCTGCCTGGGGCCCGTTTCTGCTGTTTGCGCTGATCGGCGAATATGTACTGGTCAAAACCGAAGAATAGCGCCTAGCGCCGACCGCTCCCCGCGACCAGCCGCGCCACCAGTCTCGGCAGGCCGCGGTGATTGGCGTCGTGGTAGCGCGAATCGGTTGGCAACGCCTTCGACAGCCGCCGGTGCGCCTCGCCCAATGAATGATAGGGCAGCCCCGGCAGCAGATGATGGATGGCGTGGTAACGCAGCCCCACAGGTGCCCAAAGCGCAGGCAGCGTCGAGGGTGGCGGCACGTTGACACTGTCGAGAAACTGCGCGGTGGTGCTGATCGCGTCGCCATCATTCTCCCAGAGATGCGCGACCAGCGTCCGAATTTGGTTGAGCACGATCGTCGCCGAGGCAACGCCGAGAAAGATCAGGAAAGCCCGCAGCGGAATAATGCCGCTGACCACGCCCGCGATCAACGCGATCGACCACAGGGCGCACGCCGTTTCCTGGACGATCCAGTTGCGGCGCAATTCGCCTTCCTGGCGGCGGCGGCGAAACTGCGGGTTGATCACCAGCCCCGAATAGCGCGCGACGACGATCTCGCGCAGCGGCGGGATCAGCAGCGAGAGCGGCGCCAGCACCGCGTAGCGGAACAGCAACGCGATCGGCGCCAGCGCCGAGACGAGCACAAACAGCGGCACCGTCCACGACTTCATCAGCGCCAGCGGCAGATATTCGGGATCGTCGACCGTACCGTAGCGCGTGCGCGCATGGTGGAGGTTGTGCAGCCCTTCATACATGAACGAGGGCACCAGCAGCGGCACGCCGACAATCGCGTTCCACGCCAGCCGGAAGCCCGGCACATCGCTGTGCTTGATATGGGTCAGCTCATGAATGAAGCTCCCCGCGCGATAGAGCGCGAACACCGCGATCAGTCCGGCGACAACCGCCAGCGGCACGCTCACCACCAACATCGCGGTGAACAGCGCGGCATAGCCGAGCAGCGCCGAGGCCAGAAAATCGCCCCAATAGATCGCAGGCTTGGGCGCAGTCAGGTCGCGCGTCAATTCGGACGCCGCGCGCAGCATCGCCATATCGTCGGCGATCGGCAGCCGCGCGGGCGCGGCGGCGGGCGCGGCGGCATCGCGGGCAAGAACGGTCGTGGCCATGCTCTGTGTTTTACACTTTCATGATGGCGACATGATGGCAGCCGCCTTGACACATGGGCGACAAGCCCGCCAATCGCGGCCATGCCCAGCCCCGAGATAGCGATCCGCGCGGTCGAATCCAAGGCGGACGCCAAGGCCTTCGTCGATCTGCCCTTCCGGCTCTACGCCAACGATCCCAACTGGGTGCCGCCCCTCAAGTCCGAAGTCCATGGCCTGATCGACCCCGGAAAGAACCCCTGGTTCGAACATGGCGAGGCGAAGCTGTTCCTCGCGATCCGCGACGGCGTCGTCGCCGGGCGCATCTCGGCGCATATCGATCACCTCGCTCTCGAACAGCCCGCCGAACAGGGCTTCGGCCCCGGCGTGGGCTTTTGGGGCTTTTTCGAGGCCGAGGACGCAGCGATCGCCGAGGCGCTGCTGCGCGCGGCCGAAGCCTGGCTGCGCGACCGTGGCATGGATCGCGCCATCGGCCCGGTCAGCTTCGCCATGTGGGACGAAACCGGGCTTCTCGTCGAAGGCCATGACCATCCCCCGACGGTGATGATGGCTTATAATCGCGCAGGCTACGATGCTTGGATCGAAGCCGCGGGCTATGAGGGCGTGCAGGACATGTACACCTATGCGCTGACCATCGATCAAGGCTTCCCCGAACTCACCAACCGCATCGTCGCGATGGGCGAGAAGTCGGGCCGCATCCGCGTCCGCCATGTCGACAAGTCGCGCTTTGACGAGGAAGCGGCGCTGATCATCGGCATCTTGAACGACGCATGGAGCGAGAATTGGGGCTTTGTCCCCTTTACCGATGCCGAGATCGCTTATGCCGGCAAGAAGCTGAAGCCGCTGGTCTTCGAAGACCTGATCCGCGTCGCCGAGGTCGATGGCGAGCCGGTGGCCTTCATGATGACCATCCCCGATCTCAACGAAAAACTGATCGGCTTCGGCGGCTCGCTGCTGCCGTTCAACTGGGCCAAGCTGCTCTGGTGGCTGCGAAAGCCGAAAGCCCGGACGATGCGCGTGCCGCTGATGGGCGTGCTCAAGAAGCTCCAGGG
>CBDUBW010000112.1:0-7849 GCA_965365485.1 uncultured Aquisediminimonas sp.
ATGCCGGTCGCGGCGGCGCGGGATCGGGCGGCGTCGCCGATATCTTCATCCAGGATGGCGCCGCGACGATTTCATCGCTCGCGGTGGCGGCAGATGGCGTCAAGGGTTTGACGGCCGCAGCGGGCGTCGGCGGTACGGGCGGAAGCGGTGGCGAAGCGGGTTATGGCGGCGCCGGCGGTCTCGGCGGCGAAAGCGGCTATGGCGGGCCCGGACGCGGCCCCAATGGCCCGGCGGGAGCGTTCGGCATTCCCGGGCTGACGGGCGCCGACGGATTGAGCGGCGATCCTTTCTGCTGTGAATCGAATTTCGGGCGTGGCGGATTCGTCACGATCGAGGTGGAACGCGGCTTCGAGCAGGATCGAACTGCATCGCTGATCCTGGGCGATACCAGCATTACCGCTCGCGCCGACAATTTCGGCGAAGGCGGCGAAGTCGTGATCAAAGCGACGACGCGGATCGACGAATCTCCAGTTCTTCGCTTTGGCGGGCTGAACGTCGATGGCCTCAGCGGTTTCGGCGGCGTCATCCAGCTCGAAGCTGGCGATCTTTCGACAATCGACATCGATGGCCCGGCCAATTTCTTCACGACCGGCGAATTCGCGACCCGTGTAACCGGAAGCGGACGCGTGGCGATAAGCGGCGACCTCGTCGTCGATTCGGATCGCACCAACGTTTCCCACATCGGCCGTGCCGCAGACGCCGACACCATCACCGCCAACAGTATCGATATCGAAGGCTTCAGCTTCATCGATACGCTGGAAGGCGCGCGGCTTCGCGCGACCGGACCGGGCGGGATCACGATGCAATCGCTGTTCGGCACGGTCTTCGCGCGCGATCTGCGGTCGGCAGGCAGCATCTCGCTTACCGGCGCGAGCAGCGTCTTGCTGATCGACGCGGAAGCGACCGGAGAAGGGTTTAGCGGCCCTGGCGCGGGCGAGGGCTCGATCATCATCCAGGCCGGCCGCAACCTGTTCGGCGCGGCCGGGGGCGATTATTTCCAGGCCGATGCGATCATCAGCGGCAGCCTGACTGCCTCAGGCGCAGTCGACATCCGTGCCGGGCGCGACGTCGTGCTCGCGCAGAATGCGCAGATCGATTCGAACAATTTCATTCTTCTGCAATCCGGCGACGACATCGTCGTCGACAGTGGCGCGATCGTTCGAGCGGCGCTCAACCCGGTCGGAGACGCGGGCTATGGCACCTTCGCGTCGCTCACCCTCGACGCGGGCGGGCTGACGAATGTCATAGATCTCGATCCAAGCAACCTCTCCGCGATCGTTGCGGGTTCTGCACATTTCAGTGCCCAAGGCGACGCGATCAACCTTAGCGGCAATGCCATACAGGCGGGTGCCGCCAGCTTCGAATCTCAGCGCTTCACCGCGACGATCACCGAAGCACCTGAATTCGGCACTCCGGGCCGCAATGACGATGGCGCGCTTTCACCCGATTGCGTCGAGGGCAATGCCTGCCTCGGTTCGATCACTGCACCCGAAGCGATCACGATCGGCGGCGGCAATGTGGTACGCGTGTCGCCATTCAACGTGCTGACCTCGAACCTCATCGACATCTCGGCGCGCGACTTAATCGAGATCGGCGACAGCGCGATCCTGACGGGCAACGACGCGGTAACGCTCTCGACGCAGGGCCTGTTCAGCCTAGGAAATGGCGGAAGCGTCGGAAGCCAAGGTGGGATCGACATCGATGCCGGTGAACTTCGGGTCGGGCCGGAAGCGCAGATCGCATCCGGCGGGGATGTCTCAATCGCCGTCAGCGAGGGCTTAAGCGGCGATGCCGTCGCTCGTATCGGCCGCGGCGCGCTCGTCATCGGGGAGAATGTCAGCCTTTACGCGCAAAATGGCATCGATGGTGTCAGCGAAGGCGATTTTGTTTCGAGCGGCCGGGTCGAGGCCCGCGATACGGCGTCGATCGGCACGAATGGCAGTGTGTTTCTCAACGATCTCGTTTCGCAGAACAGCTTCAACACGATCGGCAGTGACGGCGAAATCGTGAATGAAGGGACGCTGTTTGTTCCCGGCAGCGTGTCGATCGGCAATGTTTTCGTCGGCAGCGGCAGCGCGAACATCGACGCTGGCCAGATCGACGTCGGCAGCGCGTTCGCGGCCAATGACATCAACTTCAACGCCGGCACCGTGTCGCTTTCGAACGGTACGGCGGGGGCGATCAACCTGACTGCGGCGGGATCGGCGTTCGGCGGCGATCTCGATGCAGTCGTTCAGATCAACCTAAGCGGCAGCGACGTACAGTTCACCGATCTCAACGCCTCCGATGGCAGCATCTTTGTGACGGCGACCAGCGGTGGAGTGACAGGCGGTATCGCGCAGGCAACTGGCGAAATCTCGATCGACGCTGTCGGCGGCATCACCACTGGATCGCTTAGTGCCGGGAGTTCGCTGACGGTCCGGTCCGAGACCGGCTCGGTCACGACGGGCGACCTCACGGGCAGCGGCGTCGACGTGTCGAGCGCGGACATGCTTACCACCGGCGACGTCACCGCCCCAAGCGGCGACGTCAATCTGATGGCCATCAATGGCATCATGACCGGCGACATTTCCGCCAGTTCGGGCAGCATCAGCCTGACCAATCCGAGCGGGACGATCGGCACGGGCACGATTACCGCGTTTGAGGATTTCGTGCTCGACACGAATTCCGATGTTGTCATCGCCGGCGTCGATGCAGGCGACGATATTCGCATCACGACCAGCGGCAATGGTCGTTTCGGCCGTCTTATCGCAAGTGGCGAAGGCGACGATGCCGAGGGCGACGGCGCCAATATTCGCCTCGCCATCGGTCTAGACGCAAGCGTCGATCATGCCGAAGCGGCCAACGATTTCACCGCCACGGCGACCAATTTCAGCACCGGCCTCAATTCAATCATCACCGATGGCGATATCGTCATCGTCACCGATGAAAATAGCGACCTCGGCAACTCGACTGCGGGCGGCTTCATCACCGTCGACGCAGGCGGCAACATCATCGCCAACAGTCTCACGGCCGGTTCGAACGTGTTTGCGATTGCGGACGGCGATGTGTCGATCGGCAGCATCAATGCTGGAGAGATGATCGGCATCAATGGCGCGAACATTACCGGCACAGGCCTGTGGAATGCTGGCGAAGACCTGTATATCGAGACCGACGGTGCAGCCACGCTCGCCAACCTGACTGCGGGCGACGATATCGACATTCTCGCCGGAAGTATCGCTCTGCAAAGCGCCACCGCCCGCGGCACGGCGGGCGACGATCGTTCGATTTCGCTCGAGCGCGGCTACGGCACGTTCTTTACGATCAATCG
Organism: uncultured Aquisediminimonas sp.; assembly: GCA_965365485.1. Taxonomy (GTDB): domain Bacteria; phylum Pseudomonadota; class Alphaproteobacteria; order Sphingomonadales; family Sphingomonadaceae; genus Aquisediminimonas. Next base: position 3,311 of record CBDUBW010000112.1, read on the forward strand.
CTTCGATTTTGACGGCGCGAATATTCTCCTGTCGTCATCGGCCGGGGCGAGCGCCGAGGCGCTCGCCGCTGCTAACAACATCGACATTTTCGCCGGCGGCGATGTCGTCGCCGGGGTAAACACTGCGGGCGGCGGCCTGACTGTGAGCGCCAGCGGCAACGCTACCCTAGCCGAGAGTGTCGCAGGGACGAGCATCTTCGTCGGAACCGGTGGCGACGCCTCGCTCGGACTCATGACGACGCTTGGCACCGACACCGGCGGCGAAGGCGGCGGCACGTCCGACATCATTGCCAATGCCGGCGGATCGGTTGACTACGTCGCACTCGACGCGTTCGACAATATCGACCTCGACGCTGAAGGCAGCATTGCCGGCGGGAGCATGACAGCGGGCGATAACATCTTCGTGACTGCACTGGGCAATGCGACGATCGGCCCGGTGAGCGCGGGCGAGATGCTTGGCGTGCGCGGCGTGACGGTTACCGGTACCGGCGCGTGGAGCGCGGGCGAGGATATTCTAATCATCGACCGCGCGCCCGAGTTCGGCACTTCAGACACGATAAGGGTTCAGAATTTGACCGCCGGTGACGACATCACCGCGATCTCGGTCAATAGCGACGTCATCGTCGGCAATGTCATTACGACCGGACTGGGTCGCGACGACCGCACGCTCGATTTCGATTTCGACTTCACGATCAATCGCGATACGGCCCCCAATGGGGCGGACATTGTTTTGAGCACGTCCGCGCCGGGAGGCAATGTCGTCAGCGGCGCGCTCTCCGCCGGAAGCGACATCCTCATCTCGGCTGCGGCCGCCATCACCGCTGGCGATATCGTCGCTGGAGATACGGTCGACCTGTTTTCCGGCAGCGGAGCGATCAGTACCGGCGACATCACAGGCGCCAATATTTTGATCGATAGCGCCGATGCGCTGCAATCGGGCGACATCCTGGCCAACGGCGGGGACATCGGCATCGTCGCAGTCGGGGCGATCACGACTGGCGACCTGACCGCAGAAAATGGCAGTGTCAGTCTTGCCAACGATGTCGGCACCATCACCACTGGCCTCATCACCGTCGAGGATGACTTCACGCTGACGACGGGGAGCGAGCTCGATTTCGCCGGCGTCACGGCGGGCGGCGATATCCGCATCACCACCAGCAGCGGGGCTTCGCTGGGTGTGCTGACGACGCTCGGCACCGATACGGGCGGCGAAGGCGGCGGCACGTCTGACATCATTCTTAATTCAGGTGATGCGACCAGCTTTATGGCGATCGACGCCTTCGACAACCTGAGTATCGAGGCGGGCGACGCGATTGCGGGCGGCACTGCCCGTGCGGGCGGCAATGCGGTGTTCGACGCTGGAGGCGCAATCCTCCTGACCGGGCTCGATGTCGGCGGCACCGTCGATGCCCTCGGCAGCGAAATCGATATCAGCGGCGGCACCGGGTCGCTCGACTTCGTGCGCGCCAATGCTGGCCTTGGCGACGTTTCGATCGAAACGAGCGGGCCGCTGACCGTGCGCACCGCCACTGCGGGAAGTGAAGGGGGCATCACCCTCGTTGCGGGTGACGCGCTCACGACTGGCGATCTCACCGCCGCGGCAGGCAGCATCAGCCTCACCAACGGCGCTGCGCAGATTTCGCTCGGTCAACTGCTCGCGCGCGACGACTTCAACCTGACGACTGGCGGAAGCCTCGATTTCGCCGGCATCAGCGTGGGTGACGATATCCGTGTGAACACTGCGGGCGATGCCACGCTCGGCACACTGATCACGACTGGCGCTGGCGCGGATGACGAGAGCGATGGCGGCAGCGTTGCGTTGACCATCGGCGGCACCTTGAACGCGACCACGATCAACGCGGAAGGCGAACTGACCGCAACCGCGAACGGGGCGATCAGCCTTGGTCAGGCGACCGCGGGCGGCGACGTTTCACTCGGTTCGACCACCGACACAGTTACCGTGTCCGATTTGCGGTCGGAGGGCACCGTCGACGCACGCGGCACGGCGCTGTCGATAACCAGCGGCGCCGGGCTTGCGTTCAGCGTCGCCAACGCGACCAGCGGCGACGTTGCGCTGACCACTGCGGGCGATTTGTCGGTCGATAGCTCCACGAGCGCGCGCGACACGCTGTTGACGAGCGGCAATGGCGGCGTCTCGCTCGGCACCAGTATCGATGCCAGCCGCGCGCTCACCGTTCGCGCCGCGAACAACGCGGCAGTGTCCGGCACCGCGCTGGCGGCGACGATCGAGATCAGATCAGCGAATATCGCGATTGCGCCTGCCGCGCAGATCGGCGCCCAAGGCCGCACCACCGGGGTGACATTGTCGAACACGGGCAATTCGGTGACGACGGTTGGCGGCGCTGGCGTCACCACCGGCTACAGCTTGTCGAATGCCGAGCTGCAGCGCGTCTTCTCAACCGACATCACGATCAACGCTCCGCGCGTCGGCGCGACGCAGCCTTCACCCGGTCAGGTCGGGACCGCGTTGAACACGCGCGCACCCGACGTGATCCTCGACACGCTGACCCTTACCGGCGTCGGCGGACAGACCGGGGCGACGGCGGGCAACATAGGGGCGAACGGGCGGCTGCGTATTCTCACCCCGGGCAAGCTTCGCACCGTTGGCGCGGTCGAGGTCAGCAATCTCGGCAGCGGCAATCGCTTCGAAATCAACGCTGCCGAAGCGATCGAGATCGATGCTGCAACGGGCAGCATTGCGCTCCGTGGCGGTTCCGGGATCGATGGCGGAACGGGTCTGGCCGGCACGCTCGCGTTCACCTCTCAGGACGTCATCGCGGCAACCAGCGCGGCGTTCACCGAAGTCGCCAACGCCGCAACTATCGATGCGGTGAATGAGCGGCTCGGGCGCAACGACGGCCAGCTCAACAACGACGGGTATCTTCGTGCAGACGCTATCAGCGTCAATGTTTCGAACGGCTTCTACGTCCAGAATAGCGGCGCCCCGACGGCGAGCGCGACCGATTACGCCGCGCGCCGCGGCCTGACGGTCGGATCGGGTGGGCTTTCGATCACGCTACCGACACAGGCCAGCACGACGCCACCACGGATTGTCATCAACGGGCGTCAGATCGGACCATCGTCCACCTCCGGCACGACGACGGTTACCGGCGTCGATTTCCTTCGCATTGTCAGGATCAACGGCGGAAGCCTCGCATCCAGCGATCTTCAAACGTCGGCGTTCGACGCCGGATCGACGATCAACGGATGCTCGATCGTCAATGTTTCGCAATGTACCTTCAGCCCGCCAGTCCTTTTCGACCCGGTCAATGACGCGCGTGACATCATCCAGGAGATCGATGAGGTTTTGGGTGAGGATCCCGAGGGCAAGGCAACGCTGCGGCTGCCGTCGATGCTGATCGAGATCAAGGATACCGAGGAACTCGGCTATCAGCCGGTAATCGACGATCCGGTGACGGGCTCAGGCAATGACGATCTGTTCGCGATCGACGATGGCCAGACGGTTGATTGCCCCGCCGATCAGGCCGATTGCCCGCGCCCGGCGCCGCGTTCGGAACCCGCACCGGCCTCAACTTCGACGCCGGAAACAACGCCGACGCCATAGTTGACGCCCTCCGCGAACACGGCAAAGGGGCGGCGATGTCCGCCTCCCCGCCCCTGCGCCTGTTCAACAGTCTGACGCGCGAACTCGAGGATTTCCGCCCGCTCGAGAGCGGCAAAGCGCGCGTCTATAGCTGCGGGCCGACGGTCTATAATTACCAGCATATCGGCAACATGCGCGCCTATGTCTTCGCCGATACCCTCGGCCGCGTGCTGAGTCATAAGGGCTATGAACTCGACCACGTCATCAACATCACCGATGTCGGCCATCTGACGTCCGATGCCGACGCGGGCGACGATAAGATGGAGAAAGCGGCGTCGCGCGAGGGCAAGAACGCGTGGGACATCGCCCGCTTCTACCAGGAGGATTTCGAGCGCGATCTGGCGCGGCTCAACATCCGCAAGCCGCGCCACCCCCGCGCGACCGAGTTCGTGCCGCAGATGATAGAATGGGCGAAAGCGATCGAGGCGAAGCATTGCTACCAAATCGAGAGCGGCCTCTATTTCGACGTCTCGACCGTGCCCGATTACGGCCGCCTCGCGCGCGCGCATACCGATGCGGGGGAAAGCCGGATCGATCCCGTGGCGGGCAAGCGCAGCCCCTTAGATTTCGCGATCTGGCGCACGACACCGCCCGGCGAAACGCGGCAGATGGAGTGGGACAGCCCCTGGGGCCGCGGCGCGCCGGGCTGGCATCTCGAATGCTCGGTCATGAGCCAGGCGCTGCTGGGCCAGCCCTTCGATATTCACACCGGCGGCATCGATCACCGCGAAATTCATCATCCCTGCGAGATCGCGCAAAACCAGGCGTTCCATGGCGATGATGGCCCCGGCGCGACGATCTGGATGCACAACAACTGGCTGATCGACCGCACCGGCAAGATGAGCAAATCGAGCGGTGAGTTCCTGCGACTGCAACTGCTTGTGGACAAGGGCTTCCACCCCCTCGCCTTCCGC
>CBDUBW010000113.1:0-7843 GCA_965365485.1 uncultured Aquisediminimonas sp.
GCGTGCAACCTCGCCGATTGCGGTTGGAGCCAGCATCCCGATCACCGCGCCGATCACGCCGCCCTGCTGGGGCTCAACGGCAGCTGGCTCGGCATCGACGGTCGCGGACGGGCGATCCTGTCGCGGACATTATGCGCGATCTATGGCGGCAAGCCCGAACGCAGCCTGCTGGCTGATAGCCTTGCCGAACCTGCCGAGTTGGACATGGCGCATCGCTGGGGCTTGGCGATCCGGCTCGCGATGCGGCTCGATGGCGGGACGGGCGCGGCGCTCTCGAAGACACGGTTGCGGCGGGATGGCGACGGCGTTGAGCTCGATCTTTCGGCGGTGCCGGAATTGGCGAACGATGCGGTCGAGCGCAGAGTCAAGCAGTTGGGGACGGCGCTGCAATAAGATTCGCGGCAGCTAAAGCTGTCGTCGCTGGTGACCCCTACGGGAATCGAACCCGTGTTTCAGCCGTGAGAGGGCCGCGTCCTGACCGCTAGACGAAGGGGCCGCCTGTGCGAGCGCGGCGGGTAGGCCCGTCACGCGATGAAATCAAGCGGCCTCGCGTTCGCCGATCTCGCGATTCAGCATCTCCGCCAACATGAAAGCGAGCTCGAGACTCTGCCCGGCGTTCAGCCGCGGATCGCAATGCGTGTGATAACGATCGGCGAGGCTCAGTTCCGACACGTCCATTGCGCCGCCCGTGCATTCGGTGACGTTCTGTCCGGTCATCTCGATATGGATGCCGCCGCCATGCGTCCCTTCGGCGCGGTGGACCGAGAAGAAGCCGCGCACCTCGGCGAGGATACGATCGAATGGCCGCGTCTTATACCCGTTCGCGGCCTTGACGACGTTGCCGTGCATCGGGTCGCAGCTCCACACCACCGGGTGGCCGCTGCGTGTCACCGCGCGGACCAGTGGTGCCAGCCCCGCCTCGACCTTGTCATGGCCGAAGCGTGAAATCAGCGTCATCCGCCCCGCGATCCGATCGGGATTGAGCGTGTCGAGCATCCGCAACAGGTCGTCGGCGTCGAGGCTCGGCCCCATCTTGACGCCGATCGGATTGCCGATGCCGCGCAGATATTCGACGTGCGCGGAGCCCGGAAAACGTGTGCGATCGCCGATCCAGAGCATGTGCGCCGACGTATCGTACCAGCGCCCGGTCAGGCTGTCCTGCCGCGTCAGCGCCTGTTCGTAGGGAAGCAGCAGCGCCTCGTGACTGGTGTAAAAGCTCGTGCCCTTTAACTGCGGCACGGTGTCGGGATCGATTCCGCACGCCGCCATGAACTCGAGCGCCTCGCCGATGCGATCGGCGACGTCCTTGAACTTCCGCGCCCAAGGCGATCGCCCCATGAAATCGTGCGTCCAGGCATGAACCTGGTGAAGGTTGGCATAGCCACCTTGCGCAAAGGCGCGGAGCAGGTTGAGCGTCGCAGCCGACTGGTTATAGGCCTTGATCATCCGCTCGGGATCGGGTGCGCGGCCCGCAGCTTCGAAGGCAATGTCGTTGATGTTGTCGCCGCGATAGGAGGGCAGGGTTACGCCATCAACCGTCTCGGTATCGGCCGATCGCGGCTTGGCGAACTGGCCCGCCATCCGCCCCACCTTCACCGTCGGCAGCTTAGATGCAAAGGTGAGGACCACCGCCATCTGCAGGATGACGCGGAAAGTGTCGCGAATGTTGTTCGGATGGAACTCCGCAAAGCTCTCTGCGCAATCGCCCGCCTGGAGCAGAAACGCCTTGCCTTCCGCGACCTTGGCGAGATCGGCGGTCAGCGCGCGCGCCTCGCCCGCAAAGACCAAGGGTGGGTAAGAGGCCAGCGTTGCCGTCGCGCGATCGAGCGCGGCGGCGTCGGGGTAAGACGGCAATTGCCGCGCCTCGGCGGCCTGCCAGCTTTGCGGGGTCCATTTGCTCGTCATGACGCGAGCGCCATTGTGGAAACGCTGCAAAAAATCAAGTTCAACGCGGCTGCGTCAATCCTTCTGAAGCGGCACCCGCGCCGGTGGCGGAGCGCCCATCAGCGTCAGGATCAGCGCCCAAAGCCCGTTCTTGACTGGATGCTTGTCGTAGCTGCGCGGAGGAACGCTCTGCTGTTGCCCTTCCCAAACCAGCGCCTCGGCATCCTCGGCATCCTCGCTCGCGACGAAGATGCCCCCCAACGCCAGCATCAGCCCGGGGTCGAGATTGACCGTGTGCAGATCGAAGGCTTCCGCGCCGATGCCGTAGGATCGTAGCATCGATTGAATGATATGCGCTTCGGAAACGCTATAAGCGGTTGCGACGTGCGTGAGGTTGGCGGCCATTTCGATCCGATCAAATTGTGACGGCGAGTTCGTATTGCCGGGAACGATTGACACGCGGCGACGGTTGCGCGCTAGAGAAAATCAACTCCAGCACCGGGAAGATCATGATGAGCGACGCCAATTCAGAGAGCAAGGCCGACGAGGCGAAGCGCAAGGCAAATCTGGTCAAGGCCGGGATCGGCGTCGGCATCGGATCGGCGGCGATCGCGGCCGCGCTGATGTTCAACAATTACGCCAAAAAGAAAAAGACCGATGCAAGCAAGCCTTCGCATCCTGAAGACGCGCCCGCCACTGACTGATTTGCGCGGGCGATTGAAACGCCTCGCTCAACCCGTCATACTCTCGCGATAAGCGGGAGAGTGGTGCGATGTATCTGGGCGGTATGCAGGATTGGAAGCTGCGGGTCACGCACCTGATCGATCACGCGGCGCGCGAATGCGGCACGCGCGAAATCGTCACGCGCTGGGCCGATGGCACGGTCGACCGGACGAATTGGGCCGGCGTTGCGGAAGAGGCGCGCAAGCTCGCCCAATATTTGGCTAGCGTCGGATGCCAGCCCGGTGACCGCATCGGTACGCTGGCGATGAACCATCACCGCCATCTCGCCACCTGGTATGGAGCGATCGGCTGCGGCGGCGTCATTCACACGATCAACGTCCGGCTGTTCGACGAGGATCTGATCTACATCATCAACCATGCCGAAGATCGCGTGCTTCTATACGATCGTCAGTTTCAACCGGTCATCGACCGCCTGAAACCGCACCTCAAGACGGTCGAGCATTTCATTCTGTTCGATGATGATGACGGCTATCCCGCGATAATCGCCGGCCAGGACGGCGATTACGAATGGCATGACGGTGACGAGCGCGATCCCTGCATGCTCTGCTATACCAGCGGCACGACCGGCAACCCCAAGGGCGTGCTATACCAGCATCGCAGCCACATGCTCCACGCTCTGTCGGCGGTCGGGCCGAGCGTTTTCGATCTCGATTCGAAGGCGGCGATCCTGCCCATCGTGCCGATGTTCCACGCGGCGAGCTGGGGCTTGCCCTTCGCAGGCGCCGCGACAGGCGCCAAATTCGTCTTCTCGCTGACCAATGACGCGCCGGTTCTGCATGAGCTGATGATCAGCGAGAAGATCACGCATTCGGCGGGCGTACCGACGGTATGGCTGGCGATGTTCGGCCATCTCGATGCACTGCTGGCGGAAGGCAAGGATGCCTCGCTCGGCAATCTGCGCCTGGTGCTCATCGGCGGATCGGCGGCGCCGCGCGCGATGATCACCCGCTTCATGGAGCAGGGCGTGCGCGTCGCTCACGCCTGGGGAATGACCGAGACCTCGCCGATCGGGACGATGGGTGCGCCTTCGCCCGATTGGGACGAACTTAACCTCGACGAGAAGATCAACGTCGTCGCCAAGCAGGGCAGGGTGCCCTTCGGCGTCGAACTGCGCGTGATCGACAAGGATGGCAATGTCGCGCCGCGCGATGGCGTCACTTCGGGAAGTCTGCAAATTCGCGGGCCGTGGGTGATCAAGCGTTACTTCAAGGCCGAAGCCGATGCGACGCAGGATGGCCAGTGGTTCGATACCGGCGACGTCGCGGTGCTCCATCCCGATGGCACGATGCAGATCACCGATCGCGTCAAGGACGTCATCAAATCGGGCGGCGAGTGGATTTCATCGGTCGAGCTCGAAAATATCGCCGTCGGCTGCCCTGGCGTGGCGGAAGCGGGAGCGATCGGCATCGCGCATCCCAAATGGGATGAGCGCCCTGTGCTGGTCGTCGTCAAGAAACCCGGCGCCGATCTCTGCGAAGATCGGATGAAAGCCTATCTTTCCGACAAGATCGCCAAATGGTGGATGCCCGACCGGGTGATCTTCGCCGACGATCTTCCGCATACGGGAACGGGCAAGATCCAGAAGGTCGAGCTTCGCGCGCGCTACAAGGATTTGGTGCTCGATTGATCCTCAGCTTTCGAGGCGAGCGTCGAGCGTGATTTCGCAGTTCATCAGCTTGCTGAGCGGGCAGTTCGCCTTTGCCTCGGCGGCGATCGCCTCGAAAGCCGCTCGATCTACCCCGGGAATCCGGCCGACGAGCGTGAGCGCGGACTTGGTGATGGTGAACCCATCCCCATCCTTCTCCAGAGTGATCGCGCATTCAGTTTCAAGCACGCCCTCGGAATGCCCTGCCTTCGCGAGCGCGAAGCTTGTGGCCATCGTGAAGCAGCTTGCATGCGCCGCCGCGACCAGCTCCTCGGGATTGGTTCCGGCCGCATCCTCGAAACGGGTGTTGAAACCATAGGGCTGGTTCGAGAGCGCATTCGACTGGGTCGAGACATGGCCTTTGCCGCCCTTTCCCATGCCCTCGTAGCGGGCTGTCGCGGTCTTGATCATGGCGGAATTCCTTTCGCCTGCAAGAACGCGTCGGCGGCGACACCGTTCCCCTTCAAAACAGCCGCAGCTGCGCGCCATCGGGCGGGCGGAAGAGCGTCTGGTCGAGCACCACCCTCTCCCGATTCAGTCCCAGTCTTGTCGTCGCGATGCGGAACCGCGTCGCGATCAGCTCGGCCCACGGGCCCTGCCCCTTCATGCGGCTGAAGAATGCGGGATCATTGTCGCGGCCGCCACGGATGCTGTTGATCGTCGACATGACCTTGCCTGCACGATGGGGATAATGGGCGTCGAGCCAGTCGCGGAACAGCGGCGCGACTTCGTGGGGAAGGCGGACGGGAATGTAACTGGCAGTCCGCGCACCCGCGGCAGCGCCGGCTTCGAGGATCGCTTCCATTTCATGATCGGTGATAGAGGGTATGATCGGAGAAACGCTGAGGTGGACGGGTACGCCAGCCTCGCTCAGCGTGCGAATGGCGGCGAGCCGCTTTTCGGGTCGGGGCGCGCGGGGTTCGAGGGTTCGATGAACCTTCGGTTCGAGCGACGTAACCGAGATCGCGACAACCGTTAGGCCTTTCGCCGCCATCGGCGCGAGCAAATCAATATCGCGCACGACGCGATCCGATTTGGTCGTGATCGACATCGCATGGCCGCATTCGGCAAGCACTTCGATCACTTCGCGGGTGATGCGCCAGTCGCGCTCGATCGGTTGATAGGGATCCGTGTTGGTGCCCATGGCGATCGTGCTCGGGCGGTAGCCGGGCTTTGCGAGCTCCGCGCGGAGCAGCATTGCGGCGTTGGGCTTGGCGAACAACCGGCTCTCGAAATCGAGGCCGGGGGAAAGATCGTGAAAGGCGTGCGTCGGCCGCGCAAAACAATAAATGCAGCCATGCTCGCAGCCGCGATAGGCGTTTATCGAATGATCGAACGGCACGTCGGGCGATCGGTTGGCGGTGATGATCGTTTTGGCGGCTTCGACCGTCACCGTGGTGCGCAACGGGGGCGGCGCGCCGTCGAGCGCTTCGCGATCATCGAGCCAGTCGCCATCGACCTCACGCTCTTGCAGATTGAAGCGTGTGGGTACACGATTGGCCGGGGCACCGCGGCCGCCGGCAAGCTGTGGAAACGATGGCGGGTTCATGGAGAGATGATAGGGATCGTGCGGAACAGGTCAAGAACACAGTCCACAAACAGGAAAAGACCTTTTACGGTTACGGGGGCGAGGAGATTTGAAGGTGACGTCTGGGATGGATGGTGACGCTGCAGTGCGTTCGGGGATATTCAGGGTCGTGAAAAGCAGGGGTCGAGGCACTGAACTTACTGAACTTCTGCGCTGGCCGGCCGCTTTCCTTGCTGCCCTAATGGCGCTCGCCGCACCCGCCTTTGCCCAAGCTCCGGGCGGCGATCGTACCGCCTTTCGTGCGCTGTTCGAAGAGTTGGTCGAGACGGACACCACGCTTTCGAACGGCAGTTGCACGCTCGCGGCGGAGCGGATGGCGGCGCGGCTCAAAGCGGCGGGGTTCGCCGACTCGCAGCTGACGCTATTCGCGACCCCCGAACACCCGAAAGAGGGCGGGCTGGTTGCGGTCTATCCCGGGACATCCAAGTCCGCCAAGCCGATCCTGCTCATCGCGCATATCGACGTGGTCGAGGCGCGGCGCGCGGACTGGACGCGCGATCCCTTCACGCTGATCGAGGAAGGCGGCTATCTTTACGGGCGCGGCACGCTCGACGACAAGGCGCAGGCCGCGATCTGGGTCGATACGCTGATCCGTTTCAAGCAAGCGGGCTATCGCCCCAAACGCACCGTCAAGGTCGCGCTGACCTGCGGCGAGGAAACCAATGGCGCATTCAACGGCGCCGAATGGCTCGCCGCCAACCGCCGCGAGCTGATCGACGCCGAATTCGCCTTGAACGAAGGCGGGGGCGGCGACAGCGACGGCAAGGGCAAGGTCGTTTCGCAATCGGTTCAGGTCGGCGAGAAGATTTTCGTCAATTTCAAGCTCGAGACCCGCAATCCGGGCGGGCACAGTTCGGCGCCGGTGCGCGATAACGCGATCTACCAGCTGGCGCGCGCACTGACTCGTATCGACGAGCACCGCTTTCCGATCGTGTTCAACGACATCACGCGAACGTTCTTCGCCAAGACCGGTGCTTCGCAAGATAGCGAGCTCGGCCGCGCGATGGTGGCGTTGGCGCGGAACCCCGATAACAAGGCGGCCGAAAACATCGTCAACGCTAACCCATTCCTCCATTCCAACCTGCGCACGACCTGCGTCGCGACGATGCTCGATGCGGGTCATGCCAAGAATGCGCTGCCGCAACGCGCGACGGCGAACGTCAATTGCCGTATCGAGCCGACCAGCAGCATCGCCGCGGTGCAGGCCGAACTGACGCGCGTAATCGGAGACGCGGGGGTAGCGATCGAAGCGCTGCCCCCGGTGCGTCCGACCGCGCCGACGCCCAGGCTCGACGCGAAGATCATTGGCCCGATGGAGACGCTGGCGAAGCGCTACTTCCCGGGCATTCCGATCATCCCGTCTATGGCCAACGGCTATACCGACGCGACCTTCTTGGGGGCCGTGGGTATCCCGACCTATGGCGTGCCGGGGATTTGGGGCGACCCAGATGGAAATGGCGTGCACGGGCTCAATGAGCGTATCGCAGTGGATTCACTTTACACGGGGCGCGATTATCTGTTCGATCTGGTCAAGGCTTATGCGGAATAGGGGCGCGCGGCCTAACTCTCCAGCAAGCGCGGCATCAGCTCGACGAAGTTGCACGGCCGGAACCGGCTGTCGAGCTGGTGAACCAATATTTCGTCCCAGCCATCCTTGACCGCCCCGGTAGATCCCGGAAGCGCGAAGACATAGGTCCCGCGCGCCACGACCGCGCAAGCGCGCGACTGGATCGTCGATGTGCCGATCTTGCCGAAGCTGATCCAGCGGAACAGTTCGCCGAACCCCGGAATGTCCTTGCCGCCGAGCGCGGCTAGGGCTTCGGGCGTGACGTCGCGACCGGTGACGCCGGTGCCGCCGGTGGTGATCACGCAATCGATCTGTGGATCGAGGCACCAGCGGCTGATCTGCCCGACAATCGCATCGACATCGTCGCGAAGCAGGCTGCGTTCGGCGAGGACATGTCCGGCGTCGGCGATACGCG
>CBDUBW010000114.1:0-7819 GCA_965365485.1 uncultured Aquisediminimonas sp.
GCTCGCCCGGCGGGTTTACGGACGTGTTGCTGACCAACGGCGCGGCGCGCGTCTACGCCGTCGATAGCGGAACCAATCAACTTTCGTGGCGTTTGCGGACCGATCCACGCGTGATCGTTCTCGAACAGACCAGTGCGCGCATTCTCACGGAGGCCCATATCTTAGAGCCGGTCGATCTCGTAGTGTGCGATGCTAGCTTCATCGGGCTTGCAAAGGTGCTCGAACGACCGCTCGCTTTTGCCAAACCGGCGGCGCGTGCGATGGCGTTGATCAAGCCGCAGTTCGAGGCCGGGCGCGATGAGGTCGGCAAGGGCGGTGTTGTCCGCGATGTTGCGGTACATGACCGCGTGTGCCGCGAGGTTTCCGATTGGTTCGGTGTGAAAGGCTGGCGTGTCGAAGGGATTGTAGAAAGTCCAATTACAGGTCCGGAGGGCAATCGCGAATTCCTGATCGCCGCGGCGCGCGGCTGAGTCTTGCAAATGAAACAGCGTTCGCCGAAATGCGCGCCAATGCGTATTTTCGTATGGGTCGCCTTTGCATCGGCGCTTGCCGCTTGCGGAGGTGGCGAAGAGCAGCCCAAGCGCCCGCCGCCGCTCGTCGCGGTCGCCCCCGCCGGGCTACACGGGTTTGCCGATCGCTATGTCGCGGTAGGCACGGCGACCGCCAACGAGCAGGTGACCTTGACAGCGCCCGTTACCGAGCGCGTGACGCGTCTGGGCTTCAGCGATGGTCAGTTCGTCCGCGCCGGGCAAACGATCGCCGTCCTCGCGCAAGGGCAGGAGACGGCAGCGTTCAACGGGGCATCGGCGCGGCTGCGCGAAACCCAGCAGCAGCTCGCACGGATCGAGGAACTCAAGCGTCGCGGCTTCGCAACCAACGCCAGTCTCGACACACAGGTCGCCGCCGCGGCGTCCGCGCGCGCAGAAGCAGCGGAGGCGCGTGCAGCAATCGGTGATCGTCTCGTCACCGCGCCCTTTTCGGGCTATGCCTCGCTGCGAAACATCTCGGTTGGTGCGGTCATCAGCGCTGGCACCGAAATAACGCAGATCAGCGACATCAGCCGCATCAAACTTGACTTCGGCGTGCCGGAAACGCTGCTTTCGACACTCGCGGTAGGGCAATCAATCTCGGCGACCGCGCCAGCCTATCCCGATCAGGTGTTTCGCGGCACGATCAGCGCGATCGATCCTCAAATCGACCCGACGACGCGCGCGGTGCGGTTGCGTGCGATCCTGCCCAATGGCGACGCGCGGCTTAAGCCCGGCATGCTGCTTTCGGTCGCCGTCGAATCGCGGCTCCGTCAGTCGGTCGCAGTTCCGGAGCTGTCGCTGGTCGCGGAAGGCGATGCGCGCTTCGTTTACATGATCGATGGCAGCGGGACTGCGAAGCGCCGAAGGGTGACGACGGGCGGTCGGTCGGGCAATCTGGTCGAAATCACTTCAGGCCTTTCGCCCGGAGCGCGGATCGTTACCGAAGGCGTTGTCAAACTGTCCGAAGGCACGAAAGTCCGCGTTCAGGGGCAGGGCGGCGGCCGGGGCGCAGCAGCCAAGTGAGCCTGTCCGATCTGTCGGTCCGGCGGCCTGTCTTCGCTGCCGTGATCGCCATCCTGCTCACTCTGTTTGGCTTCGTCGGCTATTCGAGCCTTTCGGTCCGTGAATATCCGGACACCGAGCCCCCGATCGTCTCGGTCGAGACAAATTATACCGGCGCTGCCGCGAGCGTTGTCGAGACGCGCGTGACCCAGGTGCTCGAAAACGCACTTGCGGGGATCGAGGGCATCGACACCATCACCTCTCGCTCACGCGACGGGCAATCGCAGGTCACGATCGAATTCGCCCCCGGCCGGACGGTCGATGACGCCGCCAACGATGTCCGCGATCGCATCGGCGGAGTCTCGGACGATCTGCCCGAGGAAATCCTCGCGCCCGAAGTGCGCAAGGTCGATGCCGATGCCGCTCCGATCTTGTTTCTTGTGGTCTCCAAACCGGGTTGGTCGCGGCTAGAACTTTCCGATTATGTCGATCGCAACATCGTCGACAAACTGTCCTCGCTCGACGGGGTTGCGCGCGTATTCATCGGCGGTGAGGCGCGGCCATCGATGCGCGTCTGGCTCAAGCCTGACCGACTCGCTGCGCTTGGACTGACACCAGCCGATGTCGAAAACGCGCTGCGCAGCCAGAATGTCGAGCTGCCGGCCGGGCGGATCGAGGCTCCCGACCAGAATGTGACGCTGCGTGTCGAGCGCAATTTCGCAACTCCCGAACAATTCGGTCAGCTCGTCGTTTCGCGCGGGCAGGACGGTTATCTGGTTCGGCTTTCCGACGTCGCGCGAATCGAAGTCGGCGCGGAAAATCCATATGCCGCCTTCCGCATGAATGGCGATTCCGCGGTGGGGATGGGGATTGTCCGCCAATCGGGTGCGAACACGCTTGCGGTCGCCGAGGCGGCCAAGGCGCTTGCCGAAGAGATCAAGCCGACTTTGCCCCAAGGCATGACGATCGCCATCGGCTCCGATGACTCGCAATTCATCAGCCGCGCGATCGAAGGCGTGTGGATGACGCTGGCCGAAGCGGCAGTGCTGGTCGTACTCGTGATTTACCTTTTCCTCGGCTCCGTGCGCGCAACCTTCATCCCCGCTGTGACGGTGCCTGTCTGCTTGCTGGCGACGTTCGGCATGCTTTGGGTTCTTGGCCTTTCGATCAACCTCCTCACCCTTCTCGCGCTCGTGCTGGCGATTGGGCTGGTGGTTGATGATGCGATCGTGGTGCTCGAAAATGTCTATCGTCGCATCGAGGAGGGAGAGGCGCCGTTGGTCGCGGCGGTGCGTGGCACCCGGCAGGTAGCATTCGCGGTGGTCTCAACCACCGTAGTCGTTTGCGCGGTATTCGTGCCCGTCATGTTCTTGGCCGGGCAGACAGGACTGTTGTTCCGGGAACTGGCGATAGCAATGGTGGCGGCGGTTGGATTCTCAGGCTTTGTCGCGCTCAGCCTTGCCCCAATGCTGTGCTCGAAGCTCTTGAAGGCGAGCGAGCGCGGGCGTCTTGCGCGATGGGTCGACGATAAGTTTTCACGCCTGGAGAATCGGTACGCGCGCTTGCTCGACCGCGTGTTGAAGCGGCCCCTTGCTGCGGTCATCGGCACGGTAATCTTCATCGCCGCAGCGGGTGGCTTGTTCTTCACATTGCAATCCGAACTCGCGCCGAGCGAGGATGTCGGCAGTCTTCAAGCCAATCTCAACGCGCCTGAGGGGACCAGCTACGAGGCAATGGACCGCTATATGGTCGAAGTGCAGAAGCCGGTTCTCGCTCTGCTGGACGGGGGCGCTGTGCGAACGATCGTCCAGCGGACACCGGGCAGTTTCGGCCCGTCGGACGACTTCAACAACGGCGTCTTCATCATTTTTCTGAAGCCGTGGGAAGAGCGCGATCAGACGACCGACGAGGTGGTGCAGCAGGTAAACCGCATCCTTGCGCAGAACCCTTCGCTGCGCGGCAACGCCGTCGTCCGAAATTCGCTGACCCGAAGCCGCGGACAGCCGGTCAATTTCGTCATCGCCGGCACCAGTTATCAATCGCTCGCAATCGCGCGTGACCGCATCCTTGCGGCGGCGGAGGCGAATCCCGGCTTGATCAATCCCGATGCGGATTACAAGGAAACCAAGCCACAATTGGGGATCGAGGTCGATACGCAGCGCGCGGGCGATCTCGGCGTATCGGTCGATGCCGTTAGCCAAGCCTTGCAATCGCTGCTCGGGTCGCGGCGGGTTACGACCTATGTCGACAGGGGTGAGGAGTATCGCGTCATCGTGCAGGCGGAAGCTGCCGACCGTGCGTCGCCAGAGGCATTGGCGCAGGTTCAAGTGCGCGGTCGCGACGGGGCGCTGATCCCGCTCGCCAATGTCGTTAAGACGTCCGAGACGGCAGGCGCTCGCGATCTCGGTCGTTACAACAAACTGCGTGCCATCACCATTACAGCCGGGTTGGCGCCCGGCTTTACTCAAGGCGAGGCGCTGGCCTTTCTCGAGGAACAGGCGCGGCAATCACCTGAAGTGACCGCTGTCGGCTATCGCGGCGAAAGTCAGGCGTTTCGCGAGACCGGGGGGTCGATTCTGCTCGTCTTCGGCCTCACGGTGCTCTTGGTGTATCTTGTTCTGGCGGCACAGTTTGAAAGCTTCGTGCATCCCATCACGATCATCACGACAGTGCCGCTTGCTGTGGCGGGCGGGATCATCGGCCTCGCGCTGTTCGGCCAAACGCTCAACCTCTACAGCCAGATCGGTATCGTCATGCTGGTAGGGCTGGCAGCGAAAAATGGTATTCTGATCGTCGAGTTTGCCAATCAGCTACGCGACGAGGGCGCCGAAATAGCGGACGCGATCAGGCGTGCGTCGGCGAGACGGCTGCGCCCGATTCTCATGACATCGATTGCGATGGTCATGGGCGCAGTCCCACTGGTGCTGGAAGACGGCGCTGGAGCGGCGGCACGCGGGGCGATCGGCGTCGTCATCGTCTTCGGCGTCAGCCTGGCAACGCTGATTACCTTGCTCCTCATTCCGATCATGTATCAATTGCTTGCCCGCTATACTGGGTCCCCTGAGGCGGTGACGCGCAAGCTCAATGCGGAGATGGAGGGGCATGGTAACAAGGCTCTGACGACCTAGCTGCTCGACCGCTGTCGAGTTTCATATGCCGTTCGTCGAAAGCTGATTACGTTTGTCATCGTCTCCGGCACGGCGCGGCCATGAAAAGAATAATGATCTCAGGGGGCGTTGCGGCAGGGTTGTTTATCGCTCCACCTGCAATCGCGCAAAAGGCCGATGAAAATGCCGTTGCCGAGGCCGAAGACGCGTTCGGCAAGACGGTGGGCAATGAGCAGATCGGGATCTACAATCCCTTCGATGTGCGTGGCTTCTCGCCTGTTTCGGCAGGCAATGTTCGCGTCGAAGGCCTATATTTCGATCAGCAATCGAACATCACCAACCGCATCGTCGGCGGATCGACCGTCCATGTCGGAATATCGGCGCAGGGCTATCCTTTCCCGGCCCCGACCGGCATCGCCGATTTCGAACTGCGCAAGCCGGGCGATAGATTCGTGGCCTCGGTGGGGGTCAATTGGGGGACGCTGACGGGCTCCGGGCTCGAGATCGATGCGCAAATCCCGCTAGACGGCGCCCGCCTGGGCTTGATCGCCGGCTTCGGCATTTTTCGTGAAGGCAATGTCGCGGGGGTGACGCCTGAATTCGAGACTTACGGCCTGTCGCTGATGTGGCGCCCCACCCCCAATATTTCGGTGCAGCCCTTCGTCAGCCGTATCACGATCCGCGATGAGGAAAGCCAGCCGCTGATTTTCACCAGCGGTGACTTCCTGCCGCCGAGGATCAAGCGATCGACATTCTTCGGACAGAAATGGGCCGATTTCGATGGTGTCGTCTATAATCACGGGCTGGTCGCCAAAGCCAAACCCGGCAGGTTCGACATCGGGCTCGGACTGTTCCGCTCGGAGCTCAATATCGGCCAGGATCATGTCGATCTGCTGTTCGATACCGATGCAACGGGCCGTGTCGGCAGTCGTATCGTCGTGACCGACCAGGGCGGCGGCAGCGGCTCGACCTCCGGAGAGCTGAAAGTTTCGCGAAGTTTCGAAGATGGCCCGCGACGCCACAGCATCCACACCTCGCTGCGCGCCCGCGAGCTGAAGCGGGCATATGGCGGATCGGCAGTGATCGATCTTGGGCCGAGCCAGATCGGCGTCAAGGATTTCCGCACTCGTCCGGCAACCGTTTATGGTGAAAAGTCGCGTGACACGATCCGGCAGGGCACGATCGGGCTGGGTTACGAACTCCGCTGGAAAGATCTGGGTGAGATGAACCTCGGGCTCCAGAAAACCGATTATAAGAAGCGCACCGTCACCCCGGCGGGCGAGTTGCCGGTATCGAAGGACAATCCGTTTCTCTACAGCGCGACCGCCGCGCTTTACCTGGCCGACAATATCGCTCTGTACGGCGGCTATGTTCGCGGGCTTGAGGAAAGCGATGTCGCCCCCGAGGATGCCGTCAACCGCAACGAGGCGCCTCCCGCAATCCGTACCGAGCAAAAGGATTTCGGCCTGCGCTGGGGCGTCAGCAAGAGCGTTAGCCTGGTGGTCGGCTATTTCGATGTCGCCAAACCCTATTTCAATCTCGATGGTACGCGCCGTTTCCGGCGTCTTGGTGCAATCCGCAATCGGGGTATGGAAGCGTCCTTGTCCGGGCAGGTGCTCCCCGGTCTGACCGTGGTTTCGGGGCTGCTGTACATCGATTCGAAGGTTTCGGGCGAGGAAGTGCGGCTCGGGCTGATCGGGCCGCGCCCCGCCGGCACGTTTAAATGGCGCAACGTCACCAATGTAAACTGGCAGCTGCCCTGGCACGAACCGCTGACGCTTACAGGGCGTTTCGAAGCGGTGGGCGATCGCGTCGCCAACGTCGCCAACACGTTCGAGATTCCGGCGCGATCGGTGACGAGCCTTGGCGCGCGTTACCGCTTGAGCGTCGGCAAAACTCCGGTTTTGCTCCGCGCGACTGTCGATAATATTTTCGACAAGTTCGGCTATGCCGCAGGCCGCAGCGGGTTTTTCGTCACCAACGCGCCTCGTCGCCTGACTCTGAGCCTTGCCGCCGACCTCTGATCGCTCCTAAGCATCATTGTCCCACTAAGGAGGCAATGCATGGGTGAGATCGCGTCCCGGCAGCAACTGCGCATGTCGTTTCTGCGCTGGGCGTTGCTCACGATCCCGCTTATCGTTTTCCTCGGCTTTCTTGCGGGTCAGCTTTCGAATTCGGGCTATTCCAATGCCTGGTTTGTCGCACTTGAAAGGCCCGCATGGTTTCCGCCCGGCTGGCTGTTCGGCGCGGCATGGACGCTGTTCTACGCGATGATGGGGCTGGCGCTGGCGATGATCCTCGATGCGCGTGGCGCGGCAGGGCGACAGACAGCGCTGATCCTGTTCGCGCTGCAGCTCGTCCTCAACCTCGCTTGGAGCCCGTTGTTTTTCGGAGCGCATCAGGTGACAGCCGCGCTTCTGCTGATTGCCGCGATGTTGATCGCAGCTGCGTTAACCACCCGCGCGTTTTTCGCTATTCGTCGCCTGGCGGGCTGGCTGATGCTGCCCTATCTCGCTTGGCTCGTCTTTGCGCTGACGCTCAATTTCGAAATGAACCGCCTGAACCCGGATGCGGAGACGCTGCGCCCGCCCTCGAGCGAAACGCAATTCGCGATCTAATGGCGATGACCAGGTTTGAGTCGGTAGCGAGCTCCGTCGAACTTCTCGAACAGGCCCGGAATTGCCGGATGATCAACGGGGCCCTCGTCCTCGTCAGCAATTAAATTCTGCTGGCTGACATAGGCGACATAGCTGTTCTCCGCATTTTCGGCGAGCAGATGGTAAAAGGGCTGGTCTTTCGCCGGCCGGATGTCCTCCGGAATGGACTCGTACCACTCGTCGCTATTGGCGAAGACAGGATCGACATCGAAAATCACGCCGCGAAAATCGAACACGCGGTGACGCACGACCTCTCCGATGCCGAAGCGGGCATGTGAAACAGGCGGGGCAGCGATGCTACCGTTACGAGACGCAGACTGAAAGAAACTGGTCATGAACCTATAGATAGCGCTTGCTTCGGGGATGACAAGCACGGGCGGCTGCAAACGCGCTTGGCAAGGTCGGAGGCATGGGCTAAGCGCCCCGCCTGCTCCAGCCGGGGCGGCTCTGAGGCCGCCCTGACGGTCCTCTGCGGAGAGGTGGCTGAGTGGTCGAAAGCACCGCACTCGAAATGCGGCGTGCC
>CBDUBW010000115.1:0-7812 GCA_965365485.1 uncultured Aquisediminimonas sp.
GGCGTCGATCGTTGCGGCTGTGACGGTCACGTCATTGCCCGCCGTGACAGTGCCGAGCACTGCCGCACCGCCCGCCGTCACTCCCAGATTATTGCCTGCGCTGAGATCGGCGCGGCCGGCGCCGATGCCGGTGACCGCGCCGCCTGCCGTCACGGTCAAGTCGCCCGCGCTCGTGCTCGCGCTCGCCAGCCGTGCGTTCGCCTGCGCGTCGATCGTCGAGGTGGCCCCACCGCTCACGCTGGTCGTTACGATCACGTCGCCGCCTGCGGGCGTCGTGGCAAGCGTGAAGCCGCCGCCTGCGATGCCTGTGCCGAGCGTCAGATCGCCGGTCGTCGCGCTCATCGACAGCGCATCGACTGCACTGGCATTCGTCACATTCACGCTTCCGCCGCTGACGGTGACGTCGGCCCCTGCTCCGCTCGTCGAGATCGAGGTGGCGCTTGCCGTGCCTGCAGCGCCCGCCGTCAGTGTAGCGTTGCCGACCGAAGTGAGCGCGGTCGTGACAGTCGCATTGCCAGTCGCCTCGACGAGCGCGGTCGTTCCCGCGCTGCCATTCCCTAGCGTCGCGTCGCCATTGCCGGCGCTCAGCCGCAGCAGTCCGGCGGTCGCGGTGACTTGGCTCGCATCGATCGCGTCGGCGTCGACCGTCGCGTTGTTTCCGGCCGTGAGCGTGCCGAGCGTCGCAGCGTTGCCGGCCGTAACGGTGACGTTACGCCCCGCGGCCGCCGCAGAAAGGTTCGCGCGCGATCCCGCGCCGGCCCGTTCCGTCAGATCGGTGCCGGCACTGACGGTCAGGTTTCCACCATTCGATGTCGCGCTGTCGATCTCGATCGCGCCGCCCGCTGTCAGTGAAACGTCGCCATCGGCGGTGACGCTGCCC
Source organism: uncultured Aquisediminimonas sp. (assembly GCA_965365485.1). Classification (GTDB taxonomy): domain Bacteria; phylum Pseudomonadota; class Alphaproteobacteria; order Sphingomonadales; family Sphingomonadaceae; genus Aquisediminimonas. Next base: position 881 of record CBDUBW010000115.1, read on the forward strand.
GCGTCGACCATGACATCGCTCAGCAGCGAAGCGCCACCCCCGGTCGCGGTCAGGCTGTCGATGGTCATGACACCATCGGTCATGAAATTGGCGCCACCCGCCGTGATCGCGATGTCGAGCGCGGTCAGCGCACCGCTGATGTCGAGCGTGAAGGGATCGGTGAGTGTGACGTCGCCGAGCGTCAGCGCGTTGCCGGTGAGCGAGCCCGTAAAGGTCCGTGCCGGTCCCGCGCTCGCATCGACGATGGTGCGCGCATTGACCGTTCCGAGCGTGAGATTGCGCGTCGCCACCGCGCCTGTGTGCCGGATCCCGAGTAGCGATTGCCGCGCCGTGCCCGCGTTGAGCATACTGTCTGCGAGGCTGATGCCGCCCGCCGCATCGAGCGCGATGAAACGCGTATTGCCCGCGTCGGCCGCGCCGCCGCTGTTCGACGTCAGCGAAAGCCCCGCCGCGCCCGTAATCGCGCCGCCCGTTGCGGTGACGTCGATCTTGCCTTCGGCTGTGTGCGTCCCTGAAAGCGCGACCGCACTGCCGCTGATGACAACATCGCCGGGTGTTCCGCTCGCCGACGATCCAGCGACGCTGGCGAGGTTCGCGGCATTCACCCGCGCGGTTCCGTTCTGCGCGGTAATCGTTCCCGTGACCGTGGCGTTGCCGCTGGTCGACGCAATCAGCGCCGATGTCCCGCCCATAACCGAGCCGACGGTGATGTCGCTCGCCGTCGCGGTGAGGCTGAGCCCGCCCGTCGCTGCGGTGATCGGCGGGTCTGAGTCGATGACACCCGCAGTCACGCTAAGATCGCGGCCTGCCGATATGGTGCCGAGCGCCGCCGTTCCCGTTGCCGTTACCGAAATGTCGCCGCCCGGATCGGTCGCGGAGAGCGCGATCCGCGATCCTGCGCCTGCGCGACCTGTTACATCGCCGCCCGCTGAAATCAGCACGTCGCCGCCGGTCGAGGTCGCGCTGTTGACCTCGACATCGTCACCTGCCGTGAACTGCACATTGCCGCTCGCCGTCACGCTGTCCACATCGATGAGAGCAGCCGCAAGCGTCGCGCCGCCGCCCGTCGCCGAGACGGTGTCGACCGTCAGGCTGGTGGCTGCCGACAGGCTCGTCGCGCCCGCGGTTGACGTCGTGTTGGCGAGGCTGACCGCGCCATTGGTCGCGGTCGCGACGATCGTGGCACCGCTAAGCGTCGTGCCGGTGATCGAATCATCGGCAGTCAACGACACCGAACCCGGGGCAGACGCCGCGCCTCCCAGCGCGATATCCGATCCCGCGCCGTTCGCCGCAAGCGAGAGGTTCTGGCCCGCGCCGGTGATCGCCACCGACCCAATGCCGATCGAACCCGCCGCGGTGGCATCGAGCGATTGTGTCAGCGTCGTCGCACCGAGGCTGAGCGGTCCACTCGTCAAAGCCGTGCCGATCGTATGCCCCGCATCTGCATTGGCGAGACGAGCGCCATTGACCGTTCCCAGCGTCAGACTGTCGGTCGGAGTCGCAAGCCGGATGCCGATGTTCGAACGATCGCCATCGACGCCGCCGATCACGCTCGATCCAGCAGAGAAATTGATGCCGCCGCTCGCCGCGTCGAGCACCAGCGCTTCCGCCCCCGCTCCGTCGCGATTCGATGCCAGCGTCAGCCCCGCAGCGCCCACGATGCCGCCCGTGGTCGAGGTGATGTCGACCGCGCCGCCGGCCGACTGGCTCACCGCCGTACCGCCGACAGTGTCACCCAGCGAAACGGAGGCGCCGTTGAGCGTGTAATTGCCGCCCGCTGACACACCGCCAGCCACGGTCAGAGCCTGCACCGCTATAGCCGTCAACGCGTCGCCTGCGGTAAGTTGCCCGCTCAGGGTCGCAGCGGCACCGGTCGTGACGCCGATGTCTCCGCCGGCACCTGCCGCCGAGAGCGCGCCCGAAGCATTGATGCTGCCGCCCCCGGCCGCCCCACCTATCGTGACGCTACCCGCAAGGTCGCTCGCGGTGGCCAGTGTCACGCGTCCGCCGACGGCGGTCGCCGTGAGCGTCGCGCCGGTATCGATGTTGAGCAGATTGGCCATCGGTGCCGAAGCCGATGCGCCCGCGAGCTTGATCGAGTTGGCGGTAATCGCCGCTCCGTTGCCGACGCTGACTTTGGCGGTTCCGATCGTCGTTCCGGCGGTGACGTTGATCGCAAGCGGCCCGCCGGGCGTGAAATCGAGCACCGTGTCCGCGGCCGCGACGAGCGCAACATTGCCCGTCCCGGCCCCGGTCGAGATCGAGCCGTTCGCCTGCACATCCTGCGCGATTGCGACGAAACCCCTAGGCGCACCGATCGTCGATCCGGACGCGAGCACGATCTGCGAGTCCGTCGCCAGGCCGGTGACCGTGCCCTGAGGAAGGGTGTAAATGGAATCGCCGTCGAGGAAATCCGCGTCGGTAATACTGGCAGTCGAAAGCACCAGCGCCCCACCGCTGAAGGTCGCTCCCGAACCGAAGGTGATGCCGCTCGGATTGACGAGCCAGACCGCAATATTGTCCTGCGCATTGACTGCACCGAGGATGCTCGACGGATTCGCCATGATGACGCGGTTGAGCACCGAATATTGCGTCGCCTGATCGGCGGTCGTGAAATTGACGGCGTTGGTCGCGCCGACGTTGAACGAGTCGTAATTGATCACACGGCTGGCGTTGTTCAGATCAACGCCGAGTTGATCGCCCGCCATGTTAGTCGTGATCGTGGCGCCGCCATCGCCGCCGACGGTCACGACAGGCAAGACCTGCGCCGCGCCCGGCGCGTTGATCATCGCCGCCGCGCCGGCGAGCGCCGATGACATCAGCAGCCGCAGCCGTGTGCGGGTCGTAGCCTTGGCGGCGATACTCATCGTGATGACCTCCACGGAAGCAACTTGGTCGTTATCGAGAAAAGCAGCCGATCGGTCGGCTTGAAGTCGTCGGTCGCGAGCACTCGCTTGAGCGGCTTGGCGTAGATCAGATCGACGATGAAGCGATTGTTCGCCGCCATCCGCACGCCGCCGCCGATCGAAGAGAGCGTCCGCCTGTCCTCGAGCGTGTTGGTATCGAGATTGCGTATCCGCACATTGTCATAAAACATCACGGCCTCGAGCCGGAACCGCTCTGCGTCGACGATGCGGACACGGGGTTCGATCCTGGCGGCTATCACGCGGTCGGCGCCATTCGATCCGGGATCATAACCGCGTCCATAAGTCAGGTTGCCGATTGAGAATTCCTCGATATTGAGCAGCGCCGAGCTCGCCCATTGGCCCAGCGCCGATCCCGTGATCGTGACGTAGCGCCCGAGCTTGACGCTGGCGTCGATCGTGCCACGAACTACCGTAGCTTGCGAGTTGCCGTCGAAACGCGATGCCGGAAAGCCGTTGACCACGGTCCGGCGCGGGGTTGCATTGAAAATATCCAGACCTTGACGAAGCTCGATCCCGGCATCGAGCGTCCACAAGCTTTCACCCTGGCTCGACGGCTCCCGGATGCTGCCGTCGATCCGCGCATAGGCGATGCTGATGCGATCCTGCGAAAACGGGTTCGCGACGCCGCCGGCGCGCAATACCGTGCGCTGATTGATATATTCGAACCCCGCACCCACGCTCACCGATTGGGTGACGCGCCGCATCAGCGGATATCTAAGGTCGAACCCGGCGATGATCGAACGCGTCTTGAGATTGAGCCCTTCGATATCGGGGCGCGATTGCGCATAGTTGAATCGACCGCCGACACGAAAGCCGCTCGAGCCGATCCCCATTTCATGACCGATCTGGGCGACATATTGCTCCTCGAAATCGAGCGAGCTCGACGCCGACAAATAGGTCAGGTCGGAAAGGCCCGTCAGGCCGTATGCCTCTGCCCGAAGCGTGCCTATCTCACGGCCGAGCTCCCGTGAGCCTGGGTTCTGAACGTTGGCAAGCAGCAGGACTGAAGTAGCTTCGACGTTGAGATCGCCCGCCAGCTCGCCCGGCGCCGTACCGGCAGACCGCAACGCGAGGCTGACATCGAGCCCGGGAACATCGCCCGCGAGCAACAATGCGCGCTCAACCTCGCGCTGGTTGAGCGGAAACAGCGTTTTCAGTTGCTCGATGCGCGGGCGCAGCGCGTCGCGGAAGCGCCCTGCATCGCCGCGGACGGTGATGTCGGTGATCCGGCCAGCCACGATCGCCAGCCTCAATTCCCCGTTAACTATATCTTGCGGCGGGACTTGAACGCCCGCGATATAGCCTTCACGACGCAGCGCCGTGTTGGCGGCGTCTCGCAGATCGCAGACCACCGCGATCGGTTGCGTGCCGGTGATGGCGGGCCGCACGTTCGCCAGCAACGGCAGAAACTCCGCCGGCACTTCGCCGCCGCCGGCTGCTTCGAAGCGAACTGTCTGGATATCGACCGTCACGGTCGAGTCGCGCAACGGACACGGACCTTGCTCGATCGCGTCCTTCGAATTGACGCGAACGCGCGAAGGCGGGAGTTGTCCGTCGGGGCGCGGCGCCTCGACCTGCTCGCGCGATGGGACGGTCTGGGCGTGGCCCACGCTCGGCATGAGCGCGACCGTCCCCGATATCAGCAGGGCCCCCAGTCCCCACCGCGGTTCGCCCAAACTCAAGATCATCCCCCACCCCTTTGTCTCATTTGTCTCCGGCTGGGCCTAAGCCTTTCCGGCAATCCGGCTCGACAGGCCGCTCAAATCGGCGAAATTGAAGCCATAAGCGGCTTCTTTGCCTTCGTACCCCTTGAGGTCGATCTCGAGGCGCTCAGGCAGCGACGATTGCGCAGGCGCGGGACTCATGAAATCGAACACGCTCTGGCCGATCAAGATGTCGCAACCATGCTCCTTGGTCGCGGTCTCGAAGCGGAAGGTCTTATTGACGGCATCGCCCATTGCGGTGAAATCCTGAGCCGAGGCGCTGCCGATATTGCCGATCGCGGCGAAACCAGTGTTGATCCCGCAGCCGAATTGCAGCGGCCGCAGCAGATCGAATTGCTTTTGCAGCGGACGGAAAATCTCCTGCAACTCCGCGATCACGTCGAAGATGTTGAGCAGCTCGGCCGGCCGGATCTTGTCACCCGCGTGCGCCCATACGCCCATCAAGGCATCGCCGATGAATTTCTGCGACCAGGCATGCTTTGTGTTGAGCACCTTCCCCGCCGCGCGAAACACCTCGGCCATCAGCTCGGATATGCGCTTTTCACCCAGGATTTGGGAAAGCACCGTGAACCCTCGGATATCGGCGACGAGCACCGTGATCAGCATCTCCGAAAGCTGGAATTCGGTGGCGGCTGTGGCAGCGCTGGTATCGAGCTCAATCTGAGCCTCGGGCTGGACGAAATCGAACAGCTGACGCCCGACTAGCAGGGTATCGCCATTGACAAGTTTGACGGGTGTCGAGATCGGGCGATTGTTGACACGAGTACCGTTGCGGCTGCCGAGATCGGTCAGGATACAATGGCCGCTGGCGTCGCGACGAATCATCGCATGTTCGCGCGAAGACAGGCCGTCATCGACGATGATCGAATTTTCCGATCCGCGGCCGATCCTGCACACCGCCAGCCGATCGATGGGAAACGTTTTGATCGTTCCGTCGATATCTTCGTAACGCAAACACGTCAGAACGTCAGTCATGGCCTGAAGCGTCCCCCTTCCCCAAAGGCTTTCAACACGCGCGGCGACCCGTGGCCCGAATTCTCTGCGCGCGCAATGCGGCGGATTCGGTCGGCGGCATGGCTTACACCATGAGCCGGTGAAGGCAACACGCATAACGGGACGCAAAGGCCGCGACGCGCCGATGAAATAGCCCTTGTCATCGTCTCACCTGCGTCGACTTCCACGCGCATGGCCTAGGCCATAATCTGCCGGTCCAACGTGACGCGCGTCACCCGCCGCTCCGAAAGTCCGCCAGCGCTTCAGGCGTGTTGAGATCGAAGTGATCGTGCGCCGCTTCGACGCGAGTTGCGCCGCTTTCGGCAATCCAGGCTTGCATCGAAAGCTTCGGAGCCGTGGCGATGAACGCCTCGAACGCGGCACGGCAAGATGCGGGCCAGATCCCGCAAATCTCATGACCTTCGATGACGGTGGGCCCACCCCCAAGCGCGGCGAAGCGCGGCACCGGGAGGAGGTCGCACGGTGTCATTGCGACTGCATCGAAGCCATGTTCCGCGGCGTGGCGAAGCGCCGCGCACAATCCGCCCAACGGCCCGATTCCAGGCCGCGGCCAGTCGGCAATGGAGACTAGTTCCGGCCATTCGCGGCCGACGATCACAAGCGCGTCGACCTGGCTTGCCAGCCCCTCCGCTACATGATCGATCAGCGCCGTGCCGTTTAGCAGCGCCGCACCCTTGTCGCCTCCAAAGCGGGTTGCTTTGCCCCCGGCCACGATCGCGCCGAGCAGCGCCATCAGCGCTTTTCAAACCCGCTCATGTCGAGCGAAGCCGAGACGCGTGCCAGCGCAGGTGATCGGTCATGAAAGTCGAGATGAAATAATAGCTGTGATCGTAGCCGGGCTGCATTCGCAGTGTCAGGTTCTGGCCTGCGGTGTCGCATGCGGCCTGTAGCAATTCGGGCCTGAGTTGCTCGGCGAGGAATTGGTCAGCAGCGCCCTGATCGACGAGGATTGCCGGCACGCGCGCACCGCCGGCGATGAGCGCGCACGCGTCGTAATCGGCCCAAGCCGTCCGATCCTTGCCGAGATAGCTGCCTAGCGCCTTCTCGCCCCACGGCACTTGCGAGGGCGCGACGATCGGCGCGAACGCCGATACACTTCGAAACCGATCGGGATTGCGCAGCGCGACTGTCAGCGCGCCATGCCCGCCCATCGAGTGGCCCATGATCGCCTGCCGCTTCATATCGGCCGGAAACTTCGCCCCGACCAGTTCAGGCAATTCGTGCTCGATATAGCTGCGCATCCGAAAGTGCGGCGTCCACGGCGCTT
>CBDUBW010000116.1:0-7799 GCA_965365485.1 uncultured Aquisediminimonas sp.
TTGCAGACGATCATCACCTGCCGCCCGCTTACCCGCCCGATCCCGCAGATCAGCGACGCGCCATGGACATCGCCCTCATACATGCCGTTCGCGGCAAGCTGCCCGATCTCAAGAAAGGGCGAACCCGGATCGAGCAGCCGCTCGACGCGATCGCGCGGGAGAAGCTTGCCGCGCGAGACATGGCGTTCTCGGGACTTCTCATTGCCTCCGAGCGCCGCCTCAGCAACCTTGGCCCAAAGCTCGTCCGTGAGTGCGCGATTGTGCGCGGAGCGGCGATGGAAGTCGTCGCTTTCAGTATTGATCGCGGTCGGTAGGACGGGTGCCGTCACGCCGCGCCTACCAGTTCGCGGCCGATCAGCATGCGCCTGATTTCGTTGGTGCCCGCGCCGATATCGAGCAGTTTGGCATCGCGGAAGAAGCGTTCGACCGGCCAGTCCTTGGTGTAGCCTGCGCCGCCCAGCGCCTGGATCGCTTCGCCTGCGACCTTCACCGCGCTTTCGCTGGCGAGCAGGATCGCGCCCGCCGCGTCGAACCGTGTCGTCCGGCCCGCATCGCAATTCTTGGCGACGGCATAGACATAGGCGCGCGCCGAATTGAGCGCGACATACATGTCGGCAATCTTAGCCTGCATCAGTTGGAAGGCGCCGATCGGCTTGCCGAACTGCTTGCGCTCACGCACAAACGGCAGGACTACGTCGAGGCAGGCCTGCATGATGCCGAGTTGAATACCCGCGAGCACCGTGCGTTCATAATCGAGGCCGCTCATCAGCACGGCGGAGCCGCCATTGGGCGGGCCCATCACCTGATCCTTGCCGACGAAGCAATCGTTGAAGACAAGCTCGCAAGTGGGCGATCCGCGCATTCCCATCTTGTCGATCTTCTGGCCGATGCTGAAGCCTTCCATGCCTTTCTCGATGAGGAAGGTGGTGAGGCCGCGTCCGCCGTCCGAGGTGTTCGCGTAGACGACGAGCGTATCGGCATAGGCAGCGTTGGTGATCCAGAATTTGGTGCCGTTGAGGACATAGCCGCCCTGCACGGCATCGGCCTTGAGCTTCATCGACATGACATCGCTGCCCGCATTGGCTTCGGACATTGCAAGGCTGCCGACATGTTCGCCACTGATCAGTTTGGGCAAATATTTGGCCTTTTGATCGGGGTTGGCCCAGCGCCTGATCTGGTTGACGCACAGGTTGGAGTGGGCGCCGTAGCTGAGGCCGACCGAGGCGGATGCGCGGGCAACCTCCTCCTGTGCGACGACATGTTCGAGATAGCCGAGACCAAGGCCGCCGTCGGCTTCCTCGACCGTGATCCCGTGCAGGCCCAGCTCGCCCATTTCCGGCCATAGCTCGACTGGAAACCGATCGGCCTCGTCGATTTCGGCAGCGAGGGGGGCAATGCGATCGGTGGCGAAGCGTTGCGTAGTATCGCGGATCATCTCGGCGTTTTCACCGAGTGCGAAGTCGAACATGGGGCTTGTCATCGCGGCGTTCTGCCAGCGCGGGGCAGCAACGGCAATCGCGAAAAAGCTGGCTCCCCGGGCCTGATTCGAACAGGCGGCCGTCCGATTAACAGTCGGATGCTCTACCGCTGAGCTACCGGGGAATGACCAGACGCGCGCTCTTAGGGACGGGCGCGGCGGAAGGCAAGCCGCTCAGACCGCGAATTGCTCCATGGTGATGCGGTCGTCGAGCGCGTGCTCTGGATCGAACAAAAGCGTGAGCGTGGTTTCTTTGTCGACCGCAATCGCGACGGTGCGCACATCGCGAACCTCCCGCTGGTCGGCGACCGCGCTGACGGGGCGCTTTACAGGATCAAGCACGCGCAGTTGCACTCTGGCTTTAGCCGGCACGATCGCGCCGCGCCAGCGCCGGGGACGGAACGGGCTGATCGGCGTAAGCGCGAGCATCCGCGAATCGAGCGGGAGGATCGGTCCTTGCGCAGAAAGATTATAAGCGGTCGATCCGGCGGGTGTGGCGACGAGCACGCCATCGCAGACCAGTTCGTCGATCACCACCCGCTCGTTGAGCGACACTTCGATCTTCGCGGTCTGCCGGGTTTCGCGGAGTAGGGAGACTTCGTTGATCGCCGGGATGGTGACAGTGCGGCCCTCGATTGTCTCGGCATCCATACGCAGCGGATTGACGCTGAACCGCTTCGCCACCTCCAGTCGCGCATCGATGCCATCGGCCTGCCAGTCGTTCATCAGGAACCCGACCGTGCCGAGGTTCATTCCGAAAACAGGCAGGATATGCCTGCTTTCGAGCATCTGGTGGAGCGTTTGAAGCATGAAGCCGTCACCACCCAGCGCCACCACGATTTCGGCATCGACGAGCCCGCACCAGCCGCCTTGTGCGAGCAGCGTTCCCGCTGCCTCCTGCGCTTCTTCGGTGGGAGATGCGAGCAGCGCGCGCTTTACGGCCAAGCTCAGCCCCCGGTCGCGTTCATGTGACGCTGAGTCGCCGCCACGCCGATATCGAACTCGTGACGACGCGGCTTGCGACGCATCGCCACGTCGACGGCATCATCGACGGCTTGTGCGGAGCCAGAACGCAGCGCGGCGCGCAGATCGACGCGATCCTCATGCCCCAGACACATATAGAGCTGGCCCGAAGCGGTAACGCGGATGCGGTTGCAGGTGTCGCAAAAATTGGCGGTCAGCGGCGAAATGAGCCCAAGCTTCGTGCCGGTTTCCGCGACGGTCCAGTACCGTGCGGGTCCGCCGGTGCGGTACGTGCTCGCAACCAGATTGAATTCGCGCGCCAGGCTCTCGCGCAACGCCGTCAACGACACGAAACGATCTGCGCGGTCATCGTCGATCACGCCGATCGGCATGGTCTCGATAAGCGTCAGATCGAAGCCGCGATCGCCGCACCAGCGCAGCATCGCCGGGATCTCCGCGTCGTTGAGACCGTTGAGCGCGACCATGTTGATCTTGACTGCGATACCGCTTTCGTCTGCGGCATCGATCCCGTCGAGCACACGGGCCAAGTCTCCGGTGCGGCTGATATAGCGAAATGTCTCAGGGTCGCGCGTATCGAGGCTGACATTGATCCTCGCAATCCCAGCGTCGCGAAGCGCGGGCGCGAATTCGCGAAGCCGCGTGGCGTTGGTCGTCATCGTCAGTTCTTCGAGACCCTGGCCGAGCCGCCGGCCTATCGCCTTTGCCACTTCCGCCGCACCGCGACGCGCGAGCGGCTCGCCCCCGGTCAGGCGGATGCGGGTGATGCCACGCGCGATAAAGGCGTCGGCAAGCGCCACGAGTTCTTCGAGGCTGAGCACCTCGCTGCGTGGCAGGAACTCCATGTCTTCCGCCATGCAGTAACGGCAGCGCATGTCACACCGGTCAGTCAGCGACAGGCGCAAATAGCTGATCTGCCGCCCGAAACCGTCTGCAAGAGCCGTCTGCGTCCCCATGGTCACCTGCTAGGCGCGTCCGCACATGACGGCAAGCGGGCCTTGCTTTTGGTACGAAGCTGCTAAGGAAGGCGGATGGAAGATCGCCGCACGCAGACTGCCATTCCCATGAACGTGCGCAGGCTCGCGGACCTTGAGACGGCGATCGCCCGCGACGAGATCGAAATCGTTTTCCAGCCGCAGGTCGAAATCGCCACCGGCAGGATCGTATCGGTCGAGGCGCTCGCGCGCTGGCGACATCCTGAGCATGGCCAGATCGGTCCGGGTGAGTTGCTCGATATCGCCGTGCGCTCGCAGGTCATGCCAGGCTTTTCGCACCACATTCGACAACGCGCGCTCGAGATTGCGGCGAATTGGCCGGAGCAGCTCTCGACGTTGCGGCTGTCGATCAACGTCACCAGCGAAGACATTGCCGAGCCCAATTTCGTCAATGAGATGCGGCGCGCGATCGCGGCGAGCGGACTGCTTGCCGAACGGCTGACGCTCGAGATTACCGAGGCGGGTCCGATCGGCGACCTGCAGGGCGCCGCCGCCAAGCTCGAGCAGTTGAGAGCGGACGGGATTCGCATCGCGCTCGACGATTTCGGAAGCGGCTATTCGAGCATTGCCTATCTGCGCGCCTTGCCGGTCGACAGCGTCAAGCTCGATCATGACTTGTCCGCCGGAATAGGCGAGGGCGGCAAACCCGATATCATCGTTTCGCATGTCATTGCGATGGCGCAAGCGCTTGGGCTAGCGATCATCGCCGAGGGCGTCGAAACCGAAGGACAGCTGCGCCTTCTCGCGCGTGCGGGGTGCGATTATTACCAAGGCTTTCTTTGCGCCCAGGCGATAGATAGCGTGACGCTTGTCGACTTGATCAGGGACTGGCCCGAATGCGCGTCTTCTTAGCACTAGCCGCTTTGGCATTGGGAAGCGCGGCGCATGCGCAGCCAGTCGACGATGAGATTATCGTCACCGCGCAGAAGCAGGAAGAAGTGCGCGAGCAGGCGCGCAAGTTTGTGCGCGGCGTATCGGCAACGCCGGTGTCAGGCCAGTTTGCGCGGTGGCGGGAAGCGATCTGCGTTAAGGTTGTCGGGCTTTCCGCTGAACACGCAGCGATCGTTTCGGACAAGATCCGCGGCATCGCGGGTGGTGCCGGGGTGCGGGTGGCCAAGCCCAGCTGCAAGACCAATCTTCTGATCGTCTTTACAGACAGCGCCGATCGCGACATCGCAATGCTGAAGAAGACCGGCGGTGGACGTGTCTTCGGCAAATATGATCCCATCGAAACCCGCTTACTGGCCGACAGCCAGAGACCGGCCCGCTGGTGGTATTCGACGCAGATCGAGGGCCGTCATGGCCACCAGTCCGGTGGCACGCCGGGGGCCCTGCTGGGCGCGCAGATCGAGGGCGCGGCAGGCGGCCTCGGCATCAATTCGAATGGCGAGAGCGTCGGGGTCGATGGCTATTCCTCCAGCCTGGTCGGGACGCACATTCGCGCCAAGATCGAGCAAGCCACCTTCATCGTCGATGCCAATGTCGCCCGCGGACGCACGCTGAATTCGGTCGCCGCCTACGCTGCCCTGGTGACGCTCGCGCGCATCAAGATGGAAAGCGCCGAGGTTGCGGAGGACAGCATCTTGCGACTCTTTGCGGCTCCGGAGCCCTATCCCGGCGACCTTACGCCGCGCGACAAGGCGTTCCTGACCGCGCTTTACAGCGTGCCGGCAAACCGCGAGGCCAAGCAGCAGGAACGGCAGATCGCCGTCCTGATGTCCAAAATTCTGCAGCCCGAATAATCGCCCATCAGCCCGCGGCCTGGGCAAGGCCTTTCGACATCTGCAAAATGCCGTTGAGCCGCGCCTTGGGATCAGGCCAGTTGCGGACGATCGACAGTTTCATGTCCGGCCGCAGCTTGGCGGTACCTTTCAACCGTTCGACATAGGCCATCAGCCCGTCGACATTCGGGACCTTGTCTTCGCGGAATGAGACCAGCGCCCCGCGCGGGCCGGCGTCGATCTTGGCGATATGCGCCTTACGCGCATTGAGCTTGACCTGCATCACCGTCAGCAGATTTTCGCTAGGATCGGGCAGGGGGCCGAAGCGGTCGATCAGCTCGGCAGCGAACGCCTCGATCTCGGGCGCGCTCTCGAACTCGTTGATGCGCCGGTAAAGGCTCATCCGCAGGTCGAGATCCGGGATATAATCTTCGGGAATCAAAATCGGCGCTTCGATCGTGATCTGCGGCGAATAGTCGCGCGCCGGCAGCTCAGCGAGCCCGCCCGATTTGGCTTCGAGGATCGCCTCCTCGAGCATCGACTGGTAGAGCTCGAAACCTACCTCAACGATATGCCCCGATTGCTCGTCGCCGAGCAGATTGCCTGCACCGCGCAGGTCGAGATCGTGGCTGGCGAGCTGGAAGCCCGCGCCCAGGTTGTCGAGATCGGAGAGCACGCGAAGGCGCTTCTCCGCCCCCTCGGTCATCGCGCCGTTGGCCGCTGTCGTCAGATAGGCGTAAGCGCGCGTCTTCGCCCGACCGACACGCCCGCGCAGCTGATAGAGCTGCGCCAGGCCGAAACGATCCGCGCGATTGATGATCATCGTGTTGGCGCTCGGGATGTCGAGCCCGCTTTCGACGATCGTGGTTGAAATCAGCACGTCGTATTTGCGGTCGTAGAAGGCAGACATCCGCTCCTCGACCTCGGTCGGGGACATCTGACCGTGCGCGACGACATATTTGAGTTCGGGTGCGCTCTTGCGGAAGAATTCCTCGATGTCGGGCAAATCGGCTACGCGCGGAGTGACGAAGAAGCTCTGCCCGCCACGGTAATGCTCGCGCAAAAGTGCCTCGCGCAGCACCACCGGGTCCCAAGGCATGACATAGGTTCGCACCGCGAGGCGATCGACGGGCGGCGTTTGGATGACCGAAAGTTCGCGCAATCCCGTCATCGCCATCTGCAGCGTGCGCGGGATGGGCGTCGCGGTCAGCGTCAGCTGATGGACGTCGGTCTTGAGCGCCTTCAACCGTTCCTTGTGAGTGACGCCGAAGCGCTGTTCCTCATCGACGATGACCAGACCCAATCGCTTGAACTCGACGCTCTTGGCAAGGATTGCGTGAGTGCCGATGACGATGTCGATTTTGCCCTCGGCCAGCCCCGCCTTGGTAGCCTTCGCCTCGCTTGCCGGCACCAGCCGCGACAGGCGCCCGATCTCGAGCGGAAAGCCGCGAAAGCGGTCAACAAAATTGCTGTAGTGCTGGCGCGCGAGCAGAGTGGTGGGGCAGACGAGCGCGACCTGCATTCCCGACATCGCCGCGACGAATGCGGCGCGCAAGGCCACCTCGGTCTTGCCGAAGCCGACATCGCCGCAGACCAGCCGGTCCATTGGTCTGCCTGAGCCGAGATCGGCAAGGACGTCGTCGATCGCGCGATCCTGATCGTCGGTTTCGGCATAAGGGAAACGGTCGACGAAGCTCGGATAGCTGCCTGAATCGGGCTGCGCGGGATCGGCTTCACGCAGCGCGCGCAGCGCAGCGGTCTTGAGCAGGTCGCCCGCAATCTCGCGGATGCGCTCCTTCATTCGCGCCTTGCGATTTTGCCAGGCGACGCCGCCAAGCTTGTCGAGCGCCACCCCTTCGGCGTCCGATCCGTGGCGCGAGAGGATGTCGATGTTCTCGACCGGCACATAGAGCTTGTCGCCGCCGGCATAGGAGAGCGCGACGCAATCGTGCGGCGCCTGGCCGACGGGGATCGAAGTAAGCCCCTCGAAACGGCCGATGCCGTGATCGCGGTGAACGATGAGATCCCCCGGCGTCATTGCCGAAAGCTCGCTCAGGAACGCGTCGGCGTCCTTCTTGCGCTTGCGCCGGCGGACGAGACGGTCGCCGAGCAGGTCCTGTTCGGTCAGCAGTTCGAAGTTCGCTGCGCGGAAGCCGTGTTCGAGCGGCAGGACGATGAGGACGGCACGCTTCTTCGACGCTTCGCCCTGCGCTTCCTGCCAATTGTCGGCGGCCTTGGTCCGCAAGCCGTGCTCGGCAAGCAGCCCCGCCAGCCGTTCCCGCGAGCCGCGCGAATAGGCACCGATGATCAGACCCGCCCCGTCCTTGGCGAGCGCCGCCGCGTGCGTCGTCGCAGCGGTGTAGAGGTTCTCGCCACCGGTCCGTTCAGGCGTGAAGTCGCGCGCCGCGGCGATGCCCAAATCGACGACCTGTTTGCTCTCGGGCGCGTCGAACGGGCTGGCCTGGTGAATCGCGTGCTCTGCGACCTGTTTCGCCCACTCTTCGGGCGGCAGATACAGCGCGTCGGGTTCAAGCGGACGGTAGCTGCCGGCCTCACCCGTCGCGGCGCGGACGCGGTTGGCATGATAATCCGAAACGGCTTCCGCGCGAGCCTCGTACGCCTGCT
>CBDUBW010000117.1:0-7545 GCA_965365485.1 uncultured Aquisediminimonas sp.
ATCGCAGATGAAGTGGGCGCGATCCTGATGGTCGATATGTCGCACATTTCCGGGTTGGTCGCAGGCGGCGCGCACCCCTCGCCCATCCCGCACGCGCATGTCGTGACGACGACGACGCACAAGTCGCTGCGCGGGCCGCGCTCGGGCGTGATCCTCTCCAACGACGAGGCCATCGCCAAGAAAATGAACTCGGCCATCTTCCCCGGGCTTCAGGGCGGACCGATGATGCACACCATCGCTGCCAAGGCGGTCTGCTTCGCGCAGGCGATGCAGCCCGAGTTCAAGCTGTATGCAAAGGCCGTGGTCGAAAACGCGAAGGTGCTTGCGGCGAGCCTCAAGGAGCAAGGCCTCGATATCGTCTCGGGCGGTACCGACAATCACCTCATGCTCGTCGATCTCAGGCCCAAACAGGCCAAGGGCAAGCATGCGGAGAAAGCGCTCGATCGCGCCAACATTACTTGCAACAAGAACAGCATCCCCTTTGACAATGAAAAGCCCTTGCTGACATCCGGGCTGCGCCTCGGCACCCCCGCGGGCACGACGCGCGGCTTCGGCCCGGCTGAGTTCCGCCAGGTCGGCCGAATGATCGCCGATGTCGTCGATGGCCTGCGCAAGAACGGCGAGGCAGGCGACGGCCAGATCGAAGCGCGCGTGGGTGAGGAAGCGACTGCCTTGTGCGCACGCTTCCCGATCTATCCCACGCTCTGAAGCATGCGCTGCCCCTTCTGTTCGCATCCCGAAACGCAGGTCAAGGACAGCCGCCCGACCGAAGATAGCGCCGCGATCCGGCGGCGGCGGCAGTGCGAGGAATGCGGCGCCCGCTTCACCACCTTCGAACGTACGCAGCTGCGTGAACTGACCGTGCTGAAATCGGAAGGGCGGCGTGAGACGTTCGAGCGTGAAAAGCTCGAACGCTCGATCACCATCGCCTGCCGCAAGCGCCCGATCGATCCCGAGCGGATCGACCGGCTGGTGAGCGGCATCCAACGCCAGCTCGAAACCATGGGCGAGGCCGAAATCCCAAGCACCCGCATCGGCGAGCTGGTGATGAGTGGTTTGAAGGGCATGGACGCCGTCGCCTATATCCGCTTCGCCAGCGTCTATCGCGATTTCAGCGAACCGCGCGACTTCGAGGAACTGGCGGGCGCGGTGCAAGACGCGCTCGACCCGAGCCATCCGCGATTGCCGATCGGGTAGGATATACGCGATAACGAAAATCCGCTCGCCCTGAGCGAAGTCGAAGGGCAGGGTCAAGCGAAGCCGAGGCCCTTTAGGCGCTGCAATGTCGTTTTGGACTTACCTGATTAGATGTGCGGACGGGAAATACTACACCGGCCATACTGACGACCTTGAGAAGCGCTTTTGGCAGCATGAGGAGGGCGTTTTGCCCGGCTACACTTCTGCACGCCGCCCTCTTGAACTTATGTGGTCAGCCGTTTTCGACACGCGCGATGATGCGTTCTCGATGGAAATGAGAATTAAGAAGTGGTCACGTGTCAAGAAGGAGGCGCTAATTGCCGGTCAGCTCAATCGACTAAGCTACTTTTCGATCCCACCAAATGAACGGCGTGTGAGGAAGGGCATCTCGGCTTCGCTCGATGCGGTCCCTCGACTTCGCTCGGGAAGAGCGGATGATGAGGCGCAGTTCCATAAACCCATCATCGTTCTCGTCCGCCCGCAGCTCGGTGAGAATATTGGAAAGGCGGCGCGGGCGATGCTCAATTTCGGGCTGACCGAAATGCGGCTTGTCGCCCCGCGCGATGGCTGGCCGAACCCTGCCGCGGGCCCGGCGGCGTCGGGGGCCGATGTGGTGCTCGAGCGGGCGCAGGTTTTTGACACCGTCGCTGAGGCGGTCGCAGATTGCGCGCATGTTTACGCGACCACAGTCAGGAAGCGCGGGCTGGTCAAGCCGGTGGTCACGCCCGAGGTTGCCGCCCGTGAGATTCGCGAAGCCGCAGGCCGTTGCGCGATCCTGTTTGGGCCCGAACGCGCGGGCCTCGAAAGCGACGATGTTGCGCTGGCCCGGACGATCCTGACAGTGCCGATCAATCCCGAATTCGGTTCGCTCAACCTCGCACAAGCCGTGATCCTGGTCGCTTATGAATGGTCGAAAGGAGAAACGCTGGCGTCTCCGCCCAAGACCAATCTCGATCCGCCTGCGCCGCAAGCCGAATTGGAGGCCTTGATTGCGCAGTGCGAAGCGCTGCTCGACGACGCGCACTATTTCTTCCCGCCCGAACGCAATGCCGTGACCAAGCGGACGCTGCGATCGGTGCTGACCAAGCCCGGTTGGAACGCCAATGAAGTCCGCACCATGCGGGGCATCATCCGCGCGATCGGCGAGAACCGCCGCGCGCGGGACTAGCTTTTCAGGCTGATTCGGGCTATCGCGATGCTACTGTCGGGTTTGCCGCTGGAGGGCTTACATGTTTGAATTTGCGACACTCAGCGCCGCTTTCATGATGGCGGGAACGCAGACAGCAGCGCCCAGCTACACGCCCGCCGCAGAGCCCGAAAAGATGATCTGCCGCAAATACGGTGAGATCGGCTCGCTGGTGAAGAAGAAGCGCGTCTGCCACACCAGGGCCGATTGGCGCCGGATCGATGACGCTTCGCGTCGCGCGGTCACCGATATCCAGCAAGCCAGGAACGGCACCAACACCAGCAATTGACTGCGGAAGTCGTTTTCGGGCTATAGTGCGATGCAAAATAATGTGCTATAGTTTGTGTTTTCGTTGAAAGGTTCGTGTCGATGGTCTCAAGTGCGATTGCTGTTGCCCTTCTTTTCTCGCAGGCGGCGGCCGATGCTCCCGCTAAGATTGCAGTTGCCACCACTGCGGCCGAGCAGGACAAAGTCGTCTGCCGCAAGGAAGCGCCGACCGGATCGATGGTCAAGAAGAAGAAGTGCCGCACCGTGCGTGCGTGGACCGAGCTTTCCGAAGCGACGCGGCGCGAGTTGCAGAGCGCCAATTCGGGCGGATCCAACAGCAATTGAGGCAATCGTAGCGAGGGCTGGCAATGCTTGAAATAATGAACCTGATCGCGAGCACGCTGCTGGCGGCGGCAGCCCCGGCGGCCACCGAGCAGGTCTTCACGCCGGCCACCCCGCCCGAAAAGCTGACCTGCCGTCGCTATGCGGAGATCGGATCGCTGGTGAAAAAGAAGCGAGTCTGCCACACGGCTGCGGAGTGGAAACAGATCGACAGCGCGGCGCAGCGTAATCTCGATGACATCCGTAACGCCCGCAACGGCACGAGGGACGGTTTGAGGGAAGGGGCCGGACTGATCACCAACCCCAACTGCCCTCCGCAGTGCTAGTTTGTTGAGAAACGATCTCTCTTGACTTCCCGGCGCGCGGCCTTAATCGGCGCGCCTTCGCAATCGACCCTGTACTCCGGTGAAGCAGGTGTCCGGCTGCCCTGAAGGGCTGACCGCGCGGTTCCGGTTCACGGGGGCCCGCCCCCACAGCCATTGAAGGATGACATATGTCGAAGCGCCATAGCGCCAAGCACAAGCTCGATCGCCGCATGGGCGAGAATATCTGGGGCCGCCCCAAATCGCCCGTCAACAAGCGCGAATACGGCCCCGGTCAGCACGGCCAGCGCCGCAAGAGCAAGGTTTCCGATTTCGGCATCCAGTTGCGCGCCAAGCAGAAGCTCAAGGGCTATTACGGCGACATCACCGAAAAGCAGTTCAAGGCCTGCTACCAGGAAGCCGACCGGATGAAAGGCGACACCAGCCAGAACCTGATCGGCCTGCTCGAACGTCGCCTCGACGCGATCGTCTATCGCGCCAAATTCGCGCCGACGATCTTCGCCGCGCGCCAGCTCGTCAGCCACGGCCATGTCCGCGTCAACGGCGTCAAGTGCAACGTCGCCTCGCGCCGCGTCGATATCGGGTCTGAAATCACGCTCGGCCCCAAGGCGCAGGAAATGGCGCTGGTGATCGAGGCGCAGAGCCTTTCCGAACGCGACATCCCCGAATACATCGCCACCGACGGTGCCGCCAAGGTCAGCTTCACTCGCGTTCCGACACTTGATGAGGTGCCCTATCCGGTGAAGATGGAGCCGAACCTGGTCGTGGAATTTTATAGCCGATAAGAGCCAGCGATAAGTCAAGCGGCGCGAAGCAAGCGCGGCTTATCGCGGACTCGTTCGGCTCGGCCGGCCTCGGGCTACGCCTGAGGACCGACGGCGCGGTGTAGTTTATCCTGAGCGCCTGCCTTGCAGGCAGTCGAAGGGCCGCGCCGTCAACGCTTTTACTGTCCTGCTTCCTTCAGAAACGCCACGCTCTTGCGCAGCATCTCGGCGCGCACCGCCGAATCGGTCAGACTGTGCGCGAGACCCGGATACTCGACATATTCGACACGTTTGCCCTCAGCCTTGAGCCGCTTCGCCATCAAACGCGACTGCGAAATACTGACGTTTCGGTCCATGTCGCCGTGAAACAGCATCACCGGCGCGGCGATCTTTTCGACATTCTGTGCCGGCGATCCTTCCTTGATATGCGGACCGCTGCCGATGAATTGTTCCTGCAACCGCGCGATCGACGATCCCCGCCACTCATTTTTCAGTGTCTCGAGGTCGGCCACCGGCGCGATCGCGACCACTCGCTTGAACAATGCGGGATCGAGTACAGCGCCTTGCAAGGCCGCGTAGCCACCATAGGACCAGCCGACGATCGACAGACGCGAAGGATCGGCGATCCCTGATTTGACCAGCCAACGCCCGGCATCGTTGACATCGCCGACCGCGACTCTCCAAGATTTGAAGCCATTCTGCTGATACCACGCCTCGCCATAGCCGCTCGACCCGCGGAAATTGGGCTGGATCACTGCGAACCCCTGATGGGCGTAGAATTGCGCCAGCCAATCGAAACCCCACTCATCGCGCGCCGAAGGCCCGCCATGCGGCATCACGATCGCGGGCAGATTCTTGCCGTCCGAACCCGGCGGCAGCGTGAGATAGGCCGGAATCATGGTGCCATCGCCTGCCGCATAGGTCATCGGCTTGACCGGCGAGAGCGCGATCTGCGCGAGGTCGGGCCGCGCCGGCATGATCGGCTGCAGCTTCTTGGCCGATTTGTCGAACAGATAATAAGTGCCCGGGCTGGTATCGCCCCCCGCCCAAAGCAGCAGCTTCGATTCATCCTGGCTGGCGTCGACAAACTCGATCAGCGGTTGATTGGGCAGCGCCTTGCCGAGCGAAGTCGCCAGCTTCTTCAGATCTGGATCGAAATAAACCGATTCCCGGCGCTCGGTCGCGAAGCTCGCGCCGACAACGCGTCGTTGACGGCCGATCTGAATCAAGCCGTCGACATCGACGTCGGGACGTTCGACAAGAGTCGTCTGGGTCGGCGCTGCGCCATCGAGCGACATCGTCACCAGCGCCCTGCGCCCGCCGACATTGTTGAACCCATAGACCAGATTCTTGTCGGCATCGACGGCATAGGGGTTGAAGCCGCGACGATTCAGGTAATCGAAATCCCCCAGCGTCTTCCAATCGCGCGATCCGCCGGGGCGGTAGAGATATTTGATGACGCCGTCGGCATAGCCTGATGGATTCGTGGTGGCGGTGCCGGTGATGCGCACCGTCCCGCGGCCGTCGGTAATGTATTCGATCGCGTCGCGTCGCGGCGGCTCGATCCGCTTGACCGAAAGCGTCCGCGTGTCGATCTGATCGACCCCCATCCCCTCGCGCCGCTGCTCGATCAGCGACCCGATCTTTTGTTCGGGCACATAGGCGCGCATCATCATCACCGCGCCATCGACGCCCGGCACATAATCGATGATGCCGCCGCCGCGCCGATCATTGTACAGCGCATTCAATCCTTGCCGCTTGGTCAATTGCTTGATCTCGCCGCCATCAGCGTTGATCGCAATGATATCGCGGAAACCGGAAATCTCGCCATTGGACATGGGCGCGAGACCGCCGACGTAACAGGCCAGTCGATCATTGGAGACCCAGGTGCATGCCTGCACATTCTCCGGACTGCCTGACGTCTTGAGTATTGCGGCCGGTCCCTTCGCGCTCGTCGTGTCAACTGTGTAGAGTATAACGCCCTTGCCGGGCGCGGGGCCGAGGAAGGCGATCTTGGTGCCGTCAGGGGAGAGGCTGGCCGAAAGGATGGCCTCGCGCGCGCCGAAATTTGCCGCCGCATCCTGCTGCGCGTTTGCCGATGTCGTCAGAATTACGCTCGCTGCCGCGAAAAAAGCGCTACGCTTCATACTCAGCCCCCTTGGTCAAATGCGACATAATCGCACGGCGTCGTCATTTTCAAGCCACAGTTGTACGCCCTTTTCCTTGTCGCTGCCGCGCCGTTGCGCCACAAGCCGCGCCATGTCTTCCGCCAATCGTTTCCCCGCCGAATGGGAGCCGCATGACAGTGTCTGGATCGGCTTTCCGTCTGATCCCGATCTCTGGCTCGACGATCTCGAAGGCGCGCAGGGTGAGGTCGCAGCCTTCGCGCGCGCGGTCCATGCAGGCGGCAAGGGCGAGCATGTCCGGCTGGTCTGCGCCAACCAAATCGCCGAGGAAGAAGCGCACAGGCTGGCGGGCGATTGCGCCGAGATCGTCAGCGCACCCTTCTACGATATCTGGCTGCGCGATACCGGGCCGCTGGTCGTCGATGCCGGAGGCGCCGCGCTCGCGCTCGACTATCGCGGCAATGGCTGGGGCGGGAAATATCCGTCGCCGCTTGACGACATGCTCGCGGCGATACTGTGCGCGGAGGTCGGGCTGCCGCGCGAGGAACATGCCTGGGTGCTCGAAGGGGGCGCGATCGACTTGGACGGCGCGGGGCTGGGGGTGACGACGGGGCAATGCCTGCTGAACCCCAACCGCAACCCGCATCTTTCGCGTCGCGACATCGAGGCGCGGCTGGCCGCCGATCTCGGGATCGAGCAGCTGCTATGGCTCGGCGTCGGGCTCGCCAACGACCATACCGATGGCCATGTCGATAATCTCGCGCGCTTCGTCGCCCCCGGCGTGCTGGCGCTGCCTTCGGCGGCGGGCGACGACGATCCCAATGCTGCGGTCTTTGCTGACGCGCTCGATCGCACCGAGGATTGGCCGGTCGAAATCGTCCGCATCCCCTCCGCCGGCCTCCACCCCGATGAGGACGGCAAGCCCCTGCCGGCCAGCCACATGAACTTCTATATCGGCAACGCCGCGGTGGTGGTGCCCATCTACGGCGGACCGAGCGACGCCACTGCGCTGATGGCGATCGACAAGCTTTTCCCCGGCCGCGAGACGGTCGGGCTGCGATCGAACCACCTCCTTACCGGCGGCGGCAGCTTCCACTGCATCAGCCAGCAAGTGCCAAGGCTTGACAAATAGGAACTAACCTATTATCTTGCATTCGTGTTCTCTGGAACAGGATATAGGGAGCAGAATCAACGATGCGAAGCACCGCAAAGGTGTAACTTTCGAGTGACCTTTGCAGCGCAACGATGACGCGAATTGTTTCCACTTTCTGACAAATCCGCCATTTTCTAAGGGTCAACCAATTGTGAAAGTCGCCGCTCTCCAGCTTGCTCTTCCCGGT
>CBDUBW010000118.1:0-7528 GCA_965365485.1 uncultured Aquisediminimonas sp.
CGGCTGGGTGTGGCTCCCGAAAGCGTCGACCCGGCCGACATCGATGAAACGCCTGGCAAGGGCGAACTCCCTTTGCCTTATGCAAAAAGGCTCGCGGCGGAAAAGGCGGCTGCTGTCGCCGCGCGGCATCCGGGCAAGACCGTTCTCGCCGCAGATACCGTCGTCGCGGTGGGGCGGCGCATCCTCGGCAAACCGGCCGACGAGGCTGATGCCGAGGCCATGCTTCGGCTGCTGTCCGGCCGGCGTCATCGCGTTCATACCGCGATCACGGTCGTCGCCGCCGATGGCGAGGCCCGCCACCGCGTCTCGACCAGCCTGATTGCGCTCAAGCGACTCTCCGAAGCCGAAATCGCCGCTTATGTCGCCAGCGAAGAATGGCGCGGCAAGGCCGGGGCCTATGCCATCCAGGGCCGGGCGGAGGCCTATGCCCGCTACCTCCACGGTTCGCACAGCGGGGTCATGGGATTGCCGCTTTTCGAAACGCGGGCTTTGCTGATCGCTTCGGGAATCGCGCTTGACTGAATGGCTGTTCGAAGACGGCATCGGCGAGCGCCGCGCCGCATTGGTCGAAGCCGGGCAGATCATCGAAGCGCGGATCGAGCGCGATGGCGCCGGGCCGCTGGTCGGGACGATCGCCGAGGCGCGTATCGTCGAAACCGTAGTGCCGCGCTTGAGCGCGCTCGTGGCGCTTGACGATGGTGGCGAGGCCATGCTCGACAACATTCCGCCGGGAATGAGCGAGGGCCGCGCCTTCCTTGTCCAGATCGTGCGCGAGCCGCTGCTCGAACATGGCCGCGACAAGCGCGCGAAGGCCATTCCCGCGCCGCCGGGCTCGATCCCCGGCACGGGGCCGGATCTGCGCGCGCGCCTCTTGGCGACCGGCCATCCCGTGCGGCAATGCTTCGCGCATGAGCCTGATGCGCTTGAGGCAGCGGGCTGGTCCGAGGTGCTCGACGAGGCAGAGCACGGCGAGATCGCCTTCGATGGCGGCGCGCTGCGCATGACGCTCGCCCCCGCGATGACGCTGTTCGATGTCGATGGCAGCCTGTCCGCCGGGCCGCTCGCCCAAGCCGCGGCGAAGGCGGTGTGCGCGGCGATCTTCCGCCACAGCATCGGCGGTTCAATCGGCATCGATTTCCCGACGCTACCCGATCGCGCAGCGCGGCGTGCAGTCGATGCGATCATCGATGCGGCGCTGCCGCAACCCTTCGAGCGCACGGCGATCAACGGCTTCGGCTTTCTCCAGATCGTCCGCCGCCGCCCGCGCGCCTCGTTGCCCGAGCGGTTGCAGGCCGATCCGGTCCTGACGGCGCTGCTGTCCGCGTTGAGGCGGCTTGAGCGCGACCCTCCGCCTGACGGTCGTCTGACGCTACCCCCGGCCCAGGCGCGCCGACTTGCCGATCATCCCGAATGGATCGAAGAGCTTGCACGACGCACCGGCAAACCCATTTTGATCGGAACATGAGCAAGCCCGCCAAATGCCCGCTCTGCGGCAAGCCGTCCAAAGCGCCGGCCGAACCCTTTTGCTCGCAAGGCTGCCGCGATCGCGATCTGCTCAATTGGCTCGGCGAGGCCTATCGCGTCCCCGATCGGGGCGGAGGCGAGGAGGCCGACTCCGCACTGGACAGTGATCGCGATCCCGGCATATAGGCGCGCTTCCACGCGGCCCAGCGCCCGTGCCCAGGTAGCTCAGTTGGTAGAGCATGCGACTGAAAATCGCAGTGTCGGTGGTTCGATCCCGCCCCTGGGCACCATTTTCGATTAGGGCAGGACGGGTGGTATAGCGCTTGCGACCAGGCTGCGCTTCGCCCTGTCGACACCCCAAAGCAGGCGCGTTTCGGCGTCGTCCCAATCGATCGCCTGGCCCGGTGTCGGCACCGCGATGGTGGCGACGTGCTCGAGGGTCGAGCCTGCGGGGGGAAGGCGCAGCACGTAGAGTTCCGGCTTGTCGTGGCCGCTTGCATAGAGCAGCCCGTCCTTGCCCCAGCTTGCGCCGGAAACATGATGCGGCGCCAACCGCTCGATAAGCGAGACCGGGAACTGCCAGGATTCCAGAACCGCAAAATCTCGGTCGAGCCGGGCGAGGAAGCCCGCCTTCGAGCCCCGTCCCGGCTCTCCGCCGCGACCGTCGTAGTTGGCGAAGACCGCCCACCAGCTGCCCCTGTGCCAATCGATCACGGTCAGCGAACCCGGCATCGGCGGCAGGCTGTGGCTGCGAACATGACGCAGTCGCTTAAGGTCGAAGATTTCAATCGAGCTCGCCATCGGCAGCGCGGGATAGTTGGACGAGGCGCAGACCATCTGCCGCCGATGGACCGTGCAACTGTTGAGGTGCGGGAAATGCGCCTTGTTCCCCTGCCACGCAGCGACGCGCTCGCCGGTGCGCTTGTCGTAACGCGCGATGGCGCTGTTATCGATCGCGTAGACCCACCGGGCATCCGCGGCCACGCCCTGCCGAGCCTCGGGCGCGGCTATGCGGCGTTGCTCGATCGCAGGGCCAAGCTGCGTCGCGGCGAATGCGAGAATGGCGAACATGACGCTCTATTGCGCTCACCACAGCTTGCGGCAATAGCGCGCGCGATGGCCATTCTCAGCGACAAATGGATCCGTGAGCGCGCGCTTGCCGACGGCATGATCGAGCCCTTCGTCGAGGCGCAGCGGCGCGATGGCTGCATCAGCTATGGCCTCTCCTCCTACGGTTATGATGCGCGGGTGGCGGAGGATTTCAAGATTTTCACCAATGTCGACTCGTCGGTGGTCGATCCCAAGGCATTCGATCCCAAAAGCTTCGTCGATCGCACCACCGATTGCTGCATCATCCCGCCCAACAGCTTCGCGCTGGCGCGCACGGTCGAATATTTCCGCGTGCCGCGTGACGTGCTCGTCATCTGCCTGGGAAAATCGACCTATGCGCGCTGCGGAATCATCGTCAACGTGACGCCGCTCGAGCCGGGATGGGAAGGCCATGTCACGCTGGAATTCTCGAACACCACTCCGTTGCCTGCGAAGGTCTATGCCAATGAAGGCGCGTGCCAGTTCCTTTTCCTGAAAGGCAATGAGCCGTGCGAGATCAGCTATGCCGATCGCGCGGGCAAATATATGGGCCAGCGGGGTGTAACATTGCCCAAGCTGTGAAGGTTAACGATTAAGCAATTTTTGCGCGCGACAAGGCTTACCATGAAAACGTTCCTCACCTTCGTCGCGCTCGCGGTTCCCGCCGCCGCCTTTGCGCAAGCACCCAGCACGGTCGCGCTCAACAGCAAGATCTTCGTCGCGAAGACAGTGACGGGGCCGGACGGCAAGAGCGAGAACAAGCTGTTCGCACCCGATACGGTGACCCCAGGCGATGCGCTCGTTTTCATGCACGACTACAAGAATGGCGGGGCAAAGCCGGCGACGGCGTTCGAAATCAACAATCCCGTGCCCCCCAGCGTCGCCTTTACCGGGGTCGAACAGGCCTGGGCAACGGTCTCGGTCGATGGCGGCAAGAGCTTCGCCGCGCTCGCCGCGTTGAAGGTCAAGGGTGCGGACGGCAAGATGCGCCCGGCGATTCCGGGCGATGTCACGCATGTGAAGTGGAAGTTTGCGCAAGCGATCGCCCCCGGCGCAGGTGGCCGCGTCATGTATTACGGCGTCGTCAAATAGCTTCAGAACCTGCCGCTGAAGGCGAATTCATAGCCGAGCGGCGTATCGCGAAAGCCAGCCTGCGAAAATTTGAGCGCGGCCGCCGGGTCCGAAGCGCGGACGTTGAGCCGCGCCGCATAGGCGCCGTCAGGGGTCACCCGCAGCGACACACGTTCCATTGCCGAGGCACTGACAAGCAAGGCGGCGACAGACTTGCCATCACAGCGTAGCGGGCCGATCATGCTCTGATCGACCGCGACGCCGTTGATGCTGCCGCGCAGCGTCACGCGCAACTGGCCCGTCGCCTGCGCGCAGGCATCGCCGACGAAACGCACGCCGGCACCGGTCAGTTCAAGGCTTTCAACGGGAAGCGGCGCGAACGCCCCCTGCAGCGAGAGCCGCGCATCCATGTCGCGCATGCCCCAGTTCCAGAAGCTGGCGAATAGCGTGCCCTTGAGCGCCGGATCGTCGAGCGAGCGCAAATCGACATAGCCGCGCCCGAGCGGCAGCCACCATGGCGACAGCTTGGCCGAGAAGTCGCCGAGCACGATTTCGCCAGCAGTGACGCCGCGTAGCGTGCCGTCCCAGACGCTGCCGCTCACGGTGCGAACGCCGGCAAGCGCATTGCTGCCGAGCCCTGCAAGCGCCAGCCGCATCGGGAAGAAAGCGATGAGCAGAATTACGACCAGCGCAATCAGGATCCAGCGCCGCCGCTTCATGATGCGCGTGCTCGCAATTGCGCGTCGACGCCAATCGTCGCGTCGGGGTTAGCGCGAACCGTCAGCTGTTCCACAAACACTCCCCGGCGCTCGAGGTTCGCCGTCCACTCGAAGAATGCTGCGGGCCTTGCCGAGACGATCGCGATGATGACGCCGTCGCTTCCGACCGGATCGGCGCGGGACAGTTGGAAACCCGTTTCATTGGCGGCGGCACGCACGAATTCGGTGATCGGGCTGCCAAGCGGCGGCGGCGGGTTCTTGCGCAACTGGCGAAGCGCCGCCGCCTGGGCGTGGGCTTCGGCCAGCGTATCGACCGCCTTGGCGTGACGCACCTCTGCCGCCTCACGCGCGGGGCCGAGAGGACGCAGAATTAGCAGCCAGACCAGGAATGGAGCGACGATCGCACCAAGGATGCGGAGCATGATCTGTTCACGCGGCGTGCGTTCCGCCCACCAGGCCAGAAGAGTGTCCTTCATCGCCCGCGCACTTCGAGTTCGATCGTCGGGCGGCCCTGCGCCAGCGAAGCGACGCCCGGCGTGACCGTCAATCCGCTGTCGCGCAGGCGGGCCACCAGTGCGTCAAGCTCGGCCTGGCTGGCCGCGCGCGCGGACATCCGCAGCACGCCATCCGACGCGAAGGCCAGCGTCGCGATTTCGACATTGGGGGTCGCGGATACCCCCGCGATCACCGCCGCACTCGTGCCCGTAAAGCCGCCGCCGCCGCCCCTGATCGCGGAAAGCCGGGAAGCGAGCGCGGCGCCAGCCTCGTCGGCGGCGACAGCTTCTCCCATGGCGGCGCGCGCGACCTCGGCGGTTTGCGCTTCGATGCGGTTGGTGTCGATCGAGAGCTTGGCGAGGCGGGTGAGGGGGATGGCGAGGCTGACCAGCGCCAGTGCCGCCGCCATCCAGGCAAGCGGCCGCAAGCGCTTGAGGTCGGGCAGCCACGAGCGGCGGATCGCGAAGGGGCCTTGCCGGAGATCGAGCGGCGGCGCGACGAGTGCGGCGAGCGCGCTATATTCGATCGTCTCAACGTCCAGCGCGGCGATCTCTTCGTTACCCGTCAGGAGCGGCGTCAGTTCCGGATCGTCGGCTATGGCGACGTGGCGCCCGCGTACCACCGTCTCCGGCCCGAGACTTGCGCAAATGAAGCCATCTTCAGGTGCGGCAAGAATCATTTGCGCAGGCACGATCGCGTCAGGCTGAAGCTCTTCGGTCCATAACCGCATCGCCTCGGTTGAAACGACCGCGACCGGGCGCGTGCCGGACTCGTCGGCTTCTCCGCTGGCAAGATGAACATCGCCGAGGATGCGATCGGCGAGCATCAGCCGCGCCGCGGCATTGGCCTGTGGCAAGGAAAGGTTGGGGAGGTCGAGCCAGTGTATGACGACCTCGGACGCAGGGGCAACTGCTACCAGCCGCTCGCCCTCGCGCCATTCGAGATCATATCCTTCGCCACGATGGGTAATCGCAGCATCGAGAACCTCGAGCCACGGCCGATTGCCGCCGAGGAAAAGCAGTCGCGAAACGCTCATGCCGGATCGCCATAAATGCGCCGGACGAGCTTCGCCGGTTGCGCACCACCGTCGATCAAGGCGCGCTCGCGCAATTCAGCGCCGGCGATGGCAACCGTCAAGTCGATCGCGAACCAGCGCGTCTTGACGACGGTCTGCGCCTGCGCGGTCGCCGATGGCGCCGCCCCGCCCGCATTCGCCAGTTTCCAGAAATCCACCGCGTTCGCATAGCCGCCGCGCGGCCGGGCGTCGATCATCGCCCGCGCCGTCCGCAGGTCGATCGCGCCCCCGCCGAGCATCGCGATCAGCGGCGCTTGCGCGGGGCGCAAGGTGTTGACGTTGATCGGCGAAAGGTCGCTCGTCGGCAGCGCGCAAAGGAAAGGTTGGAGCCGCGCATAGAGCTCGGGCGTCATTCCTGCGACGCTCAGGATTTCGGACGCGTCGGCCATCATGCGATTGGCGGCGAGATAGCGCGTCTCGCGGCTCGCATAGCTCGCATCCTCGGCACCGCCCGGAAGCGTGTTGGTATCGTTGTCGATCCAGTCGCCGAGCGCCGCCGCGATCTGCCGCGCCGCAGCCGGCTCCCCGCCGACGATCAGGACGAGCGTTTCGATCTGCGTCAGCGCTTCGGGACGGATCGTCATCGGCTGTCCGGGCGTGCCTTGCACGACGCTGTTGACGTTGAAGCAATTGCCGCCATCGTCGATCCGCACGACTGCTGTGCCGCGCTCGATGGGGTAGGGAAGGTCGACGCCGATAAGTCCGCCGTCGAGCGTCGTGCGGGTGACGGACGGCCCGGCCATCGCGGTGACGCGCGAAAGCGCGATCGCTTCTGCCGCATAGCCATAGCCCCGTGCCTGATCGAGCGCGGCGATGTTGGTCGCGACGCGGGTCGACAGCTTGAGGCGTTCGAGCGAAGTCGCCGCCACCACCGCGATGAAGGCGACGATCGCGAGCACGCTTAACAGCGCCAGGCCCTGTTCGCGAAAACGCGGTGTCATCGTCCGGGCCCGACCAGGAAGAGGCGACGGACGGGGGCCGCACCTTTCTTTGTGAGTATAAGCTCCACGGCTTGCGGCAGCGCATCGGGCTGAAGCGGATCCCAGCGCGTCCGCCATTCGCCTTTGTCGCGAAAGCGAATGCGGGCGTCATCGATGTTGTCGGCAATCACGCCACCTTCGCCGATCACGGCGCCATCGGGCATCGGCGACACTGCGCGGCGAAGTCGGCCGCGCGCCAGCCGCCACTCGACTCGCTGCACGCCAGCGCGCTGCGCCTCGCCGCTCACCCCCGCCGCGCGCACCAGCGACAGCAGCGTTTCGCCATTCGAGATAAAGGCGGCGCGGTCTGCACCTTCGGCGTTGCGCGTCATGCGCGGCAGCGCCTGTGCGAGGTCCATCGCCAAGAGCGCGTCCATTCGCTGCTCGGCGGCCAATCCGTCAAGCCGTGCGCCGACGCTCACTTGGGTACGGACACTTGTACCGAGCAAGCCAACTCCCGCCGCGGCGAGCAGCCCGAAGATCGCGAGGCTGACGAGCAGCTCTACGAGCGTGAAACCGTTGATCTTCACCGCGCCAATCTCGCCAGCGTTAGGGTGGAAAGCGGACGCCCGGCCGCATCGGCGACGGCAATATCAACGCGCACAATCGCGGGATCGGCGGTCTTCGCCACCGTC
>CBDUBW010000119.1:0-7523 GCA_965365485.1 uncultured Aquisediminimonas sp.
CCCTGTGCCACCTGAGACAGCGCGCCCCCGCCGGGGCGCGCCTTTGCTTGTTCTCTTTCTGATTGCAATCGCGTTCGCCGGAGCGTTGGCCTGGCTTCTCGGGCAATCGCCGCGCGCAAGCGCTGTTCCGGCGCCGCCCGCCATCTCCTCGCGTTTCGCCGGGTGGACCGCCGCGCGCGCGCTCAGCGAAGGCGATGCCAACATTGCCAATCTGAAAGCGCGGATTGTGACACCTTATGGCGACAATATCGATCGCGAGATGTTGTCGATCGCCTATGTCGCTCGCTCCAAGCTGACGGGCGATTTCGTGGACCTGGTGCGCGCTCGCGAGATTGCCGATGAAGGCATTGCGCTTTCACCGCCCGGCACCGGTCCGTGGCTCGCGAAGGCATCGGCCGAATTCACGGCGCACCGCCTTCAGGCCGCTTCGGACGCCCTCGATGTCGTCGATCGCTTCGCCGCGCCCGAAGCCGGCACGCGCGCCGAGGCACGTGCGATCCGCGCCGATATCGCGATGGCGCATGGCAAGGATGCGGAAGCCGCGCGCCTGATCGATGAAGCCGCGCGCCATGATCGCTGGCCCGGGCTCGAGTTCCGCAAGGCGCTGCTGGCGTGGCGCGCCGGCGAGTATGATCGCGCGCGACGCCTTTTTCTCGAGACCAACGCAGCCGAGCGCGATCCGACGCCAATGTTCCGGGCCGATATTCATCTTCGCCTCGGCGAGGTGGATTTCGCGCAGGGACAATGGGAAAAGGCCGCGAAGCAGTTCGCTGCGGCATCGCGCATTCTCCCAGGATATTGGCGCGCGCGCATGCGTGTCGCCCAGATGCAGGCGCTCGCCGGGCAGACCGGCGCTGCGATCGCGGCGTTCGAAGCCATTGCCGATGACAGCAATTTGCCCGAGGCAATGGACATCGCCGCCGGGCTCCACCGCGCGCAAGGCAATGGCGAGGCTTCGCGCCGCTGGGCTCAGCGGGCGAGGACGATTTGGCAGGAGCGGTTGAAGATACTGCCTGAGGCGGCCTGGGCGCACGCCGCCGAACATGAACTCGCGTTCGGCGATCCGCGCGCGGCGCTCGATCTGGCGGCGCGAAACGCGCGCAATCGGCCGGAGGGCGCGGCGCTGATCCTGCTCGCCAAGGCCTGGATCGCCAATGGCCGCGCCGATCATGCGCTCGGCTTGTGCGCAAGGGCTGCGCGAACGGGCTGGAACTCGTCCGAGCTTTGGCTTGTCGAGGCAGAGGCGCTATCGCTGCTTGGCCGGGGCGACGAGGCGGAGGCAGCGCGGAAACGCGCCGTGCGGCTCAATCCGCGCGCGCTCGATCGCAACCCTGCTTTTGCCTGGCTGGACCACTGATGCGCTATCTTCTTGCACTGCTCATGACGATCTTTGCGGCGCAGGCGCACGCGCATTTGACGCCGACCACTGCGATCGATCTCGACTTCGAAGCGACTCACGCCGATGTGACGGTCACCATTCCCGAGGGCGAGTGGCGCTACCGCTATGGCGCGACTGCATTCGAAGACGCTGCGTTGCGTCGTCATTTCAGCGCGGCCAGCGCCAGTGGCGCGGCTTGGCAAGTCGGCCCGATGAAGGTCGAACGAACGGTTCATCTTGGCGGGCCTGATTTGGTCGCACGCTTCCGGATGACGCCCCCTGCAGGGCAATCGTCCCGAAATCTCACCTTGCGCTACGACGCCATCATCGACCGCGTCTCGAGTCATGCTGCGCTCGTTCTCGTCCAGTCCGATTTTGCGGGAGGTCTGCTGCCAGGCGAAGGCCGGATGATCGGTGCGTTGCGCGGCGGAAAAACGAGCTTGGCCATCGATCTCGGCGCGGCAAGCCGCTTCAACGGGTTCACAGCCGTTTTCCGCCTCGGCGTCGGACATATTCTCGAGGGCCTCGACCATCTGATGTTTCTGCTGGTGCTGCTCCTCCCGGCGCCGCTGCTGGTCGCGGGCGGGCAGTGGAACGGTCCGGCCGGCCGCGGCGCAACGATCCGCCATTTGGTATGGATCGTGACAG
The DNA here is from genome assembly GCA_965365485.1 of uncultured Aquisediminimonas sp. Taxonomy (GTDB): domain Bacteria; phylum Pseudomonadota; class Alphaproteobacteria; order Sphingomonadales; family Sphingomonadaceae; genus Aquisediminimonas. The sequence goes on from CBDUBW010000119.1 coordinate 2,027, forward strand.
CATTCACGATCGGCCATTCGCTCACGCTGATCGGCGGCGCGTTCTTCGGGTGGGAGCTTCCGTCTCAGCCTGTCGAGATCGCGATCGCGCTTTCGATCCTGATCTCCGCGATCCACGCGTTGCGCCCGCTTTTTCCGGGTCGCGAGGCGCTGGTCGCGGGCGGCTTCGGCCTCATCCACGGCCTCGCGTTCGCAACGGTGATCGGCAACTTCGCGCTGTCTTCGATCGACAAGGCCGTCGCCATTCTCGGCTTCAATATTGGCATCGAGGCGGTGCAACTGGCGATGGTGGCGCTTCTGCTGGCGCCCTTGCTCTGGCTCGCCGCGCGGCCCGCCTATCGCTATTTCCGCATCGGCGGTGCCTTGATCGCGGTCATCGCGTCGCTCTTCTGGCTGTGGGAGCGCGTCTAGATCGCACCGTTCAGCCGCTCCACCGCGTTGGCATAATCCTGCATGAAATCCTGCACCACGCTGCGCGCAGAGGTGATATCCTCGACCATTCCGACGCCCTGCCCGACGAAATAGGTGACCAGCGGCACGGCGTTCGCATTGCCGCCCTCGGCTGATTTGGTCGCGCGATGGATGGCGGGTTCGGAGATCAGCGATTGCATCGGCATGGGCAGCGCGCCGGGGCTTTCCGGTCCCTCCCACGCGTCGGTCCAAGCCGATTTGAGCTGGCGTGAATATTTGCCCGTACGACCTTTTGAGCGCACGGTGTCGCGCGAGCGCGCCGCGACCATCTTTTCGCGGAAGATCTGGCTGCACTCGCTCTCGGTGGTGGCGAGCCAGACCGAGCCGGTCCACGCCCCCGCCGCGCCCATCGCCATGCACGCCGCCATCTGCTCGCCGGTCATGATCCCGCCCGCCGCGAGCACGGGGATGTCGTGCCCCGCCGCCTTCAAGGCGCGGACGACCTCGGGGATGAGCACCAGCGTCGCGACCTCGCCGCAATGGCCGCCCGCCTCTCCGCCCTGCGCGACGATGACGTCGCAGCCTGCTTCTGCGAGCCGGATTGCATGTTCCTTCGCGCCGGCGAGCGCGCCCACGGGCACGTCATGATCGCGGCCCATCTGCACCATTTCGGGCGGCGGCTTGCCGAGCGCGTTGACGATCATCTTGATCGGGTGGCAAAAGGCGACGCGCAGCAGTTCCATCGCCTCGTCGGGCCAGAAAGGCGGCGGCGCATCGCTCGCCATGCGGCCATGCTCGCCGCTGCCGGTGACGCCGTGCTTGGCAAGGAGATCGCTCACGAAGTCGCGATGCTGCTGCGGTATCCGCTCGCCGAGCTTTTTGGACGTCAGCCCCTTTTCGCCTGCGACGCTGAGATTCTCCGGAATGAGGACGTCGATGCCGTAAGGCTTGCCATCGACATGCGCGTCGATCCAGGCAAGTTCGACTTCGAGCTGTTCGGGGTTGAACGCAGTCGCGCCGAGAACGCCGAAGCCGCCCGCCTTGCTCACCGCCGCGACGACATCGCGGCAATGCGAAAAAGCGAAGAGCGGGAATTCGATCCCCAGTCGTTCGCACAGGGCGTTGGCCATATCTCTCTCCTTGCCGCGGGGGCGTTTGCGGTTATGCCAAGCCACAATGCGGCGACCTTGAAAAGAGGCGCTGCCGGTGAATTTTGAAAGCGTTTCGATGTCGAAGGCCCTGATCATCCTCGCCGCCCTGCTCGCGGGCCTGTTCCTCGGCATCGTTTCGGGTGGGCGGGGGACGGTCGTGGCCGAAACGGTTGGGACGATGTGGCTCAACGGCCTCAAGATGACGATCGTCCCGCTGGTCGTCGCGCTGCTGATCATCGGCATCGCCAAGACCGCGGCGGCGGCGCGCGCCGGGCGCATCGCCTTTTGGTCGATGAGCGGCATCCTCGCGCTCACGGCTTTTTCGGTCATCGTCGGAATGACGCTAACGCCGGCGTTGCTCAATCTCTTCCCCATTCCCGCCGAATCAGCGGCGGCAATGCGCACCGCGTTGGGCAACGTCGCGGAAGTCACCGCGCCGCCGGGGTTCGCGGAAAGCTTCAAGCTGCTGGTGCCCTCGAACATCGTCGATTCGGCGGCGCGCACGGATATTCTGCCGCTCCTTGTCTTCACGCTGGTCTTCGCCTTCGCGCTGACGCGGCTGCCAGACGATCATCGCACCACGCTGACCGGCTTCTTCGATGCGCTCGCCGCCGCAATGATCGTCGTCATCGGCTGGGTGCTATGGCTTGCCCCGGTTGGCGTGTTCGCACTCGCGTTCGTCGTCGGCGCGGTCGCGGGCGGCTCGGCCTTGGGGACGCTCGCGCACTATATCGTCATCGTCTCGATCCCCGGGCTGGCGATGACTGGCTTCGCCTATATTCTCGCCCGCTTCGGCGCTGGGATCGGCTTCGCGCGCTACGCCCGAGCGATCGCGCCGCCCCAACTACTCGCGATCAGCACCCAATCCTCGCTCGCCTGCCTGCCGATCTGTCTCGAAAAGGCCGAAGAGCTGGGCGTGCCCGAAGAGCATGCCGGCGTGACGCTGCCTATGTGCGTCGCGCTGTTGCGATCGACTGGCCCGGCGATGAACCTCGCCGTCGCAATCTATATCGCGACGTGGTTCGGCATCGAGATCGCGCCCGCGCAGATCGCGCTCGCATTCTTCGCGGCGATGCTTGCTTCGCTGAGCGCGGTCAGCCTGCCGGGATCGGTCAGCTTCTTCTCGTCGATGGTGCCGATCTGCGTCGCCTTGGGGGTGCCGATCGAGCCGCTGGCGCTGCTGATCGCGGTCGAGACGCTGCCCGATATCACGCGGACCTTGGGCAATGTGACCAACAATGTCGCGCTTACCGCGACCATATCGAGGCGGGCAGGGGGCGGGGCTCCGGCTTGATCCGCAAGGCCTTTTTCTGGCTGCTGCTCGCCGCCACGATCGCGCTCTGGAGCTTCTCCGACACGCTGTTCCCGGCAGAGAAGGTCAGTGCGTCCAGCGTCAATGTCCGCGATGGCGATACAATGATCCTCGGGGGCAGGGCGCTTCGGCTCGACGGCATCGACGCCCCCGAATATCGGCAGCTCTGCAAAGATGCCGCCGGGGCGGGCTGGCCGTGCGGAAAGGTCGCGCGCGCAAGGCTCGAGACGCTCGCCCGGCCCGGCGTGAACTGCACAGTTGGCGAAACCGATCGCTACGGCCGCGGCATTGCGCAATGCTCAAGCCCTGCAACGCCCGATCTTGCCGAAGCGATGGTCGCGGCGGGCCTCGCGATCGATGACGGCCGCTACGCAAAATCCCAGGCTTCCGCGAAAGCGGCGAAGCGTGGTATCTGGCAGGGAAAGTTCGATGAGCCCGCCGCATGGCGCGCTGCCCACCCACGAGAGGACTGACATGAAATATCGCACGCTCGGCGCCAAGGATGGCGGCCTTAAGGTCTCGGCGATCGGGATCGGCTGCATGCCGATGGTTCACGGCGGCAATATCATCTACGGCGATGCAGACCCCGACGAGGCGACAAAGACCATCCACCGCGCGATCGATTTGGGCGTCACCTTTTTCGACACCGCCGAAATGTACGGCCCCTTTACCAACGAGGAGTTCGTTGGCCGGGCGATCAAGGGCAAGCGCGACGGGCTGGTGATCGCGACCAAGTTCGCGATGCGCTGGAACGGCAATGAATTCGCCGGGATCGACGGCAGCCCGGCGAACAGCCGCCGCGCGGTCGAAGGGTCGTTGAAGCGGCTCGGCATCGATACGATCGACCTCTTCTACCAGCACCGCGTCGATCCCAAGACGCCGATCGAAGAGACGATCGGCGGTATGGCCGAGCTCGTCAAGGAAGGGAAGGTGCGCCACATCGCACTGTCCGAGGCGGGCGCGGAGACGATCCGCCGCGCCGCCAAGGTTCATCCCATCACCGCACTGCAATCCGAATATTCGATTTGGGAACGCGGCGTGGAAGACGAGATCCTGGACGTTTGCCGAGCGAACAACATCGGTTTCGTGCCCTATTCACCGCTCGGCCGCGGTTTCCTCACTGGCGATTTCCGCAGTCTCGACGATCTTCCGGAAAATGACTGGCGTCGCAACGATCCGCGTTTCCAGGGTGACAACTTCGCGGCCAATCTGAAGCTGGTCGATGCGATCGGCGCCGTCGCCAAGCGCCACGGCGTCTCGAACGCGCAGGTCGCGCTCGCCTGGCTGCTATCCCAAGGTGACGACATGGTGCCGATCCCTGGCGTCAAGCGCCGCGCGACGATGGAAGACAGCGTCGCTTCGGCGGAGCTGACGCTGACCGATCAGGATCTTGCCGATATCGAAGCCGCGGCGCCCAATGGTGCAGCCTCGGGGGATCGTTATGGCGAGCGCGGCATGAAGATGGTCAGGATCTGACCATCGCCGTCGCGCCGGGCAAGCTTACCAGGGCTGGATAACCGCGCGGGCCTTCTTCGATCATTTTAACGATCCAGGCCCACCATGTTATTCCGCACATCTGAAATCTCCAACTCGGCACCAAGCCGAGCGCAAGATTTCGTTCACACCCGCTAACAAACACGAAAAAGCGCGGTTAGCACAAAGCTAACCTCGCTCGCGAAAACATATGGTCTGCGCAGACCGGATATTAACCAGGCTCAACGAGCAGGCATGATGTGCCTGCCCGCCGGCGTCAAATTACCAGGGACGAATTCCGCGCCACGGGCGAATGCCGGCCAGACCAAGCACATCGAGAATAAGAGACACGACAACCTCCAGCATCAAGGGAGCGCGTTAACTAGTTAACCATGTCGTATTTGTCAAATTTGGCGGAAATCAGGCCGCCTCTGCGACTCGCTTGGCGCGTTTGCGTTCGTGCGGGTCGAGAAAGCGCTTGCGCAGCCGAATCGATTTGGGCGTGACTTCGACCAGTTCGTCATCGTCAATATAAGCGATCGCCTGTTCGAGCGTCATGCGTTTTGGTGGAGTTAACCGTATGGCATCGTCCTTGCCGCCGCTGGCGCGGAAGTTGGTCAGCTGCTTGGTCTTCATCGGATTGACTTCGAGATCGTCGGTCTTGGCGTTCTCACCGACGATCATGCCTTCGTATAGCTGCTCCTGATGCCCGACGAAAAGTATGCCGCGTTCCTCGAGCGGGCCGAGCGCATAGCTGTTGGCTTCGCCGCTGCCGTTGGAAATGAGCACGCCATTCTTGCGGCCTTCGATCGGCCCCTTGTGCGGGCCGTAACGTTCGAACAGCCGGTTCATGATGCCGGTGCCGCGCGTATCGCTCAGGAACTCGCCATGATAGCCGATTAGCCCGCGTGAGGGGGCGCTGAAGCTGATGCGCGTCTTGCCGCCGCCCGAAGGCCGCATGTCGGTCATCTCGCCCTTGCGCAGCGCCATCTTGTCGATGACGGTGCCCGAATATTCGTCATCGACATCGATCACGACGCTCTCATAGGGCTCGAGGCGCTGGCCGTTCTCCTCGCGATAGAGCACGCGCGGGCGACTGATGCCGAGCTCGAAGCCTTCGCGGCGCATCGTTTCGATCAGCACGCCGAGCT
>CBDUBW010000120.1:0-7519 GCA_965365485.1 uncultured Aquisediminimonas sp.
GCCCAGGCGATGATGGCGCCCCAATCATGCGCGATCAGCATCGTTTCGCTGGTTGGGCTCTCCGCGTCGGCCGCGTCGATCAGCGCCGCGACATCCTGCGTCAGACGGTCGAGCGCGTAGGCACGGACAGTTTCAGGCTTCGAGCTGGCGCCGTAACCGCGCAGATTCGGCGCCCAGACTCGCCAGCCCTTCTCCGCCAGCATCGGCATCTGCGCGCGCCAGCTGTAATTGAGCTCCGGGAAGCCGTGCAGCATCAAAGCGAGCCTCGATCCGCTGCCCGCCTCGGCCAGTTCGAAGTCGATGCCATTGGCGCGGACGAAACGCTGCGTGATCCCGCTGCCGGGGTCGGGGGTCCAGGAGAATTGGGTCATGTCACCAATGCGACCTTCAAATTTGCCGTTACCCTGCACTTGATGCGGGGTCCCGCTTTGTCTTTACACTATAGTGTCCAGAAGAAGCGGGACCCCGTGTCAAGCACGGGGTGACGAGGTTAGTCAGGTGTGGGCTGAGTCATACTTTCGTCTTTCGATCTGACCTAGGGGGCGGCTAATCCTGAAGTAGCGTGAAGGGATGCAGGACATGGTCGCGAACACGATTCGAGCTGCTCTTTTGGCGAGCGCATTACTCGCAGTAACTCCGGCCACCGCGAGGCCGCTGACCGCGGCGGAGCAGCAACAGGTCATGGAGGCGCAGGCCGCGCTCGGCAAGGCGATGGAGGCGAAGGATTGGCCGGCGGCATCCGCCGCGCTTCGAAAGAATCTCGCGATCAACCGCGCCGCGCTCGGCAATGACGATCCGCAAACGCTGTCGACGCTCGAAACGCTTGCCATTTCCGAACAATTCGCCGGGCGCCATGCCGAGGCGCTTGTGGTGTTGCGAGAGGCGGAGGCAGCCCGCACCCGGCGCAACGAAACCGAAAGCGCCGAGATGGCTGCGGTTCAGGCGAGCATCGGCATCAACCAGGATGCGCTCGGCAAGTATGTCGAGGCGGAGGCGGCGCTCAAGCGATCGCTGGCGATCCGGCTAAAGAACAATGGCGCGGCGTCGCGCGAAGTCGCCTTCACCCGCAACGCGCTCGCTCAGGCGTTGTCGCACGGCGGCAAATATGCCGAGGCGCGCGATCTTTTCACGCAAGTGCTCGAAGCCAATAAGGCGCTTGAAGGCCCGGAGGGTGACAGCGTCGCGGTCGCGATCGGCAACCTTGCCTCGGCCGAGACCAATCTCGGCAATTTCGGCAAGGCGCAGGCGCTTTACACGCAGGGGCTGGCGCTGCACCGCAAGCGTCATGGCGAGAAGAGCATTCAGGCCGCAGTCTCGCTGAACAATATCGGCTTTCTGGGGGCGCAGCGCGGCGATTATGCAGGGGCGGAAGCGGCGTTCCGTGAATCGCTTGCGATCCAGCGCGAATTGTTCGGCAATGAGAATGCGCAGGTTGCCATCACGATCGGCAATCTGGCTTCGGTCGTTCAAAACGGCGGAAAACCCGCCCGGGCGCTGCCGCTTTTCAACGAAGCGATTGGCGTCATGACCCGCGCCAAAGGGGCCGAACACCCCGACACCCTTCGACTCGAAGCAAACCTTGCCACCGCCTATTCAGACCTCGGCCGCGACGTCGAAGCCGAGCCGATCGCCAAGCGGGTGCTCGCGATGCGCAAGGCGTCGCTGAGTCCTAACCATCCCGACGTCGTCACCGCGATCAACAACCTCGCGGCAGTGAGCGAACGGCTGGGGCGCGAGCAGGAGGCCGAAGCGCTGTATCGCGAAGCGATCGCCGTGGCCCGGACCGGGGGCGGCGATCCCAGTCAGCTCGCGACCACGATCAGCGGCCTTGCGACCAATTTGGGCGAGCAGGGGCGCTATGCTGAGGCGTTGCAACTTCACCAGCAGGCACTAGAGCTGCGGCGCAAGCTTTTCGGCGATTCGCACCCGGACGTCGCGATCAGCCTCAGCAACATCGGCTTTGTCCTCGGGCGGCAGGGTGACCATGGGGCGGCAAACAAGTCGCTTGCGGCCGCGGTCGCGATCGGGCGCAAGGGTGTGTCAGGCGAGCTCGGGCTCGCCACCGCGCTCAACAATTACGCGTCGAGCTTCGACGAGCTGAAGCGTTACAAGGAGGCGGAGCCGATCTATCGCGAAGCGTTGGCGATCCGGACCAAGCGCCTCGGCCCCAACCACCTGCAGACGGCGAGCGTGGTCAACAATCTCGGCTACAACATGCTTTCGCAGGGCAAGAAAACGCAAGCGGTGGCACTTTTCCGGCAATCCTTGACCGCCATGCGAAAGGGCGTTCGGCCCGATAGCCCCGATCTCATTCCGCCGCTCGACAATCTTGCCATTCTGCTCGCGGAAAAGCCGGCAGGCCAGGCGGAGGCGGTGAAGTTGGCGCGCGAAGGGGCGGAAATTGCCCGCAAACGTCGCGCGCTGATCGCCGCCGGCGGCACCGGCGATGCAGCGGTACGTGCGGCGGCGCGCGCGCGCGGGGACGATGCCTTGTCTGCGGATCCTTACGTGACTGCGTTCATCGGCCTTGCCGAAGTCAACTGGCTGGTCGCGGGGCGCAATACCGCCCAAGCGGCGGCGTTGCGCGACGAAGCCTTTTTCGCGGCGCAAGAGGTCGATCTCTCCAAAGCCGCGCAAGCGATGGCGCGAACCGCCGCACGCACCGCATCGGGCGGCGGCCCTCTCGGCGCGCTGATCGCCAGGCAGCAGACGCTCGCGGCGCAACTTGCAGCTTATGAAAGCGATTATTTGCAGGCGACGGCGGCGGGCGATTCGGCCGCAGTCGCGCGGGCTGAGGCAGCCTCCAAGACGGCCGCTAGCGAATTGGCAGCGCTCGATGCCAAGATCGATGCCGATTTCCCCGCATATCGCGCCCTGATTGCCCCAACCCCGCTCGGCACGGCCGATATCGCCAAGCGGCTCGCCAAGGATGAAGGGCTGATTTTCATCGTGCCGCTCAACGGGTCGATGTACAGCTACGCGATTGGCCCCGGCGGCGCGCGCTGGCACCGCGTCGAAAAAGCGCAGCAGCGGCTGCAGGGCGACGTCAAGGCGCTGCTTTGTCAGCTCGATCCGGTCACCTGCGAAGGCGCCGAAGGGCCGCAACGCGCGCTGACCCCCTCCGAACAGGAGGGCTATCGCGCTTTCGATCGCGCCAAAGCCTATGGTCTTTACAACGAGTTGATCGCCCCGGTCGAAGCCGCTCTCACAGGCGCGACGCGCGTTTATACCGTCAGCGTCGGCAAGGTCGGTGCTTTGCCTTTGGGATTGCTGCCGACTCAGGCTCCGGTAGCAGGCAGTGACGACGCCGATCCCGATTTGCTCGCGCGCACGCCATGGCTCGCCGATCGCTATGCGCTGGTGACTTTGCCGTCGGTTTCGTCATTGCGCTTCGCCGATGCACCGCAGGCGGCCGTGGGGCAGGCGTTTATCGGATATGGCGCGCCGAAACTGGGTGGAAGCGCGGGCAGCGCGCGCGCATTGCGGAGTGCGAGCGGCGTTTATAGCGGTAACCGCGATATCGCCGACCAGAAGCTCCTCAGCAGCCTTGCGCCGCTTCCCGGCACCGAGGTCGAGCTGAAGGCGATGGCGGGCGCGCTCGGCGGCGGGCGCGGCGCGCTGCGTCTGGCGACGGCGGCCACCGAAGGCGCGCTCAAAAAGGATACGGCGCTCAGAAAGGCGCAGGTCGTCGCCTTCGCGACGCATGGCCTCCTGCCCGGCGAGCTCGACGGTTATGACGAGCCAGGACTGGTCTTCACGCCCCCCGCCAAGCCCACGCCCGAGGATGACGGGGTGCTTTCGGCGAGCGAAGCCGCGGCGCTCAGCCTCAGCGCCGATTGGGTGATCCTATCGGCCTGCAACACCGCAGCGGGCGATTCGAGCGCGGCGGGGCTTTCGGGCCTTGCCCGCGCCTTCCTCTTTGCGGGCGCGCGCTCGCTCCTCGCCTCGCACTGGCGGGTGTCGGACGAGGCAACCGCGCAGCTGACCGTCGAAGCGCTGATGGGCGATAAGACAATGACGCGCGGCCAGGCGCTCCAGGCGGCGATGAAGGCCGTCCGCACCGGCAAGCGTGCCGACGGCAGCGCGGTGCCTGGCTGGAAGGCCGATTGGGCCCACCCCGCAATTTGGGCGCCGTTCAGCCTCATCGCCAATTCGGACCGGTGACCGGCGAGGCCACAGTTTATTTCCACGGCATGCCCGGCGGCGCTGGCGAACTGGCACTGTTCGGGCCGCTGCAGACACCGCCATTTGTGGCCGATCGCCTGTTCGTGCGCGATGACGACGCGGGTCGCTACTTTGATCGACTGGCAAGTGGCTTGCTCGCTCGCTTTCCCCGCTCGAGGTTTCGGCTCATCGGCTTCTCACTTGGCGCCGTTGCCGCGCTGCACGTTGCTCACAGGCTGGGAGATCGCGCATCGAGCATCGATCTGGTGTCGGCCGCCGCGCCGCTCTCGACGGGCGACTATCTGCCCCGGATGGCGGGGCAACCGGTTTTCAAGCTAGCGCTGAATAGCCGGTTCGCTTTTCGCGCGCTGACGAAGCTGCAATCGCTGGCGATGGGCGTTGCGCCTGGCATTGTTTACAATGCGCTTTTCGCGACCGCGCAGGGTGGGGACATCGCCTTGCGCGAAGACCCGGCGTTCAAGACCGCGTTATGCAGGATCATCCGCGAGAGCTTGGCATCGCCGGCCTTTACGCGAGAGATCGAGAATTTCGTGACGGACTGGTCCGCGCTTCTCGCAGGCGTCACCCAGCCGGTGCGGCTTTGGCACGGGACGCTCGACAATTGGCCTCCGCCCGATATGGCAGCGGCATTGGCGGCTGCGCTTCCCCGAAGCGAACTCGTCTGGATCGACGGCACTTCGCATTACTCAACGCTGAAGGCATTTTTCGAACGCACGGGGCTGTGATGATCACGACGTTCTACGGCATTCCCAATTGCGACACGGTCAAGAAGGCGCGGGCCTGGCTCGACGCGAAGGGCATCGATCACGCATTTCACGATTACAAAAAGCTGGGGATCGACCATGCAAGTCTTGCGAACTGGTGCGACGTGCTGGGGTGGGAAACCGTGCTTAACCGCGCGGGGACGACATTCCGCAAATTGCCCGATGGCGAAAGGGCCGATCTCGACCGAGACAAGGCGATCGCGCTGATGCTGGCGCAGCCTTCGATGATCAAGCGTCCGATCGTCGAATACTCAGGTGGGCTGCTCGTCGGGTTCAAGCCTGACCAGTGGGAAGAGGCGCTAACGTGAGGTGGCTCGCCGCGCTGATGCTGCTCGCCGCGACACCGCTGATGGCCAAGCCGATCCTGATCGCGCATCGCGGTGCCTCTGGCGATCGGCCCGAGCATACGCTGGCCGCCTATGCACTCGCGATCGAGCAGGGCGCTGACTTCATCGAGCCCGATCTGGTGCTGACCAAGGACGGCGTGCTGGTCGCGCGGCATGAGAATGAGATTTCGGAGACAACCGACGTCGCGTCGCGGCCTGAATTCGCCAGCCGGAGGAAGACTAAGACGATTGACGGCAAGGCGGCAAGCGGATGGTTCACCGAAGACTTCACGCTTGCCGAGCTAAAGACGCTTCGGGCGAAGGAGCGGTTACCGCAGCTGCGCCCGGCGAACACGACGTATGACGGCAAGTTCGTGATTCCGACGTTCGCCGAGATTCTCGCGCTCGTTTCAGAGCATGAAAAGCGCAGCGGCAAGCGCATCGGTCTCTATCCCGAGACCAAACACCCGGCTTATTTTGCGAGCATTGGCTTGCCGCACGAAGCATCCTTGCTTGCGGCGCTGGACGGCGCTGGGCTGAACGATGCCGACGACCCGGTTTTCATTCAGAGCTTCGAAGTCGGCAATCTGATTTCGCTCTCGAAGAAAACCAAGGTCCGGCTCGTCCAGCTCGTCGCGGGCGAGGGCGGCCCCGCCGACCGTCCCGGAACCAGCTATGCCGAGATGATCGCGCCCAAAGGCTTGGAAGCCATCGCGAAATACGCCAGCGCGATCGGCGCGGAGAAAAACCTGGTCATCCGCCGCGACGCCAAAGGCGCGCTCGCGGTCGATACCACGCTTTACGAAGATGCCGACGATGCTGGACTCGCGCTCCATGTCTGGACGATGCGCGCCGAGAATTACTTTCTCCCGACCAACTTCAAGCGCGGGTCGGATCCGCGCGCCAAGGGCGATCTCGCGGGCGAAATCCGCGAGTTCGTCAGGGCGGGCGTCTCCGGCATCTTCAGCGACAATGTCGCCGAAGCGCGCGCCGCGATCGACGCTCAGTAAGCGAGCTTCAACCCCGGCCGCGCCCAACGCGTCTTGACCAGCCGCCCGGTGCCCGAAAGCGTGATCCAGGCATCCATCATATCGTCACCGCCGAAGCAGATGTTTGTGGTGAAGATGTCGTCGGTCTCGACGAATTCGACGAGTTCGCCCGCCGGGCTGACCACCGAGATGCCGCATTCGCCAATCGTCGCGACGCAGATATTGCCGTTCGCCTCGACCGCCAGTGAATCGAAAAATTTATAGCCTGCGGGGCGATAGAGCGGGATGCCGGGTCCGCCGACACCTGCGGTCGCATCGACCTTGCCCGGCGCGACGACGTTGAACGCGGTCAAACGGCAGGTGTAGGTCTCCGCCGCGTAGAGCTTGCTGCCGTCGGGCGAAAGTCCGATGCCGTTGGGATTGTACGAGGGAAAGATCACTTCCTCGAGATGTGATCCGTCTTCGCGGCCGTAGAAAATGCCGACGATGTCGTGGCAGCGCGCTTCGTAATCGACCTTGCCGTGATCGGTGAACCAGAAGCCGCCCTGGCCATCGAAGACGATGTCGTTGGGGCCGCGCAGCGTGTGGCCGAAATCGCCCGATTTGTAGAGGATCTCGACCTTGCCGGTCGCGGGATCGATGCGCTCGATCCGCCCGCCCGAATAATCCTTGGCGATGCCGTGCGGCGCCAGCATGCCGTTATTCTCGATATATTCGAAGCCGCCGTTGTTCACGCAGTAAAGCGCGCCATCCGATCCCATCGCGAGGCCGTTAGGTCCGCCTCCCACATCGGCCACCTTTTCCTGTTTTCCATCGGGACGGACGCGCGTGATCTGCCCACGCGCGATTTCAGTGAGGATGACGCTGCCATCGAGCATCGCCACGGGCCCTTCGGGAAAGCGCAAGCCTGTCGTGACGGTTTCGAATGCTGGCATGCTCGCTCTCCCATGTTTTGAGAGACGCTAACGACGCGAACGGGCAAAGAAAAGCCCGCTCCGGAGGGGTCCGGAGCGGGCGTTTTCTCAGACAGATGGCGCGATCAGAATTTGAACCGGCCGGTGATGCCATAGGTCCGCGGTTCGGCGAGGAACTGCGAGAACACCTGGCGTCCGCCCGGATATTGCGGATCCGCGAAGGCAGCCGTCGTCGAAGTCCCGCCTTCCTGGAACGGCGAATTGAAGGCGACCTGCGCATAATCCTTGTTGAAGATATTCTGGCCCCAGAATTCGAGCGCCCAGCGCTCGTCGGGGCCGCG
>CBDUBW010000121.1:0-7510 GCA_965365485.1 uncultured Aquisediminimonas sp.
AAGGAAAGCTACGATTATTCGGTGCGGGCGGGTGCGGACACCATGCTCGGAGATAGCGGCCTCGTCGTCGGTTTCTTCGTCGATGGGCGCAAGACCGATTCGGTCGATTATGTGACGGCCTTCAGCACGACCCCCGCGTCCTACGTCTTCAGCCGCAAGCTCGATTACTCGATCGGCGCCAAGGGCCGGATCGGTTACGCGACCAAGGGCGTTCTGTTCTACGGAATGGGCGGCGCCGAATATGGGAAGATCAAGAACCGCTTCGTGACGACCAACGGGGCCAACAGCTTCGCCAACAACGGCAAGACGAGCAGCTGGGGCTGGTCTGCGGGCGGCGGCGTCGAAGCCAAGGTGTTCGGGCCGGTCACGCTCGGTCTCGAATATCAGTACACGCGCTTCATCGACGATGATTTCCGCGTCAATGTCGGTCCCGGCACCGCGGCCCCGACGAACCCGTTTCTGCTCGTTTCGGGCGGAACGGACTTCGCGCGCAGCGACGCTCGCTTCAACATGCATGCAATCCGCCTTACCGGATCGTTCCGCTTCTGACGGAACAGGCCGCGCCTCAAATGAGGCGCGGCCATCGATCGCCGGGCGTCTGACTGTTGACGGACTACCGCTGGCCTAGCGGCCAATGCCGTCGAGCGAATCGATCTCGTCGGTATGAACTTGGAAGCCGGTCAGCCTTGCCGGCCCGAACGCGGTGGTAAGCGCGGTGTCGGTCGCGTCGCGGCCGCGCGCCATGAGAATGCGGCCCATCCGCGGCTGGTTGTGACGCGCGTCGTAGCTGTACCATTCGCCTTCGACATAGGCATCGAACCAGGCAGAGAAATCCATCGGGTCGTCGACGGGCGGGACGCCGATATCGCCGAGATAGCCGGTGCAGTAGCGCGCCGGAATGTTCATGCAGCGACACAGCGTTACCGCGAGATGCGCGAAATCGCGGCACACGCCGATCTGTTCCTGATAGCCGCCCCATGCCGTCCGGTCGGCCCGTGCATGCTCATATCCAAAGCGAATATGATTGTGGACGAAATCGACGATGGCGTCGATCCGTGCGCGGGCGGTGGTGATGTGCGCAAATTCGGCCCAGGCGACATCCATCAGCCGGTCGGTTTCGCAGTAGCGGCTGCCGAGCAAATAGATGAGGATATCGTCCGGCAATTCCTCGACCCGCGTGATCGGGACGTCGGGGGCGGGGATGTCGGCGGCTCCGCCATCCTCGATCACGAAATCGCAGCTCAGCGTCAGCCCGCCTTCGGGCACCGTCAGCCGCGTACAGACATTGCCCAGCGTATCTTCGTAATTATACATCGGGACTTCCGGCGTGGTTTCCAGTCGCTGCGGCGTTTGCAAATCCTTGTGACGCGACGGGTGGATGCTCAGCATTGCGAGCATGGGCGTCGCGACAGGACTTTCGAACGCGATCTCATATCCCGCGCGGATCAGCATGCGCTTTTGCTCCTTACGCTGACAACGGGGCGGGTGTTCACTGCGCCGCCCGCCATGTTCACAGTGTTGGCTTGCGCGTCGAGTTCGACGTCAACCTTAACGGTCATTCCCAGATAGCTTGCCGGAAACCCTTTGAACGTCCCGGATAACGGCAGCGCTTGGTACGGATCGCGGGCGACCGCCACGCGCACCAGCCCGCGATTGCCGATGATGCCGTTGGTCGGATCGAATTCGACCCAGCCCGATCCCGGAAGAAAGATGCGTACCCAGGCATGAGTATTGCCGCCGCCGACCCGCCCTTCGCGTCGCGATGGATTATAGACATAACCAGAGACAAAGCGCGCCGCGAGCCCGAGCGCTCTTACCGCGTCGATCATCAGAACAGCGAAATCGCGGCATGTTCCCTGCCGCTTCTCGAGCGTCTCGATCGGGGTCTGCGTTCCCTTTTCATGACGCGCGACATAAGTGAATTCGCGCTTGATATGCGTTGCGATCTCACTCAGCAGGCTGACAGTGTCGGTGGTTCCGCGCTCACGCAGGAAGCCGCGCGCCCAATTGTCCACCACCCTCCCGGGATCAAGATATTGCCGCTCGATCGAACGCAGCAGATCGGGCATATCTTCGGAAGAGTAAGTGAAGGGAAAGCGGCGGGCATAGACCTCGACATCGACCTGGGCAGCGGCGAGCGGGGCATGATCGAGCGTGACGCGGCTTTCGACCTTCAGGTGGGTTGAACGGCGATCGAAAGTCGCGACCGCCACCGCATTCCCGAAAACATCGTGAAGCCATCGCAACTCGCGCGGCTCAGGCTCTATCGAGAGGCTGGCATTGATCAACCGCTGATCGAACCCTTCGCGCGGTCGCATCATGATGCGATGATCACCGAACGCGACCGGCAGTTTATACTTATATTCTGTCACATGATGGATCGTCAGGACTGGCATGGATGGAGTGCTCGATGACAGTTGACGACGGAAAGCGGCTGATCGGGGAGGACGAGCCGCGCCCCGTTGAGATTATCAACGCAGGAGGCCGCTCACCGTTCCTTCTCACCGGTGACCATGCCGGAAAGCGCATCCCGCGGCGGCTCAATACGCTGGGGGTCTCGGCTACCGATCGGGTACGGCATATTGCCTGGGATATCGGGGTGCGTGCCCTCGGGGAAGCTTTGGCCACGCGGTTCGACGCGACCTTTGTCGCCCAGCGTTACTCACGCCTTGTCATTGACTGCAATCGCCGTCCCGATTCCGCCGACGCAATTCCCGAGATATCGGACGGCACGGTCATTCCCGGCAATAGCGGCCTCACCGCTTCCGATCGGGCCGCAAGGATCGACAGCCTTCACCGCCCATATCATGACGAGATTTCGGCCTTGCTCGCCGAACGCCGGCGCACCGGACGGGACACCATCTTCATTGCCCTGCATAGCTTCACGCCGGTCATGGACGGCAGGGCGCGGCCCTGGCAGGTTGGGATACTCCACGCATCGGGCGAGATGCAGTTTGCGTGCGCGCTGCTGGGAATTCTGCAGCGCATTGCTGGACTTACCGTCGGTGATAATGAGCCGTATCGCATGGACAACACCGATTTCAGCGTGCCGCACCACTGCTTCAACTCGGGCCTCCCTTATGCCGAGATCGAAGTTCGGCAGGATTTGATCGCCGACGTCGACGGGCAGAAGCGGTGGGCCGCATTGCTTGGCGACGCTTTGTTCGAAGCCAGCCGAAGCGTCGATCGTCGCGGCTAAGGAATGATGGTCGTCATCAGGTAAGCGGCGAAAATGACGAGATGGACGGCGCCGTGCAGCACGGTTGTCCGCCCTCGTGCCAGCGAGAGCGCGGCGACGAAGAGCGTTAGTGAAAGCATGATGATACCCTTGCCGTCGAGCCCCATCGTCAGCGGCAGATCGAGCGCGAACGAGACGGCGGTGACAGCGGGGATGGTCAGCCCAATCGTCGCCAGAGCCGATCCAAGCGCAAGGTTGAGGCTGGTTTGCAACCGGTTGTTTCGCGCCGCGCGCACCGCCGCGACGCATTCGGGCAGCAAGACAATCCCCGCGATCGCAATGCCGACCACGGCGTGCGGCGCTCCGCTTGCGGCAACCGCGCGCTCGAGCGGTGCCGAGAGCGATTTTGCCATCAGTACCACCGCGCCGAGGCTGACGATCAGCGCGCCGAACGATGCCCAGGCGGTGCGGCTGTTCGGGGGCGCAGCGTGGATATCGGGCTCGTCGCGGGCGTCGCCTTTGGGCAGGAAATAGTCGCGATTGCCAACCGTCTGCACGAAGACAAAGACGAGGTAGAGTAGTAACGAAAATGCAGCGACGAAAATCAGCTGCGCCGGACTGTAGACCGGGCCGGCCACGCTGGTCGTGAAATTGGGCAGGATCAGCGTCAGCACCATCAGCGTGGCGAGCGTGCTCAGCGCCGCCGTCGCGCCCGTGCGGGTGAAGCGCGCTTCGTCGCGGTGCCGCGCCGCTGCTATAAGGCACATGCCGAGCAGCAGATTCATAATGATCATTCCCGCCGCAAAGACAGTGTCGCGCGCCAGCGTCGTCGCCGCTTCGCGATTGGCGAGCATCAGCGATACGATCAGCCCGACCTCGATCACCGTCACTGCGACCGCGAGGATCAGCGTCCCGAACGGCTCGCCCACCCGGTGTGCGACAATCTCTGCATGATGCACAGCGGCCAGCACGACGGCCACCAGAACCAAGCCGATAACGGCAGTATTTGAAACGCCCACGGATGCGAGCGCAATGACTAGCCATCCGGCGAGCGGCGCTGCGTACGCCGCGCGATCAATCACGCGGGCCATCTCAATCCAATGGCACGGCGAAGCTTGCCGAAACCAGCGCGCAGCGTTCGCCATCGGCGGTGACATGGCCCTGCGCGAAATCCACGCGGCGGCCAATCTTGGTGTAGCTGGTCACGAATTCGAGCCATTGCCCTGCACGGGCCGCCTTCAGGAATTCAAGATTGAGCGAGAGAGTCACCAGCCCCACCTGCGGGTCATGTTGTTTCGCGCAAGAGAGGCCCAGCGCATTATCGGCAAGCGCCGAGATCAGCCCGCCATGAACCAGCCCGCGAGAGTTGCAGTGCTGTTCTCCCGCGCGCAGGCCGATCACGACAGCGCCCTCATCGATCCGTGAGAATAGCGGCTCCCACGGGTCGGTCAGCGGGCTCTTGCGGAAATGCGGCGCAAAGCCCTCGGGCGGCTTGAGGCTCACCCCATGAAGCCGAATAGGTGCCCGGCGACCTTGCGCATCTGGATTTCTTCGCTGCCCTCGGTGATCCGATAGCGGCGGTGGTGGCGGTAGATGTGCTCGAACGGCTTGTGGCGTGAATAGCCCATGCCGCCATGAACCTGCATAGCAAAGTCTGCCGCGTTGCAGACCAGCCGGTTAGCCTTGTAGTTGCACATGCTGACCTTGTCGGAGAGGCGGATCGCGACTTCGGGCTTGGTCATCGTGTCCATCTCTGCGGCGGTCTTGTAGATCAGCAGGCGCAGCATCTCGGCATCGGTCGCGAGTTCTACCAGCGGGAACTGGATCGCCTGGTTGACTGCGAGCGCCTTGCCGAACGGCTTGCGTTCACGGGCGTATTTCACCGCCTCGTCGATGCAGTGTTGCGCCGCGCCAAGTGACGATGCCGCCTGGCGGATGCGGTTTTCGTGGACGAAATGCTGCGCGACCGCGAGCCCCTCGTCGAGCTTCCCAAGGATCGCGCTTTCTGGAACCCAGACATCGGTATAGCTGATCTTTGGGTGATCGGTGGGCATGTTAAATGTCCACATATACTCGCCGATTTTGAACCCCTCGGCATTGCTGGGCACGACGAAACAGGTGATGCCGCGCGCTTTGCCGTCGACGCCGCTGGTGCGCGCAAAGGTCATGACGTGCGAAGTATAGGGCAGCCCCGTCGTCCACATCTTGTTGCCGTTGATGAGATAGCCCGCGACGCCATCCTTCACGTGCGGGACGGCAGTGGTATCCATATGCGTTGCGTCGCTGCCGTGATGCTCTTCGGTCAGCCCGAAGCTCCAGCCCATCTTGCCTTCGAGCATAAGCGGAATGAAGTCGCGCTTCTGCTGCTCGGTGCCGAAGTCGCGCAGCATCAGCACCTGGACGAGATTGCCGACGATGCTCGACTCGTTCTGCAGGTCGTTGTGCAGCCCAAGGCCCTTGGCGGCGAGATGATGACGGATGACGGCCATCGCCAGGTTGCTGCCATCTTTGCCGCCGAACTCGGCGGGGATGGCGAAGCGGTAATGGCCCGCGGCATCCGCGACACGACGCATTTCCGCGAGCAGTGCCCACCAATCGGCGCGCGGATGGCCGTCATTGTCCCAATCTGTGCGGGCATGTTCGCGACGATGATCGAAGAAGCGGATATTGTCGTCGCGCTGCTCAATCGGCTTGATCTCGCGCTCGATAAAATCGTCGAGCTCGGCGAGGTAATCTGTGATGTCCTGCGGGATTTCGAATAGGCTCATGGTCGTTTCCTGATTTATCGCGACGGATCGAAATAGGGGCGATCTCCCGCGATCGTGACGCGCTCCATCGCGCGATAGGCGGGGAAATAGTCGGACGCAGCGTAATGCTGGCTGGCACGATTGTCCCAGAAGGCAATGCTGTTGGGCTGCCAGCGGAAGCGGCACTGATATTCCGGGATCGCAGCCTGCGCGTAGAGATGCGTCAGCAGCCAATCGCTTTCCTTCGCGCTCAGCCCCTTGATGTGACTTGTGAAGGCGGTGTTGACGTAAAGCGCGCGCTCGCCGGTCTCGGGATGGGTGCGGACAACCGGGTGTTCCATCGGCGGATATTTGGCGTGAAGCTCCTCGGCAGTCTTGCCGAGACGCCGGGCGAAAACGCGCGTCATATCGTGGACGGCGGTCAGTGTGCAGACCCAGGCCTGCATCGCCGGTGACAGCCCTTTATACGCCGCCACTATGCAGGCGAACAGCGTGTCGCCGCCTACCTCAGGCACCGCGCGCGCGCGCAGGATCGAGCCGAGGGACGGCTCTGCGCGCCAGGTTACGTCGGAATGCCAGAAATTCTCCATTCCCCGGTTCTTTTCGTCATGCGCGATGTGCAGAATTTCCGGGTTGGACTGATCCTTTGGAGTGGCTGGATGGATCTCGAGCGCGCCGAATCGCCGGGCAAAGCCGATGTGCTGCTCGACGCTCAAATCCTGATCGCGAAAGAAGATGACGCGATGTTTGAGGAGCGCGGCGCGGATCTCGGCCACGGTCGCGTCGTCGAGAGGCTCACGCAAATCCACCCCGGCGATCTCGGCACCGATTGCCGGCGACAGCGGATCGATCCTAATTCGCGTGAAAGCGGCCGGGCTGACGTGCATGTTCATCGCGCCTCTCCTTCTTCCAACCGGCTAATTCACGCGGCGCCGCCTGTCGAGATGAGGGGTGGCATGGCTTTTCCGGGCGGTTCACCTGTGCCTTCGCTTGCGTGACTAGGCAACCTAACGAAGCTATCATGCGATATGTCCCTCATCGTGTCGCTGGCCCTGGCCGCATCGGCGCTTCCCCCGCGCACATGGCATTATATCCGCTCGAACAGCGACGGCAGCGAGGCGGAGAATATCACCGTTTTTCGCGAGTCGCCGACGCGTCTAAGCGTCATCAAGATGCGCGGACGCTGCACCGACGCCGCCTTGGTCACTGCCGATCTCGATGCGAAGACCGGGCAAACGCTTCGCATCGTCGGTGGCAGGCTCAACCGCGACGGCACGCAAAAGGCTGAAGGCTGGATGACGCATGATCGAAAGGCGAAGCGGTTGCGCGTCAGTACCGGCGCGCCCGATGCCCCGCCTATTTTCACCATCGCGGCTGGAAAGCGGTGGCGGCTTTATGATTTCGACTTCGCCGACCTGATCGCGCGGCCGCCGCGAGAGATTGGGAAGCGGAGGAGCGTCAGCTTCGAGATGCCGCTCTTCCTGGTCGGGCAGGACGGCGCCAGCTTCGAAAATCTTGGGCAAGCCCGGTTGCGGTATGTCGCGCCGGAACCGCGCGAAGGGGTGCCCAGCTTGCGCTACCGGAT
>CBDUBW010000122.1:0-7391 GCA_965365485.1 uncultured Aquisediminimonas sp.
TCGTTTGCGTGCGGTCGCCCAAAAGTATCTGAGCAATGGCCAGGTCGGCTTTGAAGCGGCGGCCTGGATCATGACTGCACGGCGCAACACCTAGGAGATTTTATGGCCCTCATCGTTCACCACCTCAACAATTCGCGATCGCAACGTATCCTGTGGCTGCTCGAGGAACTCGGCGTGCCCTATGAGATCAAACATTATCAGCGCGACGCCGTCACCAATCTCGCGCCGCCTGATCTTCTCGCGGTGCACCCGCTGGGTAAATCGCCGCTGCTCGAGGATAACGGACGCATCATTCAGGAATCGGGCGCGATCTGCGAATATCTCTGCGAGCGGCACAATGGCGCGCACCTCGTGCCCGAACGCTGGAGCGAGGCGCACACGACCTATCTCGAATGGATGCATTTCGCCGAGGGATCGGCGATGACGCCCATCCTGCTCAATCTCTACACCGCGCGGCTCGGCGAAGCCGGACAGGCGTTGAAGCCGCGGATCGATCAGCAATTCGAAGCGCAGAACGCCTTCATGGAGCAATCGCTGAGCGATGAAGGCTTTTTCGTCGGCAACAGTTTTACCGCTGCCGACATTATGATGAGCTTCCCCGCCGAGGTCGCGGTGATGCAGGGCCTGGCGGCCGACAAGCCCAAACTGACCAAATTCGTCGAGTGGGCTCATGCCCGCCCCGCCTGGAAACGCGCGCGCGAAAAGGGCGGGGCCTATTTCGTTTTCTAACCGGCCGCCTCAAAAAGCGATGCGCGCACCGATGCGGATGTCGCGCCCGGCCAGCGGAGCGAAATCTTTGAGGAAACTTGCGTGCCGGCGGGCAGTGACATCGAAGATGTTGTTCGCCGAAAGATTGAGCGCGACGGCGCCATCCTCTCCGAACGGCTTGAACGCGATCGCGGCGTTGACCATCGTGTAGCCGTCGGTCGGCGTTTCGAACGCGGCGACGCGATCCTGATCATCGACCCATTCGACTTCGCCGCGAAAAGTCAGTGTGTCCGACTGCGCCTCGATCCCGCCGAGCAATCGCAGCGCCGGAATCCGCGGCACCGGCCCGCCGCGCTTGATCCGAGCCCGGGTGTAGTCGCCGACGCCATCGAGATTGATCGCAAATGCGCCGAGCTGAGCCACTCTCACCGACGCTTCGATCTCGGCACCGTAGTAGCGGGCAGGGGCCTGTAAAAACTGAAACACCGGCAGCCCATCTTCGACATCGCCCGTTGGTGTCTCGAAGATGAACCGCTTGAACCAGCTGTAATAGACCGAAGCCGAGAGCGAATAGCCCTCGCTCTTCCCACGCAACGTCGCCTCCAGCCCGGTTGAGACTTCCTTGCGGAACGCGGGGTTGCCGATCTCGAACGCTTGCGTGCCCGCGTGCGGACCGTTGGAGAACAGCTCCTCGGCCGAAGGCGCCCGTTGCGTGTACGAGGCGTTGATCCCGGTGCGCCAGCCGCTCGCAAACTCGTAATTGGCACCCGCCGATGCCGAGTAGGCAGTAAAACGCCGACCGATCTCGGGGTTGCCGAGCGTTTCGTCGGCGGCCTCGGAGAGCTCCGACCGTTCGATACGCCCGCCGATCTCGGCACGCGCCTTACCCAGATCGAACGATTGAACGGTAAAGACGCCGAATTGCTGGGTGTCGCTGCGCGGAAGAAACTTTTCTTCGCCAACGATGTCGAGTTCGCGCAGCAGGAGTTGCGCGCCGATCGCGCCCTTCCAGCCATTGCGCTCACGTTGAACGAGTTCGAGCCGACCTTCAAAACCTTCGTTGCGGAAGGTCGTGGCGATCTCTCCCGTGTCTTCGACTTCATTATGACGATAGTCGGCGTAACCGCCGCGAAAGCGAATGGCGTCGAGAAAGCCAGCCGAAGGATTGACCTCTCCGCGAATGTCGAGACGCGTTTGTTTTACGTCGAGTCGAACTTCCTCCGGCCCCTCTTCTCCCGGCGCGATCGCCTCAGTCGCGTACCGTACAGGGACGCCATAAAGGCTGTCATAGCGACTCAGCGAAGCGCCCAGACTGCCGCCATCTGCTATCACCGCAAAGCCGCCCGCGACATCCCAGGTTCGCGCGGCGCTATTGGGCAGGCGGTTGCGCAGATTGGCTGCGGCTATTGCGTCGGGATCGCCGCTGGCGATGGCCGCCGCGCGCTGATCTCGGCTCAGCACGGCGCCGCCGATCTCGAGATCGTCGGTCTTGTTGTAGCTGCCGTCGAAATGCAGGATGATCCGGTTCGAAAGCGGCAGATCGACCCTCGCACCGCCCGACCGCTCATCCGCGGCCGAACCATAGGTAGCGATGCCATCGATATGGACATTTTCATCGGTGATCCGGCGCGGGATGCGGCTGTCGATGACATTGACGACGCCGCCGATCGCAGAGGATCCGAACAGCAGAGCCGCGGGGCCGCGCAGCACTTCGATGCGATCAGCAGTCAGCGGATTGATGACGACGGCATGATCGACGCTGGTGTTGGAAACGTCGAAGCTGCCGATGCCGTCCGAAAGAACGCGGACTCGCTCGCCCTGGAAGCCGCGCAGCACTGGTCGCGACGCATTGGGCCCAAACGAGGTCGCGGAAACACCGGCCTGCCGCGCCAGCGTTTCGCCGATGGTGGGGCGCAGTTCGCGTTGCAGCTCTTCACCGGAGACGATCGACGTGCCCGAGAGAATATCGGCCTGGTTGCGCGCGATGATCGCGGTGACGACGATGTCGTTGGCAACTTCATGGTGATCGCCGGTCGACTGGGCGAGTGCGGGGGCCGCCAGGGCGATCGTAAGGATTGAGGCAACGGTGATTGTACGCATGGCGACGCTCCGATTCGCAATGCGTTTAAATTTAATGATACATCATCACAAGACGGTTTTGAGTGCCGCGAAGATCTACACCTTCATCCGCGGCATGCCGATGAAGTCACGCTTGCCGATCTTCACGCCCTTCATGCGCATGATCGCGTAGGCGGCCGTGGCGTGAAAGTAGAAGTTTGGCAGGCTGAACGAGAATAGGAAGTTCTCGGCGGTGAAGGGAATGCGGGTCTCACCGAACTCAAACGCCATATCGCCGCCGACCCAGTTTTCAAATTCCGCGGCGTCGATCGCTTTCAGTTCGGCGATCGCACCGTCAATCTTCTGGTGCAACGCGGCGAAGCTGTCGGGCGGCGGATCGAGAGCAGGGTTGAACACGCCCTTGCTGAGCGAGCGCACCGAGCCGATCGAATGCTCCGCGCAGGACTTCACCTGATAGGCGAAGGGCAGCATGTCTTCGGCCAGCCGCGCGCCGATCATGTCGGCCTCGTCGATGCCCTGCTCCGCGCAGAAGGTCTGCGCCTTGCTTAGCAGACCTTTTACCGCGCCGAGCGTCTGCAGATAGGACGGGATCACAGCCTCATACAAAGTCGCGGGCATCATCGCCTCCCCAAGTTTCTTGACGCAAACGTAAAGCAGCTTCATCGCGAAGCGGCAAGTGGGAGAGAGTCTATGGCCGGAGTGCTTGAAGGGGTCACGCTCATCGAAATGGCGGGGATCGGCCCAGCGCCCTTCGCAGGGATGATGCTCTCCGATCATGGTGCCCGGGTCATCCGCGTCGAGCGCGTCGGAGCACGCGACAGTGGTGGGCGCGACGTCCTTACGCGCAATCGCGAGATCGTTCAGCTCGATATGAAATCGGCCGACGGTGTTGCGAAAGTGCGCGGGTTGTGTCGAGAGGCCGATGGCATCTTTGAAGGGTTTCGCCCCGGGGTGATGGAGCGAATGGGCCTCGGGCCCGAGGTGCTCCATGGCGACAATTCCAAGCTGGTTTACGGCCGCATGACCGGCTGGGGGCAGACGGGGCCACTCGCGCACGCGGCCGGGCACGACATCAACTACATCTCGGTTAGTGGTAACCTTCACGCCTATGGTCGCCCCGATCAGAAGCCGACCCCGCCGACCAACGCGATCGGCGATTTTGCGGGCGGGGGGATGATGCTCGCCTTCGGGATGATCGCGGCGCTGCTCAACGTCGCGCGCGGCGGGCAGGGGCAGGTGGTCGACGTCGCGATGACCGATGGCGCGGCGATCATTCATGCGATGCAATGGGGCTTCCGCGGCATGGGTATGTGGGAGGACAGCCGCGGCGTAAACATGCTCGATACCGCGGCGCACTTCTACGACAGCTATGAATGCGCCGATGGCAAGTTCATCTCGATCGGGTCGATCGAGCCGCAATTCTATGCGCTTCTGCGGGAGAAGCTCGGCCTTACCGATGACAGTGATTTCGACGCTCAGATGGACAAGGCAGCCTGGCCCAAGCTCAAGGACAAGCTGACGGCGATCTTCAAGTCGCAGCCGCGCGCGCATTGGGACGCGCTAATGGAAGGCAGCGACGTCTGCTACGGGCCGATCGTATCGATGGCCGATGCCTTGCAGCATCCGCATAATGTCGCTCGGCAGACGTTCGTAAATGTCGATGGCATCAATCAGCCCGCGCCCGCACCGCGCTTCCTCGGTACCCCCGCCGCGACGCCGGTGGGGCGGAAATGAATACCGATCCCGAACGCATCCCGGTCATCGTCGGGCAGGGGCAGATCAACGACCGCGACAGCCTTTACGACTCACTGGAACTGATGGTGCAGGCAGTCGAGGCGGCAGACCAGGATGCCGGCGGCGGCTGGATCGCGAAGCTGGACAGCGTCGCCACCGTCGCGCAGATCGCCTTTCCGCAGCTCGGGAATTGCGCCGAAAAGCTGGTCGCAAAGCTGGGCATCACGCCCGGCCATGTCGAGCAAACGCCGTACCCGACCGGGGAAAGCCCGGTGCAATTACTCCACGAAGCCGCCAACCGTATCGGCGCGGGCGAGATCAAGGTCGCGTGCGTCGCCGGGGCCGAAGCGCTCCGCACCGCGGCGATACGTGCAAAGGCGGCGACAGGCGAAAAACGCGACGCGCTTCGCGAACGCGCCCGGCCCGACAATCCCAGCCTATTGATGCGGCACGGCCTCTACGCGCCGACCGATCTTTATCCCATCTACGAGAACGCGACGCGTGCGGCCTGGGGTCAGTCGCTCACCGAAGCGCAAGCGGAATCGGGCTCGATCTGGGCGGGGATGAGTGAGGTCGCCGCTGCCAATCCCACCGCCTGGCTTCGCCAGCCGCAGACGCCCGAAGCAATCACCGGCGCCGACGCCGACAACCGCCCGATCGCTTTCCCTTACCAGAAGCGGATGGTGGCGAATGCGAGCGTCAATCAGGGCGCGGCGTTCATCGTGACCTCGCTTGCCGAAGCGCGACGGGCGGGCGTGCCCGACGACAAGATCATCCATGTCGGCATGGGCGCGGCGGCGCATGAGGAGAACAGCATCCTCAAGCGCGACAGCTATTCGGACGCCAAGGGCATGCGCGTCACGATCGAGGAAACGCTGAAGCGCAACAATGCAACCGTCGCCGATCTCGATCATGTCGAGCTTTACAGTTGCTTTCCCTGCGTGCCCAAGATGGCGCGGCGGATCCTTAACTGGCCGGTCGATCGACCGATCACCGCGTTCGGCGGGCTGACCTTCGGGGGCGGGCCGATCGGCAATTATATGAGCCACGCGATCGGATCGATGGTCGAAAAGCTGCGCCGCGAAGGCGGCACTGCGCTGATGTTCGCCAATGGCGGCTTCGCGACACATTTTCACGCGATCATGCTTTCGCGCGAGCCTTTTCCCAACGCGACGTTTCCGCACGAATATGATTGCAACCCTCAGGCGAAGGCGCTGCGCGGCGAGGTGCCGCCGGTCGATGAGGGCTATCAGGGCCTCGCGACGATCGAGAGCTATACCGTCTTCTATCACCGCGACGGCACGCCGCGGATGGGATCGGTAATCGCCCGTACGCCCGAGGGTGCGCGGACGCTGGGGCACATCCCCGCGAACGACGAAGCGACGATCGCCTGGCTGACCGATGGCGTGGAAGAGCCGGTGGGGCGGGGCGGGGTGCTGACCGCGCATGAAGATGGCTTGTCGCGCTTTTCGCGGGCCTGAAATCGTTCGATTGCTTGGAACAGGCATTTAGTCCTTCGACCAACCCGCGCTCGTGATCGACAAACACCCTTGCGTGGCACGCGCGCCGCGCTAGCGCCGCGATCAACGCATGAAAGGGATGTTCATGAAACACGCATATCTGGCCGGCGCTGCGGCGCTGGCGATCGTCTTGGGCGGTGTCGCGGCGCAGGCCGAAACTGCAGCGGCTTCGTCTTCTGCGGCCACATCGGCAAAGCCTCAGCTTGGCAGCTTCGGTGTCGATACCGCCGGAATGGACCCCGCCGTAAAACCGGGTGACGATTTCTATCTGTTCGTCAACGGCAAGTGGAACGCGAAGACCGAGATTCCTTCGGACCGCTCGTCATGGGGCGGGTTTGCCTTACTGCGCGATCTATCAGATCAGCGCACTCGGCTGATCATCGAGGAGACCGCCAAGGCTAATCCCGCGCCAGGCAGCGCGGCGCAAAAGGTCGGCGATTTCTATGCCAGCTTCATGGACGAGGCCGCGATCGAGGCGAAGGGCATGGCGCCGCTGAAGCCGATCCTGACCGAAATCGGCGAGATGCGCTCAAACGAGGAGCTTGCCGAGGCATTCGCCGAGTTCAACCGCATGGGCATTTCGGTACCGATCGGCATGGGGGTCGAACTCGATCTCAAGGATAATAGCGTCTATTCGGGCTATCTCGGCCAGGGCGGGCTCGGGCTGCCCGACCGCGATTACTATCTCGTCGATGAGCCGCGTTTCGTCGAAATCCGCGGGAAATACGTCGCGCATATCGGCAACATGCTCAAGCTGGCGGGAATTGCCGATGCGCCCGCCAAGGCGCAACGCATCTACGATCTCGAGAAGAAGATCGCGGCGACCCACTGGACGCAGGCGCAATCGCGGCAGATCGACAAGCTCTACAATCCGGCCGCGGTCGCTGAGCTCGACAGCAAGATTCCCGGTTTCGACTGGAGCGACTATCTGAGCACCGTCGGCATCGGCAATCTCGACAAGGTCATCCTCACACAGCCCAGCGCGATCGAGGGAGCTGCCAAGCTCGCGGCGTCTGAGCCGCTCGATGTGTGGAAAGACTATCTGACCTTCCATGCGATCAAGGACGCAGCGCCGTTCCTCTCCAAGGCCTTCGTCGATGAAGATTTCGCGTTCAACGGGCCCGTTCTGTCAGGCACCCCGCAACTCAAGGAACGCTGGAAACGCGGCGTAGACTTCGTCAATGCCGCGATGGGCGAGGCGGTTGGCGAAGTTTACGTCGGCAAATACTTCCCGCCCGACGCCAAGGCCAAGGCCGATGAGCTGGTGCGCAACATCACCAAGGCGATGGACGCACGACTGGGCAAGCTCGAATGGATGGCGCCCGAAACACGGGCAAAGGCCCGGGTCAA